>JALGZP010000005.1 GCA_025774845.1 bacterium
TCACGACCGAAGAGATCGACGCTATTGTCCGCAAGCACTACCGGGAGGTGTCAGCAGAAATCGAGTGCCCGGAGTGCGGCAACTGCTGCAAGGTGTTCCGCCCCATGCTCACCGCTGGGGACATCGATCGTCTTGCCGGGCGTCTCAAGATGCCGCGAGAGGATTTCATAGCGAAATACCTCAATGGCTACAGGAATGGTGAAGAACACTACTACAAGCTCACGCCGTGTCCTTTCCTTGTCGACAACGCCTGTACCGTCTATTCGGACAGACCTGATGACTGTCGCTCATATCCAAGCCTCCAGAGGGCAGGATTCATGTCCCGGCTGGATCTGGCATTCTCAAGCTGTTCGGTATGTCCCATCGTCTATAATGTATATGAACGCGTGAAGCAGGAAATCCGCGACAGCCAACCGGCGGCCTTGACTTCCCCGGATGAATGACTGATCTGGTGACAGTTCCGAATTAGTAAACTGTCACCGGATTTCACGGAGTTGCATAAATCACATGCAGCGTTATACTTGGGCCTAAACATAGTTGGCAGGTTTGAAGTATTGTTATGCTATTACTAAACGACGTATCCAAGTCCTTCGATCAGCTCGCCGCCGTCAGGTCTTTTAGCCTGACCGTTGACGTCGGGCGGACAACCGTCCTGCTCGGCCCCAGCGGATGCGGTAAATCGACCGTTCTCCGCCTGATCATAGGTCTCCTTCCAGCAGATCATGGGACGATCGCTTTCGACGGCGAGCGCGTAACACCCGAAGCCGTGTTGCTCATGCGCCGGAAGATGGGATATGTCATCCAGGAAGGCGGACTTTTCCCCCACCTGACGACCTACGAGAACCTAACGCTGATGGCCGCCTATCTCGGATGGGATACATCCAGGATCAAATCACGAGTTTCCGAGCTGGTGGAACTCACCCAGTTCCCGGAAGACGCCCTGCCGCGCTATCCCGGACAGCTCTCGGGTGGTCAAAGACAGCGGGTAAGCCTCATGCGTGCGTTGATGCTCGATCCGAAACTTCTGCTGATGGATGAGCCCCTGGGGGCTCTCGATCCGCTGATCCGGGTCGATCTACAGGCAGAACTCAAGTCCATCTTCAACAAACTCAATAAGACTGTGATCATGGTCACCCATGATCTGGGCGAAGCGGCCTATCTGGGCGATACCATCGTATTGATGCGTGACGGTGAGATCGTACAGCAGGGTGCGCTCGATGATCTTGTCAAGTCACCCGCCGATCCATTTGTGACGCGGTTCATAAGTGCGCAACGGAGCCCTCTTGACGGCATGACGGGAGAGCAGGTATGACTGGTAAGCTCGCATGCTGGACGATCGTTCTCTCTCTCCTCCTGTGTCTCGTCCCTGCTCAGACACCGGGAGATGATCGCACGGACCGCCCTATCAGGGTGGGATCCAAGAAATTCACCGAGAACGTTATCCTCGGCGAAATCGTCACCCAGCTGGCAAGAAGCGAGGGGCTACCGGCCGAGCACCGGCGTGAACTGGGTGGCACACGTGTCCTCTGGAACGCGCTCGCCGGTGGCGGTATCGACATTTACCCCGACTATACGGGTACTATCCAGCGGGAGATTCTCAAACAGTACAACCTCGAAACCGAGCGCGAAATCGAGGCTAAACTCGCCGAATTCGGTATCAGGATCAGCCGGCCGCTGGGCTTCAACAACACCTATGCCATAGGCATGAAAGAGACCCTTGCCGTCCGGCTGGATATCAGCAACATCTCCGATCTCAGGGACCATCCGGAACTCAAGTTCGGGTTCACCAATGAGTTCATGGATCGTGAGGACGGTTGGCAGGGGTTGCGTATGCATTATCAACTACCGCAGGACTTCGTACGCGGTCTCGATCACGATCTCGCCTACCGGGGTATCGACAGCGAGTCGATCCACGTCATTGATCTTTATTCAACCGACGCGGAGATCGAGTACTACAACCTGCGTGCTCTTGAGGATGACCGCGCCTACTTCCCCCAGTATGACGCGGTGCTTCTCTATCGTGAAGATCTCGCCGGGCGCGCGCCCCAACTCATCGAGAAGCTGGAAGGACTCGCCGGCCGGATTCCTGAATCGAAGATGATTGGAATGAATGCCCGGGCAAAACTCGAGGGGATTCACGAAAAGGAGATCGCAGCCGCTTTCATCGGGGAAACGTTTGGTGTCCAGACAGAGTACTCACGAGAGGGTTTCTGGCAGCGGCTCGGAAAACACACTGTGGACCACCTGATCCTCGTGGCGATTTCGCTGTCGGCCGCGATTCTGATAGCGATCCCCCTGGGAATTATCGCAGTCAAATCGCCGCGTCTGGAAAAGGCAATCATGGGCGTTGTCGGCGTGATCCAGACGATACCATCGCTCGCACTTCTGGTCTTCATGATCCCGCTTCTGGGGATCGGCGGCCCTCCAGCTGTGACAGCTCTCTTTCTCTATAGTCTGCTGCCGATCGTCCGCAACACCTATACGGGTATTCGTGACATACCGGTATCCGTCAATGAATCGGCCCGCGCCCTTGGGCTTTCGCCCGCCGCACGGCTGCGCTTGATCGAGCTTCCGATGGCATCCAGCACCATACTCGCGGGCATAAAGACCTCGGCCGTTATCAACATAGGTACGGCGACCCTCGGCGCCTTGATCGGAGCAGGCGGTTATGGCCAGCCCATCCTGACGGGTATTCGTCTTGATGACATCACTATGATTCTCCAGGGTGCGGTCCCGGCGGCGGTCCTTGCACTTGTCGTGCAGGGGTTGTTTGATTTCGCTGAACGTTTTATTGTTCCTAAAGGCTTACGCCTGAGCTGACTGTGAATGGAGTTAAGGAATGCAGCACTCCGCGCGAAAACTCTCAACGATAATCACCGGCGACAGCCAAGCGCTTACCGATTCCTTCGCTGAAGATGTCGATAAAGGCCTGAGTGCATCCCCCAAGTACCTACCGTGTGTGTATTTCTACGACTATCACGGGTCACTGCTCTTCGAAGAGATCTGCCGGTTGCCCGAGTACTACCTGACACGGGCAGAAGCCGAGATTCTCCGGACGTTCGCCCACGAGATCATTTCGTACATGCACCCGGAGTCCTCCCTGGTGGAACTGGGGAGCGGAAGCTGTACCAAGACCCAGTACATAATCGATGAAATGCTCAAGGAACGTGACGGCATCATATACAGTCCCATAGATGTATCCCGCGAAATGCTGAAGCAGAGTGCCAGGTCGCTCCTGGAGCGTTATGACAATCTGAAGATCATCTCGGTCGCAGCAGAATACGAGGAAGGCCTCTCACACATAGACACGCATACGGACGAGCCCAAGTTCATCCTCTGGCTTGGCTCGAGCATCGGCAATTTCGAATTCAGCAAAGCGATGAATTTTCTTAAGGGCATCTTGAGATCACTGAGACCCGAGGACCTCATCCTGATCGGGTTCGATCTGGAGAAGGACAAGGGCATTCTCGAAGGAGCTTATAACGATTCACAGGGTGTGACCGCGCGGTTCAACATGAATCTCCTCGCCAGGATCAACCGGGATCTCCGGGCTGAGTTCGACCTCGACCGCTTCAACCACCACGCTATATACAATGAAGCCGAACACCGGATTGAGATGTACCTGGTGAGCACGTGTAAGCAGGAAGTTCCTATCGCCGATCTCAACCGATCCTACAGCTTCGATAAGGATGAGAAAATCCACACGGAGAACTCACACAAGTATTCACCCGAAGCCATAGCCGCCCTGGCGACAGAGGTCGGATTGAGTACGGTAGGGCAATGGTCGGATTCGATGGAGTACTTCAATTTGACGCTCTTTCGTAAGCGTCGTCGCTGACTGCCATGAGTAAGCAAACATCTGAGAAGCGGGGAGTCTGCGGCATATGCCCTGCCGGATGCTGGATCGTAGCGACCCTGGATGACCAGGGAAGGCTTCTTGAGATCCGCCCGGATGAGGGTACGCCAATGGGAATCATCTGCAGCCTGGGAGAGCATGCACAGGATATCGTCTACTCGAAAGACCGGCTGCTATACCCGATGAAGCGAAGGGGAAAGAAAGGAACTTACGACTTTGAACGCATCTCCTGGGACGAGGCCTTCGAAACGATTGTCGATCGGCTGACAGCGATCAAGGACGAGTCCGGGGCCGAGGCCACTGCAATCTACACCGGTGTCGGCAGTTTTGAGGTGTCGATGTGTGATGTATATCAGCCTAAGGGCGTAGCTACTTCCTCGGCCAACAGCGTACTCTTTCCGTTTGGATCTCCAAATACGATGGGTGTCGGAGCGCTGTGCTATGTCGCATACGGCATGATCGCACCTCACGTCACTATGGGACGCATGTTCATGAACACGTTCTCCGATATCGAGAATTCCGAAATGATCGTAGTCTGGGGAACCAATCCCGCAACCGACCTTCCGCCGATCGACATGAACCGGATTCTAGATGCGACGAGCCGCGGCGCCGAGGTCGTCGTGATAGATCCCCGGAGAACCGCCACGGCAAGACTTACCGGTGCGCAGTGGATACCAGTTCGGCCGGGTACTGACGGCGCACTCGCCCTGGGTCTGATCCAGGTGCTCATCGAGGAAGAACTCTACGATGAGGAATTCGTCCGGGACTACACCGTTGGCTTTGATGGCCTGGCCGGCTACGTGCAGCACTATAGGCCTGAAGTCGTGGAGCACATCACCGGGGTCCCCGCAGAGACCGTTGTCGGTCTCGCCAGGAGGTTGGCCGAAGCCAAAGGTGTATCACAGCTGATGTACACCGGTCTCGAATACGGAAATAGCGGTGTCCAGAACATAAGAGCGACCCTGGTGCTCTGGGCGCTTGCCGGACAGATGGATGTCCCCGGCGGGCTCTGCTTCACGATGGACAAGAATCGTTTCCCCATAAACCGTGACGGCCTGATTGCAAACCCCGATAAGGGACCGAGACTCGGCAGGGACAGATTTCCGATCTACATCAGGTACCGGGATGAAGCCCATGCGATCGCACTTCCCAAATCGGTTCTCGAGGCAGACCCTTATAAGATTCGATCGCTCATCATTCTCGGCAGCTCGATTATCACGTCCTGGCCGGAACCCGATATCTGGAGAAGGACCCTTGATGGCCTGGACTTCCTCGTAACCATCGACCGGCACTTGACTGCCGATGCCGCGTACGCCGATATCGTGCTTCCCGCTACGACCTATTTCGAAAACGTCTCTTACATGACCTATGGTTCCACGTTTCGCATACGCGAGAGGTTGATAGAACCCCTCGGTGAAGCGAGAAGCGATTTCTTCATAGTGGCGGAGTTGGCGAAGAGACTGGGGTACGGTCATCTCTATCCTCAGAACGAGGAAGAGTTACTCGGGTACGTTCTGAAGGGATCGGGGTTCACACTTGAGGATGTAAGAGCTGCCGGCGGCACTGTATCTCTCGAAACCGGCATGATGCAGTACAAAAAGTGGAGAAAGGGTCTGCTGCGTCCCGACGGCAAACCCGGGTTCGATACACCCTCGGGAAAATTCGAGATCGCCTCCTCGATTCTTGAGGAATTCGGCTACGAACCTCTTCCGAAGTACACGGAGCCCAGGGAAGGGCCGGTTTCCAAACCCGAATTGCTGAAGACCTATCCCCTGGTGTTCAACTCCGGCGGCCGTGTCCGAACCAGTTTTCACACCCAGCATATCGGTATCGAAGGACTCTCGAAGGAACGTCCGGAACCCACAGTGATGATCAATGCCGATGATGCGAGGGACCGGGGTATAAAAGACGGTGAGAGGGTGATAATAAGGAGTCCGAGGGGATCTGTTCTTATGAGGGCTCTGGTCACGGAAGATATCGTCCGCGGCGCGATCGACGCTAATCACGCATGCGGCGGCCCGCTCGGGCCCGAGGCATGGCGTGGTCAGAATGTCAACGATCTCACCGACCTTGATAACTTCGATCCGATATCGGGGTTTCCGGTATACAAGTCTCTGCTGTGCGATGTCATGAAGAGCGATGACGATTCGGCCCCCGTGATCATCGATTCCGGGGAGATCAAAGATGGTGTTACCCCGGTCAGTAACGAGTCGAGACCCGAGACCTTCGTCTATCTTGACCACAATGCCACGACACCCGTAGCACCCGAGGTTAAAGAGTACACGCAGAAGCTGACAGGCGTTTTCGGTAACCCCTCAAGCATCCACAGCGAAGGCAGGCGTTCCGGGAGGTTGATCGAGGAGGCGCGCCGCAGAGTGGCTCAGCAGATAAACTGCACCGCCCGGCGTATCGTGTTCACCGGGTGTGGCTCCGAATCAAACAATCTCGCCATAAAAGGCACCGCGTTTTCGCAGCGGGGTAAGAGGAATCACATCATCACCTCTTCCGTAGAACATCCTGCCGTACTCAATACATGCAGATGGCTGGAAGACTACGGCTTCGAAGTAACCTATCTCGAGGTAGACCGGACCGGTCGTGTCGATCCGGACACCCTGAAGGACGCTATAACCGATCAGACCTGCCTGGTTTCCATAATCCTCGCCCAAAACGAAACCGGTACCATCCAACCCATCAGAGAGATGGCACAGATCGCGAGAGACAGAGGGGTGCTCTTTCACACCGATGCCGTCCAGGCGCTTGGCAAGATCGCTGTCGACGTGGAAGACCTCGGTGTGGACATGTTGACTCTCTCATCTCATAAGGTATACGGCCCCAAGGGAGTCGGTGCTCTCTATATAAGAAGAGGCGTCGAGCTCGAGGGCCTGATACATGGCGGCGGACATGAGGGTGGCCTCCGTGCCGGGACGCCGAACACCCTCGGGATCGCAGGTTTTGGAAAGGCGGTGGAAATGGTCCCGCGGCTGCTCCGGCGAATGGACTTCGTTCAGCAACTGCGTGACCGGCTGGAAACGGGTATCCAAGCGTCCGTCCAAGGTTATGAGCTCAACGGACACAGAGACTTCCGCCTGCCCAATACGCTCAACGTAACGCTACCCGCTTTTCGGGGCGAATCGATCGTGCTCGAGATGGACAGACGAGGCGTGTGTTTATCATCCGGGTCAGCATGTCACTCCGACTCACCGGAACCATCGCACGCCCTGTTGGCCATGGGCCTCACAGAGGAACAGGCGCACTGCGCACTGCGGTTCTCACTTGGATACGACAATAATGAGACTGAAATCGACCGGGCTATCGAGCTACTTCAAGAGATCATCAAGCATTCAAAGCACATGGTGCGATTTGTTGCCTGCAAGTAGATATCAGAGAACAAGAGAAAGGGGGCAGTGATGCCTTCTCAAGAAAAGCGGGACTTCTCAGACCTCAGAGCATTGTTCCTCAACTGCACGCTCAAGCCAACGCCCCAGATGTCACACACCGAGGGACTGATAAAAGTCTCCATCGCGATCATGGAGAAGAATGGTGTTTCGACCGAGGTCTTGCGCCCGGTGGATTTCGCCGTCGCGCCCGGCGTGTATCCCGACATGACCGAACACGGCTTCGACAAGGATGACTGGCCGGCAATCTATGAAAAGGTGATCGCTGCGAATATCCTCGTGATCGGGGCACCCATCTGGCTCGGGGACAAGTCATCGATATGCTCAAAGGTCATCGAAAGGCTTTACTCTACTTCCGGAGACCTGAATGAAGAGGGTCAGTACGCCTACTACGGGCGCGCCGGGGGCTGCTTGATAACCGGTAACGAGGATGGTGTCAAACACTGCGCGATGAATATCCTCTATTCGCTGCAGCACCTGGGTTATGTGATCCCGCCGCAGGCCGATGCCGGTTGGATTGGAGAGGTCGGTCCCGGGCCGTCTTACCTGGATCCGGGTTCGGGTGGGCCGCAGAACGACTTCACGAACAGAAACACGACTTTTATGACCTGGAATCTTATGCATCTTGCAAGGATGGTCAAAGACGCAGGTGGGATACCTGCTCACGGCAACCAGCGGTCCAAATGGGATGCCGGATGCCGTTTCGATCATCCCAACCCGGAGTACAGATGAGAATTCGGTGACAGTTTAGTAATTATCCCACCCGGCCGGGACGTGCGGGGTCCTTGCGGAAGTACCGTCGTAATTTGTAAGCTGTCACCAGATCAGGGGGGTATCAGAATCAATAAACTGTCACCGGATTATGGGGGGTATGACCGCGAACCGTTCCTGGCCGAGCTTTATGATCTGGTTCCCCAGTATACCGGCCGTGGCGATTTAGATTTCTATGTCGATCTCTGCCGCTCCGCCGGCGGGCGGGTACTCGAGCTGGGTTGCGGTACAGGCAGGGTGCTTATTCCGGCTGCGGAGACCGGTGCAACCGCCGTTGGGCTTGACGTCTCTCCCCAGATGCTCGCCAGGTGCAAGGATCGGTTGGCCCGCCAGCCTGAGGACGTTCGATCCCGCGTAAGCCTGGTACAGGCAAGCATGACTGATTTCGAGCTCGACGGTGAGTTCGAGCTGGTCATTATACCCTTCCGGCCTTTCCAACACCTCGTTCAAGTCGATGACCAGATTGCATGTCTCAAACATGTCCACGCTCACCTTGGTGTTGGTGGAAGACTCGTCTTTGATGTCTTCCAGGTGAATCTCGATATGATCACCGATCCCGGGATATTCGAAGAAAGGGAAGACATGCCTGAATTCGAACTACCCGATGGGCGAAAGCTACGCCGGTGTGACCGCCATGTTGCCACTCACCGCTCAGAGCAATACAACGAGATTGAGATCATCTACTACATTACTGATACAACGGGTGAAACCCGGCGGCTGGTGCATGCCTTCCCATTGCGGTACTTCTTCCGGTACGAGCTCGAACACATGCTGGCCCGCTGTGGTTTCCACGTCGTGGATGTCTTCGGGGACTTCGATCGCTCACCTCTTGACGATAAGTCGCCTGAGATGATCTTTATTGCGGAGAAAGAACCTTCCTGAGCGTAACGGGGCTGATGTTTGCCCCACAGATCACGATCACTACATTCTTGCCCCTGAATCTATCTTGAATCTTGAGGTACGAAGCGACCGCCACGGCCGCTGCTCCCTCGATCACCATGTCGTGGGTTTTGACAAACAGCCGGAGACCGTCTGCGATTTCATCCTCCGTGACCGTGATGAAGTCATCAACCAGTTCGCGGCACAGGTCGAAGGTGATAGAGTCTGCCTCAACCCCGCCCGCCGTACCGTCGGACAGGGTCGGAAGCGACCGCAGCTCGAGAATTCGTCCTGCCCTGACCGACTGGATCATGACCTGTGAGTTCTCTGGCGAACACCCTATTACCCTTACGCCGGGTTCGACCGACTTTAGATAGGCGGCAATACCGGATATCAATCCCCCACCACCGACTGAGACAAGCACTGCACCGACCCTGTCGGCCTGTCGCATGAGTTCAACACCGATTGTACCCTGGCCACCTATAACCTGCGGATCGTTATAGGGTGGCACGTAGGTCATACCGTGCGCGGCAGCGTACTCGCGGGCGTGGATTTCGGTCTCAAGACAATCCATCCCGTGGCGCCGGACCTCGGCACCATAGCCCTTGACGGCTTCGACCTTGGAGGAATCTGCTTCCTCCGTTACGAATACGAGGCTTCGTACTTTGAGCGTCTTTGCACTCCACGCGACAGCTGCGCCGTGGTTACCCGTCGATGCGGCCACAACGCCTCCGGCCAGCGTGTCCGGGGTGAGTGAGAGCATCTTGTTGAGCGCACCCCGTACCTTGAAGCAGCCGGTGTGTTGAAGGTTCTCAAGCTTGCAGCCGACATTGGCATTGCCGACCTGGCTGAGATACGCGGATTGTAAGAGGGCCGTCTCATGGACATACGGCCGGATACGCTCTTCGGCCTGCATCACTTCTTTGAGTATATCCACTACCGCCCTGCTACCTGATAAGTACAACTTTGTGGGAGAGTCTGCGTTCCGGTGTCTCGATACGTAAGACATAGATGCCGGGAGCAACATCCCTACCGGCAGCATCTAACCCGCTCCAGCATACCCGGTGATCGCCACCCGGTACCTCCCCCGAGACCAGGGTTGTGACCCTTCGCCCCGTCACATCATAGATTGCAAGGTCTACCGGTGTCGCCTTTCCGACGCTGTATCTGATCCAGGTTTCAGATGTAAACGGATTCGGGCGGGTCCGGTCCAGCCCGACTGTCCCAGGCGACCTACCCGACGCCACATGGGCTGACGGCCTGGCGTAGAGATCTGCCCTGCCGCGCACCAGCTGTGAGTTGACGACGTGCTCTTCGTTTGAAAGAACGGCATACCATCCGTCATGTGTCGGGAACGTAAAGGTCAACTCCAGCGAGTCTGCATCTTCCATGATATTGTAGGCGAGAAAAGAATCAGATGACGCATATGCCGCGTAGTTAGGCTCGTCACACACGAAGAACTCAACCGCCCCACCATCCATATGATCCGAGAACGTGTTGTTGTTAAGCCTGTTGTCTCCGTAACAGAACTCGCCCACAGCTTCCCAGCTAAGCCGGAGCTGGTAACTGTCGGTGGGTTCACCGGGTAGCGAAGCTGGTTGAGCAAGCACTCGCGGCCGGTGGTTCTGGAGACTTTTGACCCAGGTATAGTGGCTATCCGCGGCGCTTGAGTCTACGGCCAGTTTGTATAACGGGCCCGGCGGAACCGTCCCCAGGTCACTGTCTATCCGCGCATAAACGCTTGTTTCATCCCCGAGTGTGAACCGACAGAGACCGTCACGGTCCGTTGACCCCCAGGTACTTTCGTAGTAGATGATCGAAGTACTCTTCCTCGCAATCGTGACCTGAGCTCCATCCACGGGGTAGCCGAAGGAGTCTGTTACGGCGACCGTCAACGTGCAGTGCGGGGTGTATCGCTCAGTGACGGTCCAGATTCCGTCGTCACCCTGCCAGTTGAAGATCCCCAGAAAGACCTTGCCCCATCCCTCGTAGTGCCACGGCGAATCGACATAGACGTTTACAGGTTCCCAGTGGACCCACCGCTGGTCCCAGAATTCGTTCCAGACATGATCGCTCGCCATGGCGAGCGGGGAATTGGTGGCAATCAACGCGGAACGCGCGGCGGCTGCCGTGATGTCACCATGCTCCCCACACCGCCCCAGATGTTTGCGGTAGATACGCACCGGCTGGATCGGACGCTCCGCACCCGAGCCGAAGTCCATCACATCGAGGATCCACTGGCTCATTATGCCGACGGCGCCGTTCGCCAGGTTGTCGACCTGGCCCTCCCAGAGGGTAAGGCAACCGGCGAGTTCATCCATGAGAGCTGGATAACCCGAGTCTGCGTGTGTAAACAGGAACTCACGCCAGAACCGGCCGACGGGCGGATCGGTGGCCGCACCTGTAGCAGGATTGATATAAGTCGGGAACTCATCCGTGATTTTGATGTGCACTATATCCCAGTAGTACCTTTCCCTGGGGAGCTCAATTTCCAGCGTGTCACCGGTTTCCGCTGTCCGGTAAAGAACCGTTGAATAGTAGTTGCCTCCGGCAGCAGCCGAGCCATAGTCCACTATATCCGCGTAGTCGATCAATGGATCATGGGCGTACACGTCCTCGGCATTTTCCGTGAGGATCTGTGCTTTGAAATTCACCGACTGAAGTATCTGGGTCGCGGTGTGCGCGACAACAAACGCTATCTCATCAACGATTGGGTCTACCACCCCCAGGATTATTCCCGCATAGACATCCTGGCTACCCGAGTTCATTCTGGCAAAGGCATCTTCGAGTTCGAGTGCGAGCCAGTCGGGAGCATATTCGACCGCCTGCCTGGCAAGAGCCGTCAACTGGTCCGCCGGAAGCAGAATCTCAAGTGATTCACCCGGACAGTCAAACCGGATCGCACAGGCTTCATCCACAGGAAGTCTGACAAAGAAAGTGTCGGTATCGATGAGAACCCAATCGCTATCGCTTTGTGAGATCTCGGGGAAGGCTGCAAGCGGCTCGCGCTCGGGTCGAATACCCTGCCCTTGTTCTCCCGTCGCTTCGAACTCATCGGGCCATTCACCTGTCCGAATCAGAAGCGGTACGGTCGTCTCCCTCACCGAGTCCGGATATATGAACTCGCCGTGATCCGCTGTTGCCATACTGGAGCCGATGACGAGCATCATAACCAGCAGGCCGATTGCATATCGTCTGGACATTCCGCTGTCAGGCATCACTATTCACCTCGCGCTTGGTTTGAGTTCGTCTGAGTGTACCACATCAGGCCCGTAGAATCAACGGCGGCGGCCCACGCATCGCGATGGCAAAGAAGGGCTACCGGTGGGCGACGGTTATAAGGATATCGCTTGTGCTTTTGTCGTAAGGGGCGAAACGATAACTTCCATAGAACTCGATCGTGGCGAAACCGGTGTCTTTAAGAAGTCGCTCGAGATCATCTCTCAGAAGCATGAAATGGTAGTGGGCGGTCCACACTTTAAATTCGGATCTCTCACCGCTGTGGAACATATCGACAACATTGTAGTCTGCCCCGCGGTCTTCATAGTCGATCACAAAGAGCCGTGAGAAGTCAGGCCGGTTTACGACCGGGATAAATCTCGGCTTCTCGCTCCATTGCTTATCGGTCGTACCCTGGGACATCACGAGTATGCCCCGTTCCCTAAGGATCTCCCGCATGCTCTTGAGGGCCTTGAGGACCTCTGTCTCATCCGGCATTTCTAGGAGCGAGGTTGAGAGACAGACGACGGCGTCGAACCGCCGCTGGTAACTCTGAGGTAGCTCCCTGTAGTCCACGCACTTCAAGGGAATTGCGAGGTCGAGCTGAGCCAGGTTCTTCTCAGCCTGTGCGAGCATCGATGGCGAGACGTCGGACCCAAAGACCTCAAGACCGAGAGCGTTAAACATCGGCAGGTCACGCCCGGTGCCACACGCACAGTCGAGCACACTCCTGACGCCCTTCCGCTCGAACAGACTCCGGAAGAACTTGACCGTATCCGGATCGCGCTCACCGAACTCGTCATAGAAAAGATCGTAGCGCCCCGCGAAGTCCCTGTAGTTATCCATACTCATTTGACCGCCGTAATCGGTGGATTCTCCTCAACGGGAGCCGGCGTAACGACCTCCAACCGCATCGGGATCTCAAGTAACCGGTCAAGCTCGATGAGATCCCTCGGACGATTCTCCCCGGCAATGTAGTCGAATATGTCTTGTGCCAAGCATATCCCGCTCTTGGTTGGAAGCACTTCGCTGAATCCCGCATCATTGAGTAACTTGACGAACGTTTTCCCCGATGGATGCCTGAGCGTACATACCTGGGTGCCAACGATGCGCGGGCGAATCTCATCAAGGAGCGTGGCTGTGACTTGTTCAAACCGAACTTCGTTCGTCTCTCCGGAGAAAAACCTTGTTGCCTCTTCCCCCGGCATCGAAAACGTGATGCCATACATAACCGCAAGCTCCCCCGCGATGTCGCGATCATAGAACACAAGCTTGCATGTGCTGTCGTCAATCGCCAGGATCATGGCCTCTTGTTCCTTGCCGCCTCGGTACCTATCGAGGTCCTCATAGATCATTCGAAGATGCCCCGAGGGTTTAAGGACCCGGTAGATCTCCTTGATGGTGGCGCCGGGATCGGGGGTCTGCTCGATCGATGAAGCCGCGGTCGCACCGTCAAAACTCTCAGCCTCGAATGGCAGAGGGCTACCGGGCTCAACGAAAACGAAATCGACATTGGTGATTCCCATCCGCTCAGCATTGGCCTTACACACATCAAGTCGGCGGCCCGACCCCTCCACGCCGATGACTTCGGCGGCATAGGGCGCCATTATAAGTGACGGCCATCCATCACCCGGGCCTAAGTCCAGGAGCCGCTTACCGGAACCTTCAGCCGCGGCGAGAAAATCGAAAAGAGCACCTCTGTCACCCCAGTGAGACCGCTTATTAATATCAAACGGCTCATAGATTATGGGAAGCGCATAACCCGACTGCGAGTCCATCTCATTGTAGAAGAACTCCTCTGAGGTGTACTCCACGGGCTTTAGTTCCTTTCGAATCCAGTCAATCGCATTCATACAGGTGTTCACCGCATTCCTGCGACCGCTGACACCGCCGCCGCAAGTCCCGTGATACCCGTGATCTCCATATCCGGTATTTCAAATGGGATCCTCGGCCGCTGAAGCTCGTGTAAGCCTATGCGGACGAGAACCGTTCTCATGCCGAGTTGTTTTGCAGGTATTATGTCGTTGTCTACTCTGTCTCCGACCATGATGCACTGCCGCGGATCGATGCCGCACGCTTCCGCGATTTGCTCGAGGTAGCGCGGGTCCGGTTTCGTAATCGAAAAGTCATCCTGAGTGAACCGGTACCTGAAAAAGCGGAGCAGGTCTTCCGCTTCGAGAAGATCGAGCAAGTCCTTCCCGTACTGGCCTGCGATTCCGATATCGAAGTCCCCTGACATCGCCTCGACTTCCTCCCTGAACCCCCGCATCAACTTAAGCGGAGGCCGGGCCTCACCCCAGCGCTTCCGGAACAGATCGTAAAGCTCATCATACCGCGCGCGGTCGGGTTTGAGATGTTTCCAGAAGACGTAGGCCAAAATCCTCGGGCAGAAAGATTCAATCGCTTCATTGAGCTCTGAATAGAAAGTTGGCTGAGTATACCCCGGGATCACTGTGGCGAGCAATTCAACAGCGATGGCGACCCGCACGTGCTCGTGCTCTGATTCATCCAGAATCACGCCGCCCGCATCGAGCAAAACCGTTGTCACTATCATCGTCAGAAGATCGTAGCAGGGCTTCAGGCTATAGTCAAACCGGTGTCCTGCTCAGTGGGGGTTTATCTCGCAGAAGACACTTGACCCGTCTACTTCCGTGATCGTGACATCCGCATCAAAACCTGCCGTAAGAATCTTGAATTCCTCAGGGCTGACCGTCGTTGCGGTGAAGCCGTCCTTGCAGGCGATCACACCATTGCGGGTCTTCCCGAAGTCTATCTCGCCGAGAAGCCCCGCCTCGGACTGGAGTCTGAACCACTCCAGCCGGTCATCCCAGAAGTGCTCAGAGTACGTGGAGAAGAGAACAGCCCCTCCCGGCCTTGTCACACGGAGGGTCTCCCTTATCAGGGCCCGCTGGTCGACATGAAACGCCGATATGCCGTTCTGGATGCAGACGACAACATCGAACGCGTCATCATGGAAGCCAAGCCGGACAGCATCCATACAAAACATGAAGCAGTCCGGAAGACCGGCCAGGTCACTTTGCCCCATTGCCAGGCTTGAAAACGATGTGTCGATTCCGACCGCCAGGCGCGCCCTCTCAGCGATGCGGGGTAGAACCCGCCCGTAGCCGCATCCAAGATCAAGAACGGCGTCATCCGGATGGATTCTCTTAAGAGCATGGCCCACCTCAGCTTCGAGGTATTGTTGAATACGCGGAGGGGCAATTTCATAGACCTGTTTCAGACGTTCCGCAGCAAGATTGTCGTCGTAATAGTGATACATTTCACCATTTTACAGCCCGCGCTATCCCCGGTCAAGCGGAGCCTGGATCTCGGTGATGCCATCTATTCCTCAAGCACGTTACCTCCCATGCCGAAATACAAAGGGCACGGGTTATTCGGGACTCTCCCGGTGACCCGGGCACCAAACAAGGATGTGCAAGGGGAAGAAACATGAACTGCAAGCTTCATAACAAGCCCAAGGAGACTGTCTGCGCAAGGTGTTCCGATGCTGTATGCCCCAAGTGTGCGGAGTATATCGACGGCAGCTGGTTCTGCCCTCGATGTGCGATCAGGGAACGCGGCATCGCAGCCGGGCTGGACTATTTCGCTCTGGTGGCGGTCGGGACCGGTGAGTCCGGCTACACAGATGAGATAGGCTAGCCGGAAGTCGGCGAACACCGACCAAACGGAAACCGGCAGGATCAAGAGCGGATCTACAACAGGCGGGTCACTCCTACATCAAGCGATAGTTGCTTAAGCGAGGACGGCCAGGGGGCCGGTGAGACACCTATCCCGATCATGAACCTCGTTCGCCTCCCGAGTTTTGCCACCAGGCCTTCTTTGATCCCTGTTCGGCCGTCCCATCCGAGAGATCCTTCGATCTCCACCCAGCTGCGGACACCTCGGACGGCCCTGATAGTAAGCTCAGGCTCAGAGGTTGCAAGTGCTCCATTTCCAAGCCCCTGGCTGTAGATGATGGCGAAGTCCGTGCCGGACCACGGGCGCATAACGAGAAGATCCAGATGCGGTACCCTCCTGGTCGTAAAGGCCGCTATGTCACGTGACTCGTTGGCACCAGTGATCAGCGAATCGGGATCTTCCCCTCCCAGCACTATATTGTCAAAGAGGAAGGTGTTTACGTCTTCACGGCACCCTTTGGTCCATCTGATGGTGGAAAAGACGTCCCGAATATATGCACATATTGTTATATCCGTATGTATCCTGTGTTGGAGCCCCAGGTCCAGTGCATAGCCGGTGCCGCCTCTTGCAGTCCTGAGTTCTATCCTACCATCACCGCTGATATCCGTCTCGCCCGAGTAGAGCCATCCCTGTGCGTGGGTAATCCCACCATAGGCGAGCCCCTTGATCACCCTGACACCACCACCGATCGATGTCTCGTCTCCAAGCGCAGGTATCCGTCTTGAGTAGAAGGCCCCTATCTCGGCCGAGGCAACCGCCTCACCAGCCGCATCGTCCAGATGGTAGGTTCTAGCGGTCTCGTTTCCAAAAAGCATAAGATCGAGGACGTCCCCGGGAAGGTTGATATTCTCGCCTGCACGCAGAGCCACCGTTATGGCCACGTTGCCGATCACAACACCACCCCCGCGGACCTCAGCCGTAGAGAATATGCTCAATCCCCCATCCGGTACGGAGCCGACTATATCACGTTTCTGGCTGTCGGTAAGGAACCGGCCGTTATACATACCGTAGTCACCCAACGAGAAGCCGTTGCTCCCGAGATTGAGCCCGAGGGAAAAGTATTCAACTTCGGTCTTTTCCTGTCCGGCCACGAACGGCAGACCTGTGTCGAGTCCCCGGGCAGCCGTCACCACCGGGGTGAGGGCCAGCATTAACACCATCAGAGGTACCAGTGAGCTCTTCAAGATCCGACCCTCCTCACCACTTCGATTTTTCCTTCTATTCGGACAGCGTCATCCGGTCGAAGCGTGACACCCCCGTCACTTGAATCCAGCCTCATTTCAAGGCCGAACCACAGATGATCGCGCATGAAGACTTCGAGCTCATCTTCGCCGAGGTCGATTTCGAACTCGGGGTCACCGTCCTGCGTCTGTTCTGTCCCGTCAAAATCGATTGAGTACCCATCCCCGGGGAGCACGAGCAGTGGTTCTGAATAGACCGTTGCGGAGTCGGCACCCATGAACAACCGCACACCACCGCTCAGGGGAGCGGTGGTTATAACGTGACCGGAAAACCGTGACTCTTCGATACCTTCCTCGATACCATCCCTTACACCTTTGTCTATGTCGCTCATCCTGGGGGTGGTCGTAAAGGTGTCCGCACGAACTTCGAACACCAGGGGCACAATCATTTCGAGGTCTCCGTGAAGCGAATCATCAACCGATATCGTTCCTCTGCCCCACACGGTTGCTTCACCCTCGATCCGGACGACTTCGGGGAAGATACCGATAAGATGTATTGCGTCTTCGCCGCTGTATTCACACCGTGTAGTCTGTGAAACGCCTTCAGATTCCGCCGCTTCGATCACACCATCGAAACAGGCCTCACGCAAAGTTGTACCCCGTTCTCCCTCGACATCGAGCGTGAACCTGCCCCCGACCATCGCTGTGTTCGTGATATTGATGACCAGTTCGGCCTCATACGGGCTTATGCACTCAAATCCTTCCGGGAACTCCAGTCTTTGCTCCTCCGAAAACGTTACAACCGTCGGTTTGAGTATCCCGGTGACCTTTGTCATCACGAGTTCATCAAGCGTGACATATACCGAAATTGTGTCGGCCGCAGATAGATCGACCAGATCGTTTTGTCTATGAAGCTCCGCCCTTACGTCGAAGTCGATCTCGTTACTCCCCTCGAGCGTGTCCCCGGCCACCGGAGCTGTCTCTATCCGGTAGCCTGAAAGATCAACGGTGACCGTGGAGTCGGAAAGAGCGTCGATGCGCTTTCTGATCACCAGCGGAGCGCCTTCCAGGGTCACGTTCCCCGTTTCGACATGAAGCGTAAGCGCAACCGGAAGTTCATTGGTGAGGGCGAAATCGGCCGACCCGGTCGCTATTTCCGCGCTGACAAACCTGGTGGAATCCTCAATCGTGATCATCGTTGTATCCCTGAAGACCTGTTCGGGGATCCGGGCAAGTGCCCTCGCCGCACGGATGGCAACAGGCATTACGGTGATTTCAATCTCATCATCGGGAGAGATAAGAACCACGCCGTCGCTCCCGGTTGAACCTCCCACAATTGTCACCTCGACATCGCGGGTGATGCGTGAGCCTCCAAGATCAAGCTCGAACGTTGATTCGCATCCCGGACCTATGGCTTCCCCGGCAACGCACGAGTCGGTGTAGTCGCCACCGGAGACGACTGTGATCCGAAAAGGACATCCGGCTGCGGGGTCACCCAGACTGACCGGTAACCCGTTTCGGACTGTGACGAGAAGTGACCCTTCGGTGAATTCAATGTATCCATAGCTATCACCCATGTCGACCGTTCTCGTGAGGGGTGCCCCACCGGAGTCCGGAAAGCAGAATGGGATGACCTCCATCGAGACACCGGATCCTGGCGCATCATCCCAGAGCTCGCCCAGGGTGAATGTGACATGCCCGGCTCCGATCGAGTCCACCTGGAAACTCCCCAGTGAAACACCGAAATTCTCACTGTCTGCGCTGAGGCTGAGTTTGCTTTCAAAGCTCAATTCGGTGATGGGTTCCTTGACTCGGATCTCAAGACTGTCACCGGTGACCTGGAGGAAATCCTCATCATCGGCCATGTCCCTGAAGGAGTACTCCTCCGTTACAACGGGAAGTGAGAGAGTGACGTCCCAGGAAGGCATCTGGGGTGAGTCGACCGAACAGCCCAGGTATATTGCTGCCAATGCCAAGGTGAAGAATATAAGGCGGGCCTTATACAAAAATGCCGACCTCCACCCATAAATGGGTAGCAAGTCGGCATACTCACACTCCCAGCTCAAGCAATCGTCACGCCGAGCTGCAGACTTTAGTTATTCGGCCTCCTCGGTCACAACCCGGGCTACGTCGACTACCCGGTCACCGGTCTCCAGGACCTTGAGTCTGACCCCTTGGGTTGCCCTGCCTATGACCGAAACCCCCTTGATCGGCACCCGGATCACCGATCCGTGCTGGGACATTATCATCAACTCGTCTTCGTCGACCACTTCCTTGATCGACACGAGCTTCCCCGTCTTCTCGGTACACCGCATTGTCAGGATACCCTTGCCGCCCCGCTTGGTTACCCTGTAATCCGATATGGGCGAGCGCTTGCCGTAACCGTTCTGGCTTACGACAAGAAGCGTACCCTCTCTGACGACAACAACCATTCCGACAACGACGTCGTCTTTCTCAAGTGTCACGCCTCTCACGCCCCGGGCGGTACGGCCCATCGATCTTACATCCTGCTCGTGGAACCTGATCGCCCTGCCCCCGCTCTTGGCCAGTATGACGTCATTCGTACCATCCGTCAGCCGGGCATCGATCAGCGTATCGCCCTCATCAAGTGTGATTGCGATGATCCCACCCCGTCTCGGATGTGAAAAAGCGGCCAGTCTCGTCTTCTTTATCACACCCATCCGTGTCGCCATTATAAGATGCCGGTCATCGGGGAAGTCTTTCGTGGTGACAAATGCCGTTACCCGGCCTTCCTTGCCAAGCTGAAGGACGTTGGCAATCGACTTGCCCTTTGAGTATCTCCCGCCCTCGGGTAACTCATGAACCTTCTTCCAGTGACACTTCCCGTCGTTTGTGAAAAAGAGGATATAGTCATGCGTTGATGCGATGAAGAGGTGCTCGACAAAATCCTCTTCCTTCGTCCCCATGCCGACAACGCCCTTCCCGCCCCGCCGCTGTCTGCGATAGAGCGTTACAGGCATCCGTTTGATGTAACCGCCATGCGTGATCGCGATCACCATGTCTTCTTCAGCAATCAGGTCCTCGATATCGAAATCGGCGGCGGCCTCGACGATCTCCGTTCGTCTGTCGTCTCCATATTTCTTCTTTATCTCCAGGACCTCTTGCTTGATTATTCCCATCTGCTTCGCGCGGCTTGCCAGTATGGCCCTCAGGGCCTCGATCTTCTTTATCAGTTCCAGATACTCATCCTCGATCTTCTTTCGCTCCAGACCCGTAAGCCGCTGGAGCCGCATCTCGAGGATCGCACTTGCCTGGATTTCCGAGAGCTTGAACTTCCTCATCAACGCGTCCCTTGCGGCTTCCACCGTCGGGGACTTCTTGATCACCGCGATGACCTCGTCGATATTTGAAAGCGCTATCTTGAATCCCTCAAGGATGTGCGCACGTTTTTCGGCGGCCGCAAGATCGAAGCGTGTGCGACGGAGGATCACGTCATGCCGGAATTTTATGTACTCTTCAAGCAGCCTCTTGATGGTGAGTATCTTCGGTTCGAGGTCAACCAGCGCAAGCATGATCACACCGAAGGTGGTTTGCATCGGTGTGTGTTTAAAGAGCTGGTTAAGCACGATGTTGGACTGGGCATCGCGTTTGAGTTCGATAAGGATTCTGTTCCCATCTCTGTCCGACTCATCCCGGAGATCGGAGATCCCTTCGATTTTGCCGTCTCTGACCATGTCCGCGATTCTCTCGATCAGACCTGCCTTGTTGACCTGATACGGGATCTCGGTGACTATGATCCTTTCCCTGCCGGTCTTGGCCGTCTCAAGGAAGACACGTGCCCTGACAGTGATAAGTCCTCTGCCTGTAAGGTATGCATCCCTGATTCCCTGCCTGCCGTAGATGATCCCGCCCGTGGGGAAGTCCGGACCCGTAACGATCTCGATCAATTCCTCATCGGTTATCTTGGGCTTGTCTATTATCGCGGCGATCCCGTCGGCAACCTCCGTCAGGTTATGCGGCGGAATGTTGGTCGCCATACCGACCGCGATACCCGAGGAGCCATTGCAGACCAGGTTGGGAAACTTGCCGGGAAGCACGGTCGGCATCTTGCGCGTTTCGTCGTAGTTCGGGACGAAATCGACCGTGTCTTTCTCAAGATCGTTGAGCACTTCGGTTGCCGGCCCCGCCATCCTCGCCTCGGTATATCTCATCGCCGCCGGCGGATCCCCGTCGATAGATCCGAAGTTGCCCTGTCCCTGGACAAGCGGGTACCGCATATTGAAATCCTGCGCCATCCTCACTAGCGTCGGATACACCACCTGCTCGCCGTGGGGATGGTAATTACCGGATGTATCACCAGCTATCTTTGCGCACTTTCTGTAGTGCGAGCCGGGGCTTAAGTTGAGGTCATTCATTGCAACAAGTATTCTGCGCTGGGACGGTTTGAGTCCGTCCCTCACATCAGGTAGTGCACGTGATACGATCACGCTCATCGAGTAGTCTATGTAGGAACTTTTCATCTCATCTTCCACATAGACAGGGATGATTCTTTCTCTTCCAGTCGCCATTTGCTTACCTCTGATGCTCCGAAATCATGACTAATTCGCCCCTTGTTCCAATTCAGAATGGATAGGGGGACGAGGCCTGAACTGTCTCCTCAAGACTATATCTGTTGCGGTCCGATGTCAACATCTATCCAACCGCATTTGACTTTGTTTCAGCCGGTTTTTATACTCTACCAGCGAGGTGAAGTGATGGCTCAGAAGGACTACTACCAGATCCTCGGTGTCGGTGAGAACGCGACGTCCAAGGAGATCAAGAAAGCATTCATAAAACTCGCGAAGAAGTATCACCCGGACTCCAACCCCGGAGATGACCGCGCGGCCGATAAGTTCAAAGAGATCAACGAAGCCAATGAGATCCTAAGCGATGCAAAGAAACGCAAGCAATATGATGACCTCCGTCACTTTGCGCACGCAGGCTACGGCGGTGCGGGCAGCCAGGGCTTCGACATCAACGATATCCTGAGCCAGTTTGGAAGGCGAGGTGGTGGCGGGGGTGCCGGACAGGGGTACTCAGCCGAGGATCTCGGGGGCCTCGGCGGTATCGGTGATCTCTTCTCAAACATCTTCGACCGTGGCGGCAGGTTCAGGCAGCAACGTTACGGGCCCCAGAAGGGTCAGGACCATCACGCCGAGGTTGAGGTCCCGTTTGATGTTGCCGCCAAGGGTGGGAGCACCGTGATCACGCTGATGAAGGAAGGCCCATGTGAAAAGTGCGGCGGCACAGGCGCCGAACCGGGTTCCAAGGTCGAGAAGTGTCCACAGTGCGGAGGCGCAGGAATGATATCCGTCTCCCAGGGTGGATTTGCCGTGAGCCGACCGTGCCCGCGATGTTACGGGCGGGGTGAGATTGTCTCGGAGCCCTGTCACAAGTGCGGCGGGTCGGGTCAGACGGCCGGTCGCAAGCGGATATCGGTCAAGATCCCAGGGGGCACTCCGGACGGCGGAAAGATAAGGCTTAAAGGCCAGGGGCAGCCGGGAGCGAGCGGTGGACCCCCCGGCGACCTTATAATCAAGGTCGCGGTGGCCGCGCACAAGTTCTTCACACGGAAGGGCGCAAATGTCTACTGCGATGTAAACATCAACCTCGCCCAGGCCGTGCTCGGTTCTAATCTGCGTGTCCGCACGCTTGACGACAAACGCGCCGTGCTTAAGATCCCGCCAGGCACCCAGCCCGGCACCACTTTCCGGCTCAAGGGCCTCGGTATAGACACGGGTAGCAAGGTGGGAGACCAGCTTGTGACAGTCGGTGTCGATATTCCGAAGAAGCTAACCACCGAGGATAAGGAACTCTTCGAACGCCTCGCAGCGTCACTTAAACTCAAACATTAGATCCGGCCCGGTTACTACGGGGCGAACTTGTGTACCTTCTTGGTGTAACCTTCGAGCGAAAAGAGAGAATCGTCCAGTTTCTCGTTTGAAACAGAGATGGCTTCGCGTTTGATCGTTATCTTATTCGAGTCGGCACCGGCATCGTCCTCAGCTGCTTCCCCTGCCTCGTCACCCTTCATGTACTGCTTCATCATCTTCATGGCTTCCTGCATCTCGGCACCCTGAGCATCGTCTCCGCCCATCGGCATATCCATTGAAATATCCATCCCCAGGGGAACTCCGTCGAGTTCTTCCATTATCTTGGCGAGATCATCCATTGCGTCCTTAAACCCGAAGGACTCCTCCCCACTCCCCATGCTCTCAAGCATCCGCTGCCACATGTCGCGCATTTCCTCGAGTTCCTTTTTCTTGGGCGCTATCCAGAAGAGGATGTCGGTTGTCGTGGTCATCGTCTGGCCTTTCGGGCCCATCTCGGCGACCATCTCAACATTAACGCCTTCACATTTGTAACCGGCGATATCCCGCTTCTTACCGGTCTTTGTGAGTTTGGTGCTCTTGATGTCGAACTCCGAGCTCTGGTCCACATCCCCCGTCATCTCGCTCTTGACCGATACCTCGGTATAGGTCATCGACTCTTCATCAAGATGCCAGACAACACCCGTATTAAGATTCATGATGCTGACGGTCTTTTCGGGGCCCTGGCCGGGCATCCCGGGAGCTATCCCGGCCATCATGTCCTTGTGCGTCGTCTCCGACTCGGTCCGGACCATATCACCCTTGATGTAGGTAACCTCGGTGCCCTCGGAACCGCCCATCCCCATGAAACCGCTGCCCGTGACCTTCTCCCTGATGACAAGATCACCGGCTGCAACCGCCGGGATTACCAAAACACATAGTAGGATCAATATTGCTCTCTTCATCACCCGACCTCCTTTAAGCATCCAGGTTCTGGACCTTCTTCGCATTCTCCTCGATGAACTTCCTTCGCGGTTCTACTTTGTCCCCCATCAGGATTGTGAATATCCGGTCGGCCTCCACCGCATCCTCAAGCGTCACCTTAAGAATTGTCCTCCGCTCGGGGTCCATCGTCGTCTTCCAGAGCTGCTCCGGATTCATTTCACCAAGACCCTTGTAACGCTGCACCATCACACCCTTCCTCCCGAGTCTTTCCAGCGCCCGGTCCCGCTCATCATCATTGTATGCGTAGACTTCCTTCTTGCCCTTCTTTACCCTGTAAAGCGGCGGCTGCGCAATGTAGACGTGTCCCAGTTTGAGAAGCTCCGGCATGTGCCTGTAAAAGAATGTCAGAAGCAGTGTTCTGATATGTGCACCGTCGATATCCGCATCCGTCATGATGATAACCTTGTGATAGCGGAGCTTCTCGACGTTGAAGTCCTCTTCACCGATTCCCGTTCCGACGGCCGTGATCATCATCTTGATCTCTTCATTGGAAAGCACCTTATCAAGCGGCGACTTCTCCACGTTGAGGATCTTTCCCCTCAGGGGAAGTATCGCCTGGTACTGGCGGTCCCGTCCCTGCTTTGCCGATCCGCCGGCGGAATCTCCCTCAACGAGGTAGAGTTCACTCATCTTCGGATCAGACAAGCTGCAATCGGCCAGTTTCCCCGGCAACGTCCCCGCTTCAAGCGCGGATTTCTTCCGTGTAAGCTCCCTTGCCTTACGCGCCGCCTCACGCGAGCGCGCGGCGACAACACATTTGTCTATGATGTGCTTTGAAACCGCGGGGTTCTCTTCAAAGAACTCGCTCAATCCCTCATTGACGACCGACTCCACAATTCCCCTGACCTCACTGTTCCCAAGCTTTGTCTTGGTCTGTCCCTCAAACTGGGGGTTCGTCATCATCACGCTTAAGACCGCCGTCAACCCCTCACGCACGTCGTCCCCGCTCAGGCTGAACTTGCCGTTCTTGAACCGGTTGTTCTTCTGCCCATAGGAATTGAGTGTCTTGGTGAGTCCCGCCTTAAATCCGCTCAGGTGCGTACCGCCCTCGTGCGTGCTTATGCTGTTTACAAAGCTGAAGATGTTGTCCTGATAGCCGTCGTTATATTGAAGGCCGACTTCGACTTTTATGTCGTCACGTTGACGCTCGAAAAACACCGGCTTACGATGGAGCGTGTTCTTGTTCTCGTTCAGGAACTTAACGAACGATACGATGCCACCCTCATACTTGAAATCGTGTTCTTTCTCAGTCTTCGTATCGCGGATCTTGATCTGGACACCTTTGTTTAGAAAGGCGAGCTCCCTCAGCCGCTGCGAGAGATTGTCGAAACTGAACTCCGTCGTCTCAAAGACCTTCTTATCCGGCATGAACCTGATCAACGTACCGGCTTTCTTGGTCTTACCTTTTGTCGTGAGATCAGCCGTCGGCTTACCCCGCTCGTACTTCTGGTAATAGATCTTGCCTCCGCGCCAGATGGTGACATCGAGCCACTCGGAAAGCGCATTGACCACGGATACTCCGACGCCGTGAAGACCGCCGGAGACCCTGTATGCCTTCTGGTCGAACTTGCCACCGGCGTGAAGCATTGTCATCACGACTTCGACCGCGGGGCGCTTTTGAGTGGGGTGCTTATCAACCGGAATTCCTCTTCCGTCATCCTCAACCGAGGCGCTTCCGTCTTCGTGCAGTACAACGCTTATACTGTTACAAAACCCACCCAGGGCTTCATCAATCGAATTGTCGACAACTTCATAAACGAGGTGGTGGAGCCCGCGCGGGCCGGTGCTGCCGATATACATCGCAGGGCGCTTCCGCACGGCGTCAAGCCCTTTAAGGACTGTTATTTTCTTTGCATCATACTTGTCCCCACGACCCCTGGTTTCCGCTTTAGCATCCTCTTTGACAGCTTGGGTGCGTTTAACCGCCATCAGTGTTCTCCTTACCTGGGTTGCCGATTCGGAAGACTATGTCTTTTACCACGTCTGTCCCAATAGCCGAATTAACCTTTTCAATCACGCCTTCCTTGAGCAGTGACAGCTCCTGAAGCCAGGCAGAATTCTGTACTACTACGAAGAGAATCCCGTTTCTCACAGATACTGCCTGCGCCCTCCGGGCGATGTTTTTCCCAACCGCCTCCTCCCATAAAACTACTGCTTTTTCCCGCTCCAGTCGAGCGGCAATTCCCATCCTGGCGGTGAGTCTTTCAAGTATCTTCCCGGCCTTTTCCGGTTGCTTCATATTAACCAATTCTCCCGCCGGTGATGGTGATCCGGTGCATATCGTCATCCGCAAGACGTGCCGGTCTCGACGATGTCAATACTATCTGATCGAACTTCGAAATTAAAGCTGTAAGTGCCCCCGCGCGTGCCTCATCCAGCTCCGCAAAGACATCGTCGAGAAGAACCAGGGGATATCTCCCCAGACGTTCACCCATCGCGTTCGTCTCCGCACACCGCAGCGCCAGGACGGCTGTGCGCTGTTCTCCCTCCGACCCGAACTGACGTATATCCCGGTCGTCGGAAAGCAACTTGAAGTCATCGACGTGGGGGCCGTAAAGGGTGTGTCCCCTGCGGATCTCAAGATCGCTGTGCGCGTTAAGGGCGTTTGCCAGGCTTACTGCGATATCCGTACCCTCTCCGATACCGTAACCCCTGGGATCATAGGTGAGTTTGATGTCACTGGTCTTTCCGCTTATGAATGCGAAGTTCTCGGAAACCTGGGAGACGATCTCTTCCAGGTATGCCACCCTCTTCCTTACAACCATCGCCCCGAGTTCCACGACGCTCTGGGTCCAGGTGGTCGCCTCCGAAGCATCAATCCTCCGCTCCTGTGCAGCCCTGAGGAGCAGGTTTCTCTGGGTAAGAGCTCTCACATATCGCTGGAGGGTTACAAGGTACTCCTTGCTCATCTGCGAGATAGCCATATCGAGAAAGGTCCTCCGGAATCCGGGAGAACCCTTGACGAGATCGATATCATCCGGGGAGGAGATCACAATGCCCACGAGCCCTATCAGGTCTACCGGTTTTGCGTCCTTCCCGTTGATCCTGATTCGCTTCCGCTCCTCACCGTAGGAGACTTCGATCCTCGTCTTCACCCCTATGTGCTCGAAGATGCCTTCTATCCGGTAAAAGGGCTCTTCGAATCTAACGAGGTTGGCGTCTTTGCGATCGCGATGCGATCGGCCCACACCGAGGATATGAATGGATTCAAGCAGGTTGGTCTTACCCTGTGCATTGGCGCCCAGGATCAGATTACGATGCTCACCGAACTCGACATCGACATCATCGAAGTTTCTGAAATTCGTCAGGTGGATCTTCTGGATGCGCAACCGAACGCACCCCGGGTCTATTCTTGCTCTGCGAGACGGAGCGGCATGACAAGACAGACATATGATTCGTCGTCGGGTTCTTCAGCCTGTTTGAGTATCGACGCGCCGACCGAGGTACCGAGTTCGAATTTCATCTCGTCACTTTCCGAATTCTTGAGCACATCCAGCACATAGGAAGCGTTATACCCGATCACCATCTCTTCACCGGTATAACCCGCAGGGACTTCCTCTTCCGCCTCTCCGAGATCGGGTGTACTTGCAGTCAGTTTGATCTTGTTCTTCGTCAGATGGACTTTTATCTTGTGGGTCTTGGAATCCGCGAGGAGTGAGACCCGCTTAGCAGCGCTCATCAGTGCGCTGCGCTCTATTACGAGCACGTTCTCATTGCTGCTGGGTATCACCTGCTTGTAATTGGGAAACGTCCCTTCGATCCTTCTCGTATAGACTGTCGTATCACCGACGAAGAACCCAACGAAGGCCTTGTCGATTGCGATCGCGACCTCGTCGGTCCCGCCGATCAATCTCAGAACCTGGTTGAGGGCCTTGGGCGGAATGATAACTCCCATCTCTTCTTTTACCGGGAAGTCGCCCTTGATCGCCATCCTGGCAAGTCTGTGCCCGTCGGTTCCGACCATCGCCATCTCTTTGGGTGACAGCTCCCAGAGAACGCCGCTCAACACGGGACGCGTATCGTCTCTGGCAACCGAGTAGATGCTTCTTCTTATCATCTTCTCAAGCGCCGCTGCACTTATGTTTATCTTCTCTTCCTTCTCAAGGTCCGCGATCTTCGGGAACTGGTCTTTCTCCATCCCCATCATTCTGAAATTCGCTCTCGAGCAGGTGATTGTTATCCGGTTTCCATCGACTTCAAGATCCACTTCTTCGCCGGGCAGCTCGCGCACTATCTCCTGGAACCGCTTGGCGCCCACGGTGATCGAACCTTTCTTAGCTATCTCGCATTCAAGCAGACTGATCACCGAGATATCCAGGTCGGTAGCTGATATCTTGACTTTGTCGCCTTCGGTCTCGATCAGCAGATTGGAAAGCACGGGGATCGAGGATGTTGTGGGCACAACCCCTGTGACCAAACCTAAAAGCTTGGAGAAATTCTCCTGGCTTACCTTGACTTTCATCGTCCCGCATCCTCCTCTCTCACAGCCATCTATTGTAAGTGAACGCGCCGCGGGTGTCAAAGCGTTTTTAGAATTGAGCACCAGACCGGTATTTAGTACCTTATGAGCATGAAACATTCCCTGAAAACCGGGCTCAGCTTCGGCATGACATCCGGAGCGATCACGACGCTTGGTTTGATGGTGGGACTCCATTCAGGTACCCACTCAAAACTGGCGGTTCTCGGGGGTATATTGACTATAGCGATAGCCGACGCTTTCTCGGACGCACTCGGTATTCACATTGCCGAGGAATCGGAGAATATCCACACCCACCGCGAAATATGGGAATCGACTCTCGCTACGTTCTTCTCAAAACTCAGCTTCGCTCTTACATTCACGATCCCCGTATTTCTCTTCAAACTCCCGACCGCGATTTTTGTAAGTGTGATCTGGGGATTATGCGCATTGACCATCATCAGTATTGGTATCGCCAAAGAGCAAGGCACGAAACCGTGGAGAGTCGTTGCAGAGCACCTCGCCATTGCATTGATGGTGGTAGGTGTCACCCATTATGTAGGTGACTGGATCGGCAAGGTCTGTGGCTAAGATAGAGATCACAAGAAGACTGTTTCAGTTATTCTTCCTGGGCGGGAGTGTTGCGCTTCTCGTCAGGGGTCTCATGGGTCTTACTTCAAGGACCGTCGAGTATTACTGTCCGATGGGCGGGATTGTCTCCATCTACGGGCTTTTCAGGAAACAGCAGTTCATCTGTGCTCTTAACGAGACCAATCTCAGTATCGCCCTGGTCCTTCTTGTAGGAGTCGTTATCACAAAGAAGAGTTTCTGTGGCTGGGTCTGCCCTCTCGGGACGATTTTCGATTGGTTTGTCTGGCTCCGGAGGAAAACGCTGGGGAAGGACTTCTTGAGGATTCCGGATCTTCCCGACGCCGTCTTAAGCAAACTCAAGTACGTTGTGCTCGCAGTCATTCTGATTCTGACATTCAGGGCTTCGGAACTGATCTTCAGGGGCTATGACCCTTTCTACATACTGTTCACAGGTGGCAAGGGACACGGTCTGATCCCTGTGGTGAGTTTGATAATTCTCATAGGCGTACTCGCGGCAACATTCATGTTCGAGATGGCCTGGTGCAGGTATCTTTGCCCGCTCAGCGCTGTTATGAGCCCGCTTTCACGGCTGGGGCTCTTGAAGGTCAAGCGTGATCCGGCCCGTTGTACGAGTTGCGGCCTTTGTGATTCCGCCTGTTATCAGCGGATCCCGGTATCAAAGCTGGCCAAGGTAACCCGGACGGACTGTACGGCGTGTCTTGACTGCGTTGCACGGTGTCCCGAGGACCGCGCCCTTGACATCGGTGTTTAGGAGGGAGCCGGCTTGACTAAAAGGGTCTGGATCATTCCCGTAGTAATAGCGCTGCTCACGATTTCGGGAATGCTTGGCGCGCGGGTGATCACCATTCCCACGCTTGCCTTTACATATGACGGAGTGTATACCGGCGAATCACAGCGCGCCATATTCACAGTGAGCGGTGTACGATGCTACGGGACGGCGAATTACCTCCGGGAGCACATACAGTCGGTCCCGGGGCTCGTCGGTTTCGTTGCCTACGCCGGGAAGCGACGTGTCGTTGTGGACTATGACCGCACAAAGACGAGCGCGGAAGATATCGTCCAGGCAATCGAGGCACCCACGATGACCAAGGCGGGACCCAAGTCCTTCTACGAAGTGCTTTCATGGGAAGTGCAATGAAACCGGAACTTTCCGACCAGCTGAGAGAATTCGGATACCAGGGACGTGTTGTATCCATCCAGCGTCTCCGTGAACTCAAACAGGAGATCGAGACCAGGCTGAGTGATGGTTCCCTGGATAAAACGTTCTCCGATGAGAACCTCTCAGGCTTTGATTTCGGCCTGCCCGAGAAGATGCCGGATGCCCGGTCGCTGATCGTGGTCGCAGTCAAACAACCGCAGGTCCGCTTCACCTTCACGTGGAATGATGCACGGATCCAGTTCATGGTGCCCCCGACCTACGTGCGCGCACCCGGAACAGACATACAGATCGAGAACACGCTCAATGAGCTCCTTGATCCGGCCGGTTACCGTGTGACACAGGCGAGGTTGCCCAAGAAGCTGTTGGCCGTCAGAAGCGGTCTCGCAGAATACGGCAAGAACAACATCACGTATGTTTCCGGTCTGGGGAGTTTCCACCGGCTCGCGGCCTTCTATTCCGACCTGCCCTGTGACGAAGATGTCTGGCAGGAAACAAAGATGATGGCGCGGTGCGAAACCTGCTCGGCCTGTCTTAATAACTGCCCGACCGGCGCGATTCCATCCGACCGTTTCCTCCTCCGGGCCGAGCGCTGCATCGTATTTCACAACGAACACCCCAACGAGATCCCCTTCCCGTCATGGATGGACCCTTCCTGGCACAATTGCATTGTAGGCTGCATGCTCTGTCAGATACCTTGCCCCGAGGACAGGGTGTGTTTAGATTGGATCGAAGACAGCGCCGAGTTTTCAGCCGAGGAGACGCAGCTGCTCATCGAGGGCCGGCCAATCGGAGAATTTCCCCCGGAGATGACGGAGAAACTCAACGAGTCCGACCTTGTTTACCTGCTCGAACTCTTTCCCCGTAATCTCAAGGTGCTTCTTGAAAAGCCTGAGAGCTCCTGATTGCTTTCCCTCTTCTCTTTCTAGCTTAATACTAGAAAAACTAGAAGTAGTAGTAGGGGTGGTGGATTTGTGGAGAAACTGGGAATTCTACTTGTTTATTTGCAATTAGTGACACGGCGCCACGTGGATTGGGTGTGAACAAGATGGGGAGAAATCCACAGTTGTCAACGGGTACGTCACAGGACGGGAATACGCACAGCTTACCAACATCAGTCACACATACTTCTCCACAGGTTATGAAGACAGCCTGATGTCATCGGCCAGGCGGTCCAGCAACGCCCGGAATTCGGTGTCGGTCTTCACCTTCTCGGCGATCTTGTCGCACGCGTGTATGACTGTGGTGTGATCACGCTTACCGAAACTCATCCCGATGTCGGTCAGCGACATGTTGGTCAGCATGCGACCGAGATACATCGCAACCTGGCGCGGGAATGCTATCGCTGTTGTGCGCTTGCGTCCGACAAGGACCTCGGGGGATACCTTGTACTGGGTGGCAACAGCACGTTTGATGTCCTCGATTGAGATTATCTTAGTGTCGGGTCTCAGGATATCCTTCAAGACATCCGTGGCGAGATCGACCGTTATCGCCCTCCCGGTCAGTGAAGAATAAGCCACGAGTTTGACGAGTGAGCCCTCGAGATCGCGAATATTGGACTTGATCCCCTCGGCAATCAAGTGGAAGACCTCATCGGGGATGGTGAGATTGTCATCTTCGCTTTTCTTTTTTAAGATGGCGACTCTTGTCTCAAAATCGGGTGCCTGGATGTCCGTGACAAGTCCCCAGCCAAAGCGTGAAACAAGTCTCTCCTCAAGCGTGGGGATATCCTTGGGAGGCCTGTCACTGGTGAGAACGATCTGCTTGTGCGCATCGTAGAGGGAGTTAAACGTGTGGAAGAACTCCTCCTGGGTGCTGTCCTTGCCTGCAAGAAACTGGATATCATCGATGAGGAGCACGTCCATGCCCCTGTACTTGTTGCGGAACGAGATCGTACTGCCATGCTGGATGGCATAGATCATCTCGTTCATGAATTTCTCCGCCGAGACATAGCACACACGAAGCTCATGCTTCTGATCGATTACCTGGTTCCCGATTGCCTGCATTATGTGGGTCTTCCCCAGGCCAACACCACCGTATATGAAGAGCGGGTTATATGCCCGGGCCGGCTTCTCGGCAACCGCCAGTGAGGCTGCGTGGGCAAACTGGTTGCTGCTACCCACCACAAAGTTCTGGAACGTGTACTTGGGATTGAGATAGGTGCCGTTGACCGTCCTCCTGGGTGCCGAGGTCTGTGGATGTTCCACGACGGCCTCTGGAGGTGGTTCGTCGGATGCCACAATGCTGAATTTGATCTTGAAGTCCCTGCCCGCGATTTCCTTGAGCACTTCCCTTAAGACGGGTACATGATGTTCGTCGAGCCAGGTCGCGAAAAACTTGCTCGGTACCCCGAGTATAAAGGCTTCGCCGTCTATCCCGAGCGGTTTGACAGGCATGATCCATGTTTCGAGATTATGTCTGTCGATTCTATCATCAAGACGAGCGACAGCCTGCTTCCAGATGTCACTTGCAGAAGCTTCCATCTCCGATGCCCCTCAATCTCTCAAGTCCACAGGTTATCCACAACCCGCCAGCATGGCCTGATCGAGCCTCCCGGGCCCCATCTCAAGACATAACAGCGTCAGGCTAGCTAGTTATGTAACCCCCAGGTTGTCCACAACAGTTGATAACGGCATAACACGTTGATATATAAGAAAATAAAAAGCCACATGACGTCTCTCGAGCCAGGATTATCCACAAATCGGATGCGGATGGGCACAGGCCGGTTGAGAGGGAATACGGGTCATTATGTGCGATCCGGTGTATGCGTTCTCGTAGCTGACTTATCCACATATGAGGCACGCCCTCCGAAGGGTAGAAGAAATGTTAGCACTTTGCGTGGAGGTGTGGCAAGCTTTTTTTGAACAGACGTGCCAAGAATCGCTAAAATGCGGGACTTGTGGTTCAAAATCACTTGACAGTTAGGGCGGTAAGGACTTACAATCCCTCAAGTCGAAAAATATATGAGGAGGATATTACCTTGAAAAAAACGTATCAACCGCACAACCGAAAGCGAAAAAGGACACACGGCTTCAGAAAGCGCTCAAGCACCAAGGGTGGCCAGGAGGTGCTCAGACGGCGCAGGAAGCGGGGGAGAAAGAAGCTTGCCGTGTGATCAGCGACTGCGAAGAGATGAGAGAATAACGGAGGAGTATGAATACAAAACGGTTATTCGTAACGGCCGACTGATCTGGGCAGAAACCTTCAAGGCTTACTTACTCTCCGGTAAGGATCTCACATGCAAGGCGGGTTTTATTGCGGGTAAGGGCGTGGGCTGCGCGTGCGAGCGTAACAGGGCCAGGCGACTCCTCAAGGAGGCATACAGGGGCCTCAAGCCGGGGCTTCGACCCCGGGGTTTCAACATCGTCTTTGTCGCCCGCCGTGGCGCCGCCGAGGCACATAAATGCCGGATTGAAAGCGAAATGAAAGGGCTCTTTGACGAATGCGGTCTAGTCACGAGGCAGTAATTTGTAGAGTCGAGCAAGGCCTGGTCACTGTTGCGGCCGGCGCAATAAGTGTTTACCAGATAGCATTATCACCTGTGCTTCCAAGAGCATGCCGGTTCCGGCCTACGTGTTCTGAGTATGCGCTTGAAGCACTCAAGAGACATGGTGTCGTGAGGGGAACCATCCTCGCAATACGAAGAGTCCTCAGGTGTCATCCGTTGGGTGGGAATGGACTCGATCCGGTCCCCTAGGAGATAAAGCATGGAAAAGCGGGCGCTGATTGCAGTTGTAATGATGTTCATGGTACTGATTATCTACAATGTATTTCTGACCCCCAACAAACGTAAACCGGAGGCTGAGCCACCGGCCGAATCACCCGGGGTGGTCGAAGCGGAGCAAGTCCCCAAGCAGGTTGCGGATGAACCGGAGGCGGCCGACGCTGAAGCAGTTGAGATCAGTCTTCCGGCGGATACCGTGCCGGCACGTGAAGTTGAGGTCACCACACCGCTCTACACCGCCAGATTCTCAAGCAGAGGCGGAGTGCTCACAAGCTTCAAACTCAACCACTATCTTTCAAGCATTGAAGAACCGGTAGAATTGGTACCCGAGGCCGACAGGCTGCCGCTCGGGGTCGCACTGCTCACCGGGACCGGTGAGCGTATCGATCTCTCACAGACAGTATTTACAGTATCTACGGGCTATCTTGATATTGGTGCCGGCCACGAGGCCAGTCTTGTATTCACACTCGAGACTGAAGACGGGCTCAGGGTCGGTAAGACGTGTACGTTCAGTGGGGACACCTACGCGATCGATGTCGGGATCGATGTGTCGGGGACCGGCAGTGAAGGCGTGCGTGCCATTGAGTTCGGCTGGCAATCCGGGCTTGCGTCGACCGAGGCCAACCGCAAAGACGACTTGGGCAATTTCGCCGCCATCACGCTTGCCGATGAGAAAGTGGTCAAGAGCAACCGCGGGAAATTCAACAAACGTGATGAGATAGCCGTAGGCGGCAATGTCACGTGGTCGGGTGTCAAGACCAAGTACTTCCTGGCCGGGCTGGTTCCCATCGATGCCACGGGGGTGCTGGCGAAGGGCTTTGCGAGCACCGAGGAAGCGATCGGGATGGTGCTCGAGGTCGATATGCCGGCAACGGGAGCCCAGCGCTTCGTTGTGTATACTGGGCCGCTGGACTATAAGGGTCTGAAAGCACTCGGCCTGGAGCTTGACAAGGCTGTCGATTTCGGCTGGAAATGGATAAGCCCGCTAAGCCGGCTGATATTCGCATTCATGTTGCTCTGCCATAGGGCGATCCCTAACTACGGTGTTGTTATCATCATTCTGTCGGCACTGACCAAGCTCCTGTTCTGGCCGCTTACCCAGAAAAGTTTCAAGTCGATGCGTGAGATGCAGCGGATTCAGCCCGAGATGGCTGCCATGAAGGAAAAGTACAAGGGCGATCCCCAGCGTCTCAACAAGGCCATGATGGGGCTCTACAAAGAGCGTGGAGTGAATCCTGTTGGCGGTTGTTTGCCGCTGCTTCTTCAAATGCCGGTCTTCATCTCTCTCTTCAATGTGCTGAGGCTGACTATCGAGCTTCGCCGGGCGCCGTTTATGCTGTGGATAAATGACCTCTCGGCACCCGACGTTCTGGCGAAACTGCCGTTTTCACTGCCCTTCATAGGTAACAACCTGAGCCTGCTACCTATTCTGATGGGGATTGCCATGTTCCTTCAACAGAAGATGTCGGCAACGGATCCCAAGCAGGCGGCGATGACTTATATGCTACCCATAGTCTTTACTGTGATGTTCTTTAAATTCCCATCGGGTCTCGTTCTGTACTGGCTTGTCAACAACGTTCTTACGATCGCCCATCAGTACCTGATGTCACGGGCAGAACGGACACAACAGGTTCCAACCACCGGAGGATGATCATGCCAGACCAGGAAGTGAATGCACAAGAAGTAGTTGATGAGGGCAAGAATGTTGACGAGGCCATAGAAAAAGGCCTCGAGCGGCTTGGACTTACAAGGGATCAGGTTGAAGTCGACGTGCTTGAAGAAGGCGCGAGAGGCGTCCTGGGGCTGGTCGGCGTGAAACAGGCGAAGGTCGTTATCCGCAGGAAAGACGATACGACTGGTGTGGCAGCCAAGATTGAAGAACTCGCGACCGAGGTGCTGGAGCTGATGGGACTGAACTCCCAGGTTGACATCACTCTCGATGAGGACATCCACAAGGTCCTGATAGACACGGCCGGTGCCGATGGGCTCTTGATCGGCAAGAAAGGCCAGAATCTTATAGCACTTGAGCATCTCCTCAGGAGGATGGCGGGTAAGCAGCTCAAGCGGAGCGTCCGGCTGGATGTCGATGTCGGCGGCTACAAGGAGCGCCGGATCTCGACCCTGAGAAGCAAGGCGATATCAATGGCTTCGCGTGTCAAAGCCAGCAGCAAAGAGATGCAGGTGGAACCACTTTCGGCAGCGGAGAGAAGGATCATACACGTAACGCTTGCCGGCGATAGCCAGATAAAGACATATACAGTGGGCGACGGCGAGCTTAAGACTGTTGTAATTGCCCCACAGCGGCGAAATAGCGGAAACTCGTATTAGGGGAGAGCCAAGATTGAGCGACGACACGATCGTTGCAGTCGCATCACCACCCGGAATAGGCGCCCTGGGCATAATAAGGCTGAGCGGTCCTGCGGCCATAGGTATTTCAGACAGGGTCTTCAGGGGAAAACAGGTGCCGTCCCAGGCACGTGACCGTACGGCCCTCCTTGGAGAGATCGTCTCGGGGGACGGCCTCCCGATTGACCAGGTCCTCATCACGATCATGCGGGGACCGCACTCCTTGACCGGTGAGGATGTCGCCGAGATAACCTGCCACGGTGGCGCGATGGCCCCCCGGCTTGTCCTCAGAAGGCTCCTCAGCGAAGGGGCAAGGGCGGCAGAGCCGGGGGAGTTCACGAAGCGTGCGTTTCTTAACGGTAAGATGGATCTGGCCCAGGCAGAAGCCGTAAGCGATATTGTACGCGCCACCAGCGAGAAAGCGCTCGGGGTGGCGGTCAGGCAGCTCAGGGGGGAGTTGTCTCAGCGGTTCTATGATATTGAGAACCGGCTCCTGGATTGGCTGGCAGTGATTGAGGCGAATATCGATTTCGTGGATGAGGATGTCGAAGCTGTCGATGACCAGGGTCTGGCTGCGGACCTGGGAGAGATCGGCGGCCGGCTCGACCTTCTGCTTGAGGGCTATGAGCAGGGCCGGTACATAAAGGACGGGCTCGATGTCGCTATAGTCGGCAAACCCAATGTCGGCAAGTCGAGTCTCTTTAACAGGCTGATCGGGAAGGACAGGGTGATAGTCAGCGACCGGCCGGGGACCACCCGGGATGTTGTTGATGCCCTGGTGGGCGTAAATGGTCTCATGCTCAGGCTTCATGACACGGCCGGGGTCAGACGGGACTCAGATCCCATTGGGGCGGAGGCGGTAAGGCGCACACGGCTTGCGGTCGAAGAGGCCGATATCGCCCTCATCGTCCTGGATCTGAGCACTCCGCTTTCAAGCAAGGATCTGGACATTGTTGAAGAGGTTGCGGCCAAACCCCATCTGGTCGTGGCGAACAAAACGGATCTTCCGGAGAAAGCCGAGGTCGAGCCCCTGGGCCCGACCGTGAGGGTGTCGGCACTGAAGGGGTGGGGTCTCGGCGGGCTGCTTGAGGAGCTCAGGAAGGTCGCGCATGCCCAGGTCGATGACCTGGGTTTCGAGGTAATCGTAAGCGAGCGCCACGCGGTCTCGATCAGAGAGGCCAGGGGAGCCGTCTCGCAGGCCGGAGCCTCGCTCCAAGATGGTGTTCCGCTAGAGTTTGTAGCTTCAGACATCAGATTGGCACTCGACTGCATCGGGGTGATAACAGGAAACACCGTGAGCACGCGGGTGCTGGATGAAATCTTCTCACGTTTCTGCATAGGCAAGTGAACATGTTTCACGTGAAACATTGAGCCCATGGAACATCACAAACACTACGATGTAATCGTCGTTGGTGCAGGCCACGCCGGCTGCGAAGCCGCCCTGGCAGCAGCCAGGATGGGGTGTAGCACCCTGCTTCTCACACTCAACATCGAGAACCTTGCCCAGATGTCGTGCAACCCCGCTATAGGCGGGCTTGCTAAATCACATCTTGTCAAAGAGATAGATGCTCTTGGTGGAGAGATGGGGCGGGTGGCGGACGAGACGTCGCTCCAGATACGGATGCTCAATAGAAGCAGGGGGCCAGCGGTCTGGTCACTGAGATCCCAGAACGACAGACAGGTCTACAAGATGCATATGCGGCGGGTCGTCGAGGGCCAGCGGAGCCTCGACCTACGCCAGGGCCTGGTTGAGAACCTGCTTGTCGACGGCGGGCGGATCGTGGGTGTTGAGACCGAGACGGGATACCGGCTCAGGGCCGGAGCCGTTGTGATAACTACGGGGACCTTCTTGAGGGGGACGATCCACATCGGGCTCAGGAGCCACCCGGGCGGAAGGGATGGTGAGTGCGCCAGCTACGGTCTTGCGGAGGCGCTATGCCGGACCGGTCTCGAGATGGGGCGCCTTAAGACGGGGACATCTCCAAGGGTCCACGGAGACTCGATCGTCTTCGATGGGCTTGCCGCCGAGCCGGGCGAAACCGGGATAGAGCCGTTTTCGCATCGGACTCCCGGAAACATGAAATCTTCGGCTGTCTGCTATCTTACTCGTACGACCACTGAAACCCGGCAGATCATACTCGCGAATCTCGACAGGTCACCCCTCTATACAGGCAAAATAGAGGGTGTAGGCCCACGCTACTGTCCGTCGATCGAAGACAAGATTGTGAGGTTCCCCGACCGGGAACGCCACCAGGTCTTTCTTGAACCCGAGGGAACATACACCTCGGAGTATTATCTGAGTGGGCTTGCCACAAGTCTGCCGGAAGACGTTCAGATCCAGATGGTTAGATCGATACCAGGGCTCGAGGGTGCTGCGATCACACGCCCGGGCTATGCCGTTGAGTATGATTTTGTCAAGCCGACGGAGCTTCGTCCCACACTTGAGACCAAGCGTGTTGAAGGCCTTTATCTGGCGGGTCAGATCAATGGAACGTCCGGGTATGAAGAGGCTGCGGCGCAGGGTATCGTGGCGGGCATCAACGCCGCAAGGAAGAACGCGGGCCAGGGCGAATTTGTGCCCAAACGCAGCGAGGCCTACATCGGAGTCATGATAGACGACCTGGTTACCCGCGGGACGGATGAGCCGTACCGTATGTTCACATCACGGGCAGAGTATCGTCTGATACTGAGACAAGACAATGCTGACGAAAGACTTATGCCATTCGGCTATGAATTCGGGCTGATCGAGCGGGCGGCACTCGACCGGATGCGTGCCCGCACGCAGGCTCGCGAGGAAGTGATCAGGACCCTTGAGACAGAACGGATAAAGGCGGGTGAGGACAGCGTAACGCTCAAGCAGATGCTCAGACGGCCGGGAGTGGGTTGGAAGGATATGGAGAAGATAGCCCCGTGGCTTTCCGGCTATGACAATCGGGTGCTTGACCAGGTTGAAACCGAGATCAAGTACGAAGGCTATATCAGCCGGGAGCGCAGACGGGCCAGAGATCTTACCCGGAAAGAGCAGCGGACCATCCCGGCATGGGTGGATTACAGCAAAGTCCACGGGCTCTCGCGTGAGGCAACCGAGAAGCTTACCCGGGTGAAGCCGAAATCCATAGGCCAGGCTGGACGGGTGCCGGGGATAACGCCGGCGGACGTGTCGACCGTGCTTATTCATCTTGAGAAACAGGCGAGGACGGTTCGTGATGGCACCCGGTGAAAATGGGACTGGCCCCAGGAGAGAAATCGTGGATCTGGTTGATAATGTTAGGAGTAGTGGTGTGGAGGTAAGGACGGACGCCGGAGAACTCTTGACCACACTCAGCGATCTTATCACCCGGTGGAACCGCAAGGTCAATCTTGTGTCACGGAAGGACATTGGGAGACTGGTTTCCTACCACTTCTGTGACTCCGCCTCCGTGCTACCGCTCTTAAGGCCCGATCGTGACCTGGAAGTCCTGGACCTCGGTGGCAGTAATGGACTTCCCGGACTCGTGCTGGCTGCCCTCTCTCCGTATCTCAGGATGACAACCTGCGATTCCAAGGTGCGGCGCCGTGACTTTATTGAGGAGGCCTGCCGCGAGCTGGACATAGGTGCCCGGTTCAAACATGGTCCGGTAGATGATAGAGAGTTCCGTAAGCAGCATCGGGAAACGTTTGATCTCATTGTGGCAAGGGCGGTTACGACACTTCGGACGTTGTTCAGATGGTGTATGCCGCTCTTGAGACCGGGTGGACGGATAGTCGCATACAAGGGGAGCCGGTGTCTGGAGGAGGTACGGCAGGCCGAAGCATGGCTGCTCAAGGGAGGCGGCGACAGGCTGGTGGTCCTCGGGAGCCCCTGGGCAGAAGAGTGTAACCCCTTGAGAATGTTTGCAATAGCCGGAAAAGGGTTATGAGTAGGAGGTAGGGATGTGGGAAAGGTCATAGCCGTAGCAAATCAGAAGGGTGGCGTCGGTAAGACCACGACCGCTGTCAACCTGGCAGCCTTCCTCGGTGTTGCAGATAGAAAGACACTTCTCATCGATATCGATCCGCAGGCGAACGCAGGGAGTGGGTTGGGTGTAAGTGCTTCAAAAGATGGAGATTACAGCATCTACGAAGTCCTGGTCGAGCAGGCGGGGATCGAGGAATGCATCGTGAAGACCCAGGTTCCCGGCCTCGACGTGGTGCCATCGCACCAGCGTCTTGTGGGCGCGGAGATCGAGCTCGTAAGCATGATAGCAAGAGAGACGAAACTCCGCACGGCACTTGAGGTGATCCGGGATCAGTATGATTACATCATAATCGATTGTCCCCCGTCGCTCGGGTTACTGACGGTCAATGCGCTGACGGCTGCCGACGGCGTGTTGATCCCTGTGCAATGCGAGTACTACGCACTCGAGGGGCTGAGCCAGCTTCTCAACGCGATAGACCTGGTCCAGAAAAACCTCAATCCCAAACTTGTGATCGAGGGCGTGTTACTCACCATGTATGACGGCAGGCTTAATCTCTCTCAACAGGTTGCGGAGGAGACAAGAAAATTCTTTGCCAACAGAGTCTACACAACAATGGTACCCAGAAACGTCCGGTTAAGTGAGGCCCCGAGTTTTGGTAAGCCCATCGTACTCTATGATGTGCTGTGCTCGGGGGCGAGAAGTTATATGGAGCTTGCAAAGGAGGTGATGACAAGTGAGTAGAAAAGCCCTTGGTAAGGGGCTCGACGCACTGATCCCCGATCATGGGACGGCCGGTGCCGTTGCGGTCGGGGAGGGTGTCGCAGAGATAGCGATCGACGAGATCACTGCGAACCCTTATCAGCCACGCACAAGGATGAGTGATGCCTCGCTTGAAGATCTCAAAGAGTCGATAGGGGAAAAGGGCATACTCCAGCCGGTCATAGTGCGGCGCAAGACCGGCGGATACCAACTCGTTGCGGGAGAGCGCAGATTGCGTGCCGCGAAACTGGCGGAACTCAAAACTGTACCTGCAATCGTCAAACAGGTGTCCGATTCCGAGGCTCTCGAGATTGCTCTCGTTGAGAACCTTCAGCGCGAAGATCTCAACCCCATCGACGAGGCAAGGGGTTACAAGGAGCTGATCAACCGTTTCAGCCTGACCCAGGAGGATCTCGCCAAGAAGATCGCAAAAGACAGGAGCACGATAGCGAACTGCCTGCGATTGCTTAAACTGCCGGATTCAGTCAGGAGTGGACTTGAGGACGGTAAGATCACGATGGGTCATGCAAGAGCTCTCCTCGGACTCACCCTGCCCAGGCATATCGAGAATGTCTACAGGATGATACTGCACAGGGGTCTCTCGGTGAGACAGGTGGAGGCTGTGGTGCGGAGGCGGCTCAGGACAAAAAGCACCCGGAGCAAGCCTGCGCAGCGGACCGATCCCGAGGTAGCAAGGATCGAAGAAACGCTGATGAGGAAACTCGGCACGAGGGTGAGGGTTCTATCTCATGGAGGCCACGGCAAGATAGAGATAGAATACTATTCGAACGACGACCTGTCACGGATACTCGAGGCGATAGGCTGAAGACCATGAAGGATTCATCTGCGGGCTACAGGCAACTCTTTTCGAAGATCAGGCTTGTCATCGATCATGTCAGCCAGGGGTTTTCGTTTATAATCGCCCCGCACGGGAGTGGCATGACGGTTACCTTCAACCTGCCGGGCAGAGTTGCAACCGCACTTGTCATTCTTCTCATAGTGTTCATTGCCGGAATCGCATTCGTAGGTGTGACGTATACGAAGCTTGCATTCCTCGCACTTGAGACGTCGAATCTTGAGGCCGAGAATGATGCACTGCGTGAGGAGAATAAGAAAATCACGGTGCTTGAGGAGGAGATTGTCCGGGTGGACAAGATACGACGACAGATCGAAGCCTGGGCGGGTATCGTACCCGGCAGACCTCCTGATGGCGGGGCAGCGAGTGCCCACAGCCTGATACCGAACGGCTGGCCGAGAAGATACACTTACGCCATCATGAAACAATTCCATGCCCAGCGCCCGCTGTATCCCCATGGGATGATGATGCCCGCCTCGGGATGGGTCTCACGTACCTTTCTCGGTGACGATGCAAGTAAACCAATGCATCCGGGTGTTGACATCGCGGCGTCGGTTGGGACGCCTGTAAGATGCGCACTTGAGGGTGTAGTGAAATCGGCGGGCTGGGATGACATTTATGGAAATCTGATCGTGGTCGAACACAGCGAGTCCCTGTCAACAGTGTACGGCCACAATGATAAGATCCTGGTAAAGGAGGGCGACCATGTGACCAAGGGACAGGTTATAGCAACGATCGGAAGCACCGGCAGGAGCACAGCTCCTCATCTTCACTTCGAAGTCTTGAAGAAAGGAAATCCGATCGACCCGGAACTCTATGTCAGGTTTACGAGTAGCTGAAAACGCCCAGATGGATTGGAGGGGGAGATGTTTGGAAAAGAGGGTACAGATCAGCAGGGAACTGTAAGTTCGATCCTTAGCAGCGAGGTCAAGTTCACAGGAGACCTCGATGCCAAGGGAAGCATCAGGATCGATGGCGAGTTCGAGGGCAAGATAAACTCAACCGACACGGTCATCGTCGGCAAGGGTGGAAGTGTCACCGGTGAGATCCATGCCGTCCACGCCGTTGTGAGTGGAACACTTGAGGGGAACATATTCGCCAGGAAGAAAGTCGAGCTGGAATCGGGCTCGCGGCTGATAGGCGATGTGGAAAGCATGAGTCTTGTCATCGAAGACGGTGTCTTCTTCGAGGGGCGCTCGAAGATGCGCAAGGAAGGTGAGGCCTTCTCGGCGAAACCGAAAATCACCAAGCGCACAGAAGAGACCAAAGAAGAGGTCGCGGTAAAAGACTGAGCGGATGCGGACCAGCATCTTTTTCTTTTTCCTCGTTTTGTTTGCTGTTACGACAGCGGGGCACATCTATACCATTGACGGCTACTTGAACTACTCGGTCACGAAGTCGATGGCAAGCCGTGCCGCCCTCGACATCCCGAAGTTTATGATGACGGTCGAGGGCCTCGAAGGCCGGCACTACAGCAAGCTGGGTATCGGTCAGAGCCTCGTCAGTCTTCCCTTTTATGGCATGGGAAGTCTGGTTGAGCGAATCGCTCCCGAAAACCGGATTTTCCGCGCGTACAGCCGTAGCTTTGAGTTTCCTCACGACAACGATCTGATATCGACCAAACCACAGACCCTGATCAAGACAAGCGACAAAGACGGTGCCCGGGTTTTCTTTACCACGCTTACGAATGCCACCGTCGCCGCCGCTCTGTGTGTGCTCTTCTGGATGTTGCTCAGGTCCTTCGGTATCTCCCCGGGCCTCGCGTTCGTGGGAACCCTCTTGCTTGGCTTCGCCACGCCGCTGTGGGTTTATTCAAGAGACCTCTTCGCCGAGCCGCTGTTTGCATGCTGTCTTGTCGCTACGTTTTACCTTCTTAGAGAACCCGGTGCTTCGAGTGAACACCGGAAGTTCGTGCTTGCGGGCTTTGCGTCATCACTGGGTATTCTTGTGCGGATGAGCTTCACTCCGATCGTGGGGATCTTTGCCGTCTATCTCATCTTCACGTCGGGCGATTTCAGAGCGGGTTGGCGTAAGGCACTCAAGTACGGTCTCTATTGTCTGCCGGGAATCTTGATAGTAGGTTTGCTCAACCTTTCAAGATTCGGTGCGCCCACACTCACCGGCTATCACACTGCGTTTGACAAGGGTTTCTCCGTACCGCTGGGGCAGGGTCTCTTCTGGAATCTGGCGAGCTCCTACAGGAGCATCCTGCTTTACGCACCACCTGTGCTTCTGTTCATTGCCGGCTTCGCCGGTTTTGGAAGAAAGTATCGTGCCGAGCTCGTACTGATTGTATCAATAGCGGCCTATGTTTTTGTGATCTACTCAAAGTGGTGGGCCTGGCACGGTGGGTGGTGCTGGGGGCCGAGGTTCCTGCTTCCCATCATGCCGCTCCTGATCCTGCCGGGTCTCGTTGTGATGGGAAAGCGACCGAGGTGGGGAATTCCTCTTGGCATCGTGCTTGGTGCGACCGGTTTTGTCGCACAGCTGGGTGCTATCCTCATAAACTACACGGCAGCTTATAGCTACTGGATAAAGATAGGACGGCTCGACTGGGCCGAAGCCGATATCCACAAGTTCACCCCGGTTACTGCTCACCTGAAAGCAATGCTTGCGACGAGTCCGGCGAATTACGATCTCTGGGTTGTCCAGGCCTGCCGGGTGGGAAGGTCTCAGTGCGTCTGGATCATCCTCGTTTTCGCCGCAGCTATCATCCTGGCAACGATCCGGATCGTGAAACATCTGCGGACCGGCCAGCTAGAGCGAAGTGCCCAACTGGAGTCTTAAAAAACCGGCGCTTCTTGCATCTTCGATGTAGACGTTCCCCGGGAAGAAACTCTCATACAGCAGGTGTCCGAAGAGCCGTGGTGTGGGTCTCCACGCAAACTTGAAGATGAGAAGGGTGCCCCGTTCTTTGGGGCCTTCTTCCACGCGGACGGTCGCGATGTGCTGGCTGGCGGTTAGCATCATGACCCGTGCTTCGAGACTCATCCGGGGATCGGGTGTGATCACGAGTCCGCCGAAGGTTGACTTGAGATTCTGCCAGAAGGCAAAGCCCTGGGCCTGAGGGTGAAGATCCGCCTCGATTCCCAGCGTGTAAAGGTAAAGCTCGCTCCAGTTCGGCCATCGTGAAAGGAGCGGATTCCAGCCCTCGTGTTTGCCCTGGGTAACAGGATCATCACCTGAGAGATGGACGTAGCCGGCAAAGAGGTCGACCGGCAGGGGCCAATCGACGTGCGTGCTCACCCGGCCTTCGACGCCATAAGCAAGAATGGTCTGGGATCCGATGAGCCCGGATTCCACCTCAGCGAACTTGTACTGGGGTGCATGCCCGGCCTGGTAAGCAAACTCCGCGGCGCACCGGAACCGTGAGAACGGGAATCCGAGACGGGTACCCAGCGTATGTATGGTCGACAGCTTGTGCCAGCCCTTCTCCTCTTTGAAGATGTAGTAATGTTCGAGCAAATAGTCCCGGGCCGAGGTCCCGTCCAACAAGCGCCTGAAGATGATGCCGGTAGCTATCTCGTTAAACTCAAGCAGACGCGTGTACTTGTTATTTATCCGGGGCAGGTACTCTTCCCTCTTACGGTTCCAGACCATGAACGCATCGAAGGACCATGATGGGATGACCCAGGTCAGAAGCGCGCCGTTGACGTATGTGGTCCGTGTTCCGTCAAGTGGGGTCCCGTCGCTTATGACGAAACCGGTACCGTAGAATAGATCCTGTCTCCCCAGTCTGGCACCGACCGGAAGCCCGAACAGGTTCCTGACCTCGATATAGAGGTTCTCAAATATAACCTCACCGACGTCGCTCTTGTGATGATCACACCCGATGCACGTAGTCGACTCATTGTTGAGCCGGATGTATGCACTGAGGACCGGCGAGTGATCGTATCTTGCCCATCCCCTAGAGCGGATCCTCATGAACTGGCGGCTTGGATCATCCGCGAATCCCAGACCGAGATCCTCGGCATACCCCAGGTGGGTCAGCCGCAGCCTGAAATCCGCACCGAAATCCGACCGCGGATACGGCATATCCCCGGCCGTCTCGATGTTCCAGGTTGTGGTCAGGGGGACGATTCCCCTTCCGTTTGCCTGTGTATCTGCCCTGGAGGGGCAATGGGCAAGTGCCAGTGTGATAAGAAGCACACCTGAGATAGCGGAGACCGCGTGGAAGAACCGTTTGTGCTGGATGCTCATCGTACCTGGTATTGTAAGCCCTGAGCCCCAGTTGTCAAGCCCCTGAGCGGCCACAGACGGCTCCGAATACGAATTGACAAACCCCTGAAAGTGTGGTACTATGCTCAAGCAAAGGTGTGACTACATCTTCATATTCATAGCTGCAAGGATACAAGAACGACACGGAGGTTTGATGGAGGAAAGGTTAGTATTTGTCAAAGCGGTTCTGAGGAGGTGGTTGGAGGACTAATCCGTTATTGCCGCTGAGATTCAAACCAACGTTAATTAGGAATCACGAAAGGAGTGTGAGGAATGGAGAAGCGACCCACGAGATTTATCGCTTTTCTGATGATCGCCATGATTGGGATTGCCTGCATGGGCGGGGAGGCACTTGCGGGGCTCAACACCAACGCGAAATTTGCGGTTCATGTTCGTCCGCACGCGACGGGAAGCTGTACCAAGAACTTCCCGACCATCGCTGCCTGTGATGACATCACCACGACCGATGCCGGTATCAGCGTGGACGTCTTCCCTGTGTTCTACGACCTTGTCGAGTACCAGGGTTTTGACTATGGATTGACCTTTTCAAGCGGTTACTCCGCCACGTTTACAAGCTGTAGCGATCTTACCATTGGTGGCATTGTGAGTTCGGGTGATGGTGTTTCGCATGCCTGGTATGTCTGCCAGTATGCGACCGCAGCGGTTACAGGTTTTGCCTGGCTGTACTCCTACGGCATGGTTTGCATAGTCCCGCATCCGAGTGCAGGGGGCCCCAAGGTCGGTGATTGCCACGCTGGCGACGATTTTCCCACTGACGGCGCCTGCGCGGGTACCAATGGTGAGGTGGGGGATGATCCCTGCGCGCAGCCGCCGGTTTGCGAGGTTGACCCGACAGCGCTGGACTTCGGAGTTACCTATATAGGCGATCCGCCGGTGCAGAGAACGTTTGAGATCAGAAATACCGGTGGTGGGCTTCTTGAAGGTACGGTGAGTGAGTTATGCGATCACTTCGCGATCACCGACCCGCCGGGCGGTGCCTATTCAGTGGCCAATGGCACCCCGCTTACAGTGACGGTTGAGTATGATCCCACCTGGGGTGGACCACATAACTGTACGATCGATACGGACACCCCGTGTCCGAGTGATGTTTCTTGTACCGGTGAGGCGGTTGTGCCGGCGGAGGTAGATATCAGGGCCGGAACATGCCCGAATGATCTGAAACTCGAAAGCCCATTTATGCTTCCTGTGGCCATTTTAGGCACGGCGTCGGTTGATGTCGACAAGGTGGATGTTTCGTCCGTACGCTTGAGCCGCGACGGTGTCGCCGCAGAGGTCGCGCCTGTGCGTTGGGCCAAAAATGATGTCGGGACCCCGTTCGGCGGAACACTGTGTGACTGCCACGCTGCCGCCGGTGACGGTGTGACGGACCTCAACCTCAAGTTCCGTATCTCCGATCTCGTTGCCACACTGAATCTTGGTGCCGTTGCAGGCGAGACCGTTGAGCTTATTCTCACCGGTTCAGTCATTCCCGTCGCGCCACCGGGTGATCCGCTGCCCCCCGTTCAGCCAATCGAGGGCTCTGACTGTGTCCGTGTGATCAGGGGTAGTTCCGGTTGGGATCTACCGGGCCCCGGTGAAGTTGAGTTGGTCACCCACGGAAAGAAATCCGGTGATACCGTGATCCTGCTGACTTACTCCACCGGCAGCGAGGACCACATCGCGCTTGAGATCTTCGATGTGCGCGGCCGGCTGATCACGAGGCTTGTCGATGAAGTCAAGGCGCCGGGTACCTACGATCAGGCTTGGAATATGACGGATAATGCCGGTCACAGGGTACCTGCGGGTGTCTATTTTGCAAGGCTTAAGAACAGCGTGGAGAAGGAGACGGCGAAGCTGGTGATTTCACATTGATGCGGCAGGTAAGGCGGCAGCAACGCGTCAAACGCTGACGTTGCGTTCAGTCTGAATCCGGTCACAAGACATGCGTTTTTCTGAGGCCGTACCCGGTGGGTGCGGCCTCTTCGCATGAGATAAAGCCGCGCACCGGTGTTGTGGGGGATTCCGCAGTGTGGCCGGAGGTTTAATAGCTTGACATAGGGCGTTCGGCGTAGTAAAAATACGGGGTTTCACGGTCGTCGCGGTGCGTCTCGTGGGATGCACAATTCCATTCCTGGCTTCGAGTCAGCCATAGCTTCGACCGGGGATTTATTTGTATTTTCTTCCATAACTTATGGGGGGAGTATGGTTAAGGAAGTCATAGACCGTATAAAGGCGACCGAGGCAAACGCGGTGCGTGTGATCGAAGATGCGGGGAGGAAAAAAGCGGAGATCGTTGCCAAGGCGCGAGAGGAAGCCAAAGATCTGGTTGATGGTGCTCGTACCAAAGGGACCGCGGCCGTGAAAGAGGCGCTTGGAAAAGCCGAGCAAGAGGCGTCCCGGCGAACCGAAGAGATCGCGAAGGGCGAGCAGAAGACGCGGGAAACACTGCGACAGTCCTCATCGGGCAACATCCCCAAAGCCGTAGATGCTGTTATAAAAAGGATGCTCGACTGATATGTCCCTGACCCCGATGCAGAAGGTCGCCGTCTTCTTCCCCGTGGAAGAGAGAGACCATCTTCTTTCACTGCTCCAGGACAGGGGAGCGGTTCAGATCCTCGATCTTAAGGAGACACCGATCGGGGAGGAGCTTGATCTGACCGAAGCAGGCGGTACCAGTGATGCGGAAAGGGCTGCCGGCGATCTTAATCGGGCGATTGACGACGTATCGGAGTTCGAAGAAAAGCGCGGGTTCCTTTCTGCCCTTTCGGGCGGCAAGGTCATCATCGATACGCGGGAATTCACCGAGACGATCAGCGACTTCGACTACGCAGGTGTCGTGAAGCAGGTTGACGAACTTGAGGTCGAGAGAGCGGAGGTCAGAGCCAGGCGGCATCACTTCGAGAATACTGTCGCGCAGCTTCGGCCCTGGAAAACGCTGGATATTCCCCTCGAGGAACTCGTTCCGGGGAAAGAGGCAGGGATAGTGGCCGGCGTGGTTTCGGGCAGAAGCCCCGCCGCACTGAGCGCTGTGCTTACCGGTGATACCCAAACCGGTGAGATTGAGACGATCTCCGAGACCGAGCGTGAAAGCTCTGTTGTAGTCTTCTATCACCGCTTTGAAGAGGACAAGGTCCAGGAAATCTTAAGAAGAAACGATTTCGAGGCGGTGACCTTTGAGGACCTTAAAGGTCTTCCACGCGAGATTATCATCGATGCCGAAGACCAGATGGCGCCGCTTGACGAGAAGATGGATCAGCTTGCCGTAAGAGGCGCAGAGCTTGCCAGGCATAAACCGAAATTGATGATCGTTCATGACTATTTCGCCGAGGAAGCCCGGAAGATCCGTGCACAGAGCCTCGTGGGCACCACGAGAAAGGCGGGGGTGGTCCAGGGCTGGATAAGGGCGGCGCAGTATGAGAAATTGACGAACGACATCGAAGATAAGATAGCAGCTGCTGAAGTTACGAAGATCGAACCTGACAAGGATGAAGAGCCACCGATAGAACTAACTAACCGGCGGCTGATCAAGCCGTTTGAAGTGATCACGGAAATGTATGGTATGCCTCACTCGAGAGAGGTCGATCCCACCCCGCTGGCTGCCCCATTCTTTGCGTTGTTCTTCGGGATATGTATCACGGACGCCGGTTACGGACTTGTGCTCGTAGCCCTGTCACTGTTTCTGATGAAATACCTTCACACTGGGCGGAAATTCCTCTGGCTGATCTTTGCGGGCGGGGTGATGACGGTTCTGATGGGGGCCATCACGGGTGGCTGGTTCGGTATCACGGACGATGTACTGCCGTCGTGGCTCGGGTTTGTGGGCAGTTTCAGGCATGCCTTGATGCAATTCGATCCCATGCGGCAACCGATGGTGATGTTTGCACTTGCCATCGGGCTCGGGTTCATTCAGGTGACATTCGGCCTGCTTATCGAGATGATCGAGAACTTCAGAAAGAAAGACATAATGGCCGGTATCTTCGAGCAGATAACCTGGATAGTGCTTATCTGGACGGCGGCGCTCTTTGGAGCCGGCAAGATGGGATACATTCCGGCAGCCTACGTTCCCGGATTCAAGACAGCGGCGATCGTGGCGGCGCTCGGTATCGTAGGATTCACGAACCGGTCTTCAAAGAATCCCGTGATCAGAATCGGATCGGGTATCTACAGGCTTTACGGCGCGACAGGCTTCCTGGGCGACATCCTGTCATACACGAGGCTCCTGGCACTGGGTCTGGCGACCGGTGGGATCGCAATGGTAATAAACCTCGTTGCCCTGATGGCCAGAGACATTCCGATCGTCGGGTGGCCGGCGATGATCGTGGTACTGGTTGGTGGTCACACTTTTAATATAGCGGTCAATGCCCTCGGTGGGTTCGTGCACTCGGCACGTCTCCAATATGTTGAATTCTATCCCAAGTTCTTCGAAGGGGGAGGCAAGCCGTTCAAACCGTTTAGGCGAGAGTTGAAGTATACGCGACTGGTTAGCGGATCAAGCTAGATTCAGGGAATAAGGAGGAAGGAGAGAGTAGATGGACCCATTAGGATTAGCACTTGCAATTGCTGGTGCGGCAATCTCGGCATTCCTGGCAGGAACGGGTTCGGCGATAGGTATCGGGACTGCGGCGCGGACCGCGGACGGTGTCTTGAGCGAGGATCCGGAGAAGTTCGGAAGACTGCTGATACTCGTGGCACTGCCGGGCACCCAGGGAATTTACGGTTTGCTGGGGGCCTTCCTCGTGATCATCAAGCTCGGGCTGGCCGGTGGTGCGGCCGTGAGCCTGACCCTCCAACAGGGCATGCAGATCATGTTTGCATGTCTTCCGGTTGCGGTGGCAGGGCTCTCTTCGGGAATCCATCAGGGCAAAGCCTGTGCTGCGGGTGTGGCACTGACGGCCAAGCGCCCCGAGGAAATGATGAAGGGTGTAATTTACGCTGCGATGGTTGAGACCTATGCAATCTTCGGGCTTCTTGCAACCATTCTGCTGCTTAATGGGATCAAGCTTGGCTAAAGACATTGACGCCGATGGAGCTGGATGCTTATGGAACAAGGCAAAGCTGCAAAACTGAGGCAAAAGATAACCGGTGATGCCGAGGCCGAGGCGAGCAAGATCGTTGAGGAGGGCACTTCAGAGGCGAAAGCCATACTTGATGCTGCCCAGGACGAGGCCGACAAGATATCCTCCGACTTCCGGGTGAAGGCCGAGGCCGAGGCGAAGGAATATGTGAGACGACAGGTGAGCCTTCGGGAGCTGGAGGCGAGAAAGGCCGTTCTCACCGAAAAGGGAAAGGTGATCGACCAGGTCTTCGACCAGGTTCTGGATGAGCTCAGGCGACGAGACCGCGACGGAGGATATTCGCTCACGCGTGACCTTCTGCTCAAAGCGATTGAAGTGGGCGATGAAGAGATAATAGTCTCCCCCGAAGACAGAGGATCGATCAGCGGTTCGTTCCTCAAAGATCTCAACAAAGAACTGACAACGACGGGCAGGCGTGGGGAGGTCACACTCTCAGAGGAGACACGCAACATCAGGGGTGGTTTCGTTTTGCGTCGAGGGCGTACGGAGTCGAACTCCACATTCGAAACGCTTCTTTCGATGTTACGCGACGACGTTGAGACTGAGGTGGCCGGGCTTCTATTCGGGGAGGACAAAGGCGGAGCATGAAGGACCTCCGAACACACATGGTCTCAAGCGAGGATGTCAGGTATGCCTATGCCATTGGGCGCATCCGGGCGATCGAAATAACGCTTCTCGGTAAGCAACGGCTCGAGCGTGTCGGTGAAGCCCGGACCCTTGATGACGCCCTGAGGCAGCTTTCGGACACGATCTACGGTATGCATCTTGATGAAATCGAAGAGGGCGGTTACCCGACATTGCTTAAGGACGAAGAAGAGAGGCTCCTTGATCTCGTGGACTCACTTTCACTGGATAAAGACATAAGCGACATGCTCCACCTCAAATACGATTTCCAGAATCTCAAGGTTGCTATCAGGGAAACGGTTGCCGGGCGCGATCTTTCGCACCTGTACGTTTCCTTCGGTCTCTATGGTCCTGAGGCAATAGTGGGGCCGCTTAAGGCGGATACAATTGAGCAGTTGCCCGAACCCCTGGTCGCAGCGGCGCGGGCGGCACTTGAAGCCTACTCGAAGGTACCGGACCCTTCCGCGGTCGACCTCGCGATAGACCGGGCGATGTTCGAGCGATTCGTATCGCTCGTCGAGGGCTCGGGTAATCTATACATCGAAGCGATTGTGAGAACGTGGATCGATCTTGCCAACATCAGGAGTTTCATGCGGGCGCGGTACCTCGGCTTTGAGGCACGCGCGCTTTCGGGGCTGCTCTTTGGTGGTGGCTTTATGGAGCCGGCGGCTTTTGTGGCTGCCTACGCCCTACCCCTGGAAGAGTTGTTACAGCACTTCGAGCTCAGCCCTTACAGAGACGTGATAGAAAAAGGCGGGGCCGGGCTTGAAAAGGATGAATCATTCGTATCGCTTGAGCGCGAGATTGCCAATTACATGGTGGCGCTGCTCAGGCAATCGAGGTACTTCACATTCGGGCTTGAAATCATACTTGCATATGCACTGTTAAAGCAGAATGAGATAAAGACATTGAGTTTGATCCTTGCGGCGAAAGACAGGGAGCTACCGCTGGAAGCAATAAAGGAGCGGATTCCAGATGCTGACTAGCCGACTGGCCGTTGTTGGAGAAAGGGCTACCGTGGTTGCATTCGAGGGGCTGGGGATTTCTGCCTTTCCGGTGGAGTCAGTTGATGACGCAAGGACCACCGTATCGAGGTTGATACGAAAGAACGAACACGCCGTGATATTCGTCACGGAAGACATAGGGAAAGATCTTACCGATGTGATTGCCGAATCCGGGCGTGAGTACGTGCCAAGCGTCGTGCTTGTGCCCTCGAGTTCGGGATCGCAGCAGATCGGACTTAAGAAACTCTCTCGCGTGCTCAAGCGGGCACTTGGTACTGATATACTAAAAGTTGAATAATCAAAAGGGAGGTTCTTAGAGGTGGAGCAAGACCTCAAGCCAGGAAGAACAGTGAAAGTCGCCGGACCGCTCGTCGTGGCTGAAGGTATGGGCGGAAACAGGATGTATGACGTCGTGAGGGTCAGTGACAAGAAACTGATCGGCGAGATAATCGAGCTCAGAGAGGACCTTGCCTCTATCCAGGTGTATGAAGAGACGGGGGGAATCGGAGCAGGCGAGCCCGTGTACCCTACAGGATCACCGCTTTCCGTCGAGCTTGGTCCCGGACTGATTGAGTCGATCTATGACGGCATCCAGCGGCCCCTTGACGTTATCAGGGAGATGGTCGGTGACTATATTACGAGGGGCGTCGACATCCCCGCGCTAAACAGAGAGAAGAAATGGCACTTCGTGCCGGCCGTGAAGACGGGTGATGAGGTAATCGGCGGTGACATAATCGGTAACGTCCAGGAGACGGTTCTTGTTGTGCATAAAATCATGATTCCGCCGGGTAAGAAGGGAAAGATCGCCGAGATCAAGGAAGGCGATTTCACGATAGAAGAATCGGTCGGGAAGCTGGAGACCGAAGACGGTACCGAGGATCTGATGATGGTGCAGCGCTGGCCCGTCAGGATGGGCCGGCCGTATAAAGCGAAACTGGCGCCGGTGATACCGCTTTCAACCGGCCAGCGTGTAATTGACGGCTTCTTCCCGGTAGGCAAGGGCGGTACGGCCTGTGTGCCGGGGCCGTTTGGCTCGGGCAAGACGGTGATCCAGCACCAGCTGGCCAAGTGGGCCGATACCGAGATAATAGTCTATATAGGTTGCGGTGAACGCGGGAACGAGATGACCGACGTACTGCTCGAGTTCCCCGAGCTTAAAGACCCGAGAAGCGGCGAGCCCCTGATGAAGCGTACCGTGCTCATAGCGAATACATCCAACATGCCGGTGGCGGCAAGGGAAGCCTCGGTCTACACCGGGATAACGATCGCAGAGTATTTCAGAGACATGGGATACAGCGTCGCCGTGATGGCCGATTCTACATCGAGATGGGCGGAAGCCATGCGTGAGATCTCCGGCCGACTCGAAGAAATGCCCGGTGAGGAAGGTTATCCGGCCTACCTCAGTTCACGGGTTGCCGAGTTCTATGAGCGGGCGGGGCGTGTCACGTGTCATGGCAAAGAGGGACGGGAGGGTGCGCTCTCGGTAGTCGGGGCGGTTTCACCTCCGGGGGGCGATCTTTCCGACCCGGTCGTCCAGGCAACGCTTCGTGTGGTCAAGGTTTTCTGGAGTCTTGAGGACCACCTGGCCTATAAGCGGCATTTTCCTGCGATCAGCTGGCTTAACAGCTATTCACTCTACTACGAGAACGTCGATGACTGGATGAAGGAGAATGTTGCTCCTGACTGGGTCGACATGAGGAGTGAGGCGATGCGGATCCTCCAGGAGGAAGCCGACCTTGCTGAGATCGTGCGGCTTGTCGGTCTGGAATCTCTGTCTGCCAGAGACAGGCTTACGCTTGAGGTGGCCCGGTCGATCAGGGAGGATTTCCTGCACCAGAACGCATTCCATGAGGTAGACACGTTTACATCGCTTGAGAAACAGTATGAAATGCTCAAGCTCGTGCTTTACTTCGGTAGTGCAGCACGGGAGGCGCTTGAGCAGGGTGTGCCAATCTCGGCAATCGAGGAGATGGCTGTCAGGGAGCGGATAGCACGGGCCAAGTATGAACCCGAAGACAAACTGGCCAGCATCAAAGGCATAAAAGACACGATAGATCAAGAGATCCAAGCCTTAGTAGGCGCAACAGCCGAATAACGAGGAGAGAGGCGATGCTTAAGGAGTACCTCACGATCAGACAGATCACTGGCCCTCTTATACTTGTCGAGGAGATCGAAGGGGCGAAATACGAAGAGATTGTTGAGGTAGAGCTTCCCAGCGGAGAGGTGAGACGGGGAAGGGTACTCGAGATCGACAGAGACAGGGCCCTCATCCAACTCTTCGAGGGGACTACCGGAGTGGACGTCTTCAAGAGCAAGGTGCGATTCCTGGGTAAGGGCATCGAGATCGGGTTATCGTCCGACATGCTCGGGCGTGTGTTCGATGGACTCGGCAGACCGATTGATGACGGACCCAAGATAATTGCAGAAGAGCGGCGGGACATAAGCGGCAACCCCTATAATCCTACTGCCAGGAACTATCCCAGCGAGTTCATCCAGACCGGACTCTCTGCGATCGACGGCCTCAATACGCTTGTACGTGGTCAGAAGCTGCCCATATTCTCCGGATCGGGGCTACCCCATAACAGGCTGGCAGCCCAGATCGCACGGCAGTCCAAGGTGCTCGGTACCGAGGAATCATTCGCCGTCGTCTTCGGCGCAATGGGTATCACTTTTGAGGAGGCCCACTTCTTCATTTCCGATATGCGCAAAACCGGTGCCATCGATCGGGCCGTCCTTTTCATCAATCTCGCCGATGATCCGGCCATCGAACGAATCGCGACACCCCGGTTGGCGCTTACTACAGCCGAATTCCTGGCTTTCGATAAGGGTATGCACGTGCTCGTGATCCTGAGCGATATGACAAACTACTGTGAAGCCCTGCGTGAGATTTCTGCTGCAAGAAAGGAGATCCCCGGAAGGCGAGGCTACCCGGGCTACCTCTATACCGATCTTGCAACGATCTATGAGCGGGCAGGCAGAATCAAGGAGAACGCGGGTTCGATAACACTTATCCCCATTCTCACGATGCCCGAGGATGATAAGACCCATCCGATTGCCGATCTGACCGGCTATATCACCGAGGGGCAGATCTTCCTGTCGAGGGCGCTCCACAAAAAGAAGGTTTCGCCACCGATCGACGTCCTGCCGTCGCTTTCGAGGCTCAAGGACAAGGGTATCGGGGCGGGCAAGACCAGGGAAGACCATTCGGACACCTTCAACCAGCTCTTTGCCGCCTATGCAAGAGGCAAGGAGGCCGAGGAGCTGTCCGTAATTCTGGGTGAAGCCGCCCTGAGCGAGATCGATAAGCTGTATCTTAAGTTCGCATCGGCTTTCGAGGGGCAGTATGTTTCCCAGGCGGAATACGATGACAGGTCGATCGAAGCGACGCTTGACCTGGGCTGGGAGCTGCTCTCAGTCTTCCCGACAGTGGAGCTTAAGCGAATAAGACAGGAGTGGCTCGATAAATACCTGCCCAAGTTTAAGAAGGCAGCAGCGGACTGATGCGATTAACGGTTAATCCAACCCGGATGGAGCTCTTAAGGCTCCGCAAGCGGCTTCAGCTTGCCCGAAGGGGCCATAAGCTTCTCAAGGACAAGCGGGATGAGCTGATGAAGCGCTTCATGGGACTGGTTCACCAGATCAAGGAACTCCGGCTGGATGTGGAACAGGAACTCGAGGAAGCCTGGAAGCGGTTCCTGGTGGCCCGGTCGGTCGGGGGCGGTGAAGTCATAGAGACCGCGGTCAGCGTGCCTACGCGCAAGACCTTTGTCGAGGTCGAGCGGGAACAGATCATGAATGTCGTTGTACCGGTCTTCACGCTTAAGACCGAAGGCAAACTTGCATCATACGGCCTGGCTACGACACCCGCCGAGCTTGATACCTCTCTGGTTGCGATGGAGAAGGTGCTGGGCCGGATGGTTGAGCTGGCCTCGAAGGAGAAGGCGCTCGAACTTATCGGTGACGAGATCGAAAGGACCCGGCGCCGGGTCAATGCCCTCGAATACGTGCTCATACCCAATCTGCTTGAAACCATCCGCTACATCTCAATGAAACTCTCCGAGATGGAACGCGGTAATCTCACCCGCCTGATGCGGGTCAAAGAGATCGTCCGGGACCACTAACCACACATACACATATTCCGATACGAGCATATGAGAACGGGTGCCTGCTGGCCCACCTCTCGGTCCGCCTTGCTCGTGTGATTCGTCGCCGCTGTGCCTTCTAGACTCAGGCTGATCGTTTCGGGAATCCTCAGCGCGCCTCCCTAAAATCGTGAACTCGGGCTTCGCCCTCAGACATGCACGATTTCTTGACGCTCGGCGCTTGAGAATTCTCCTTCCTCACGATCAGATTCGCCCGAAGGCACCGCGGCGACATAGGCGACATAGGTCTGTCGGCTCGAAGGTCCTGCCTCTGTCCCTCTCGAATTCGGGCCTCGGAGGGCATTCCGGAACCTCCGGCCGGGAGCGTTTTTGTTGTGGAATTGTGGATAAAGGGGCTCCCTATGTGGATAGGGAGTCAAGCGCTGTTATATCAATAGATTAGACACAACGTTGAAACCACTGTAAGAGGAGTTTTCCACAGGATTCTATATATATGTGGGTTGGGACGAAGAGCCCGCCAAAAGGGGCTTTCGAAATCAGCTTGACAACCTCCGGAGGTGGCTCTACACTCGCTCTCGACGACAGTTCAAAGGAGTTTCCAGCCATGAAATCAGGACTTGCCCTGGGGGCTGTAGTGGCGTTGCTTGTGACCTCCGGGTTTGCCTCGACGATGAGAACGATCCCGCTTTCATCGAGCGATATTGAGCAATTTGGAGGTTTGGGCCGGAATTTCCTTCCCAGCTGCGAATTGGGCTATTTCTACCTGATAAATGGCTGTGCATATGTCACGGTGGTTGAGGACATTGCTGAAGCAAAAAGCTATGGGATGCACTTCAGTATGGTAGATACAGTGGCGTTGCATGATCCCTGTGACACGGCGGCCTGTATGACCCTGGATATCATCGATCTGGCCTTCTACGACGTACTGGCGCCCCCGGCCGACCAGGGCCTCAATGTCAAGGTATATGGATCCGACGCCTCCGGAGAACCGACCGGGCCGATGCTGGGCAACCGGGATTTTGACCCGCTTTTCGGGGACACGGCAACGATTACGGTGACTGGAATCGACTTCACCAATAATGGCCAGGAGCCCGGTCTTGATCTCTCGGGCTGTGATGGTGACTTCGTGGTGCTCGTAACCTGGAAGAACTCTACCGGTCATCCCTCACTGGTTCTGGACGACGTTTGCACCTGTGTCGACAGCTGCGCCGTAAACATAATCTGCTGCGAAATGGGGACCACTCCATACGTCTATCCCAGGCTCGTGACCCATACCTATGACTATGGCACCGAGTGGGCATGGAGTAAGCAGGATTCATTCTGCGATCTTTGTGGTTGTATGAGCTTCGGCTACCTTGAGGCCCTATGGACGTGTGGCTTCTGCACACAAAGTGCCGCCACAGAGCCCACTTCGTGGAGTACCATCAAAGCCCTCTACCGGTAAGCTGCACTCATGAAGAAGCAGGCTGAGAGCGATGTCTTCAGGCTAAAATATAGCGTAGATGAATGGTGCCAGTGCCGAGCCTTCAGTAAAGACGATCAAAGCGCCGAGCAGGATCAAGACTAAGACGATCGGCGTCAGCCACCATTTCTTGCGGTATCTGAGAAACTCGAAGAATTCTCTCACGATGCTGAGCTTGCCCATCCGACTAAACCTCCGGTGACCGAGGCGAGAGCGGTGCGGCCACGGTGAAAGCAACTGCCCTGTTGCTGATTTCAGAACTGTTTCTCATAGTCTTCCTTCGTCAGGTCTCTTGCCTCTCGGTATATCCAATAGCTTGTTACTGACTCATCCGTCCTGAGACTGAGAAAGTCCTTGCCGAACAGCCTGGCGATCAACCCGATCGGCGTAAACACTGTGAAGAACATGATGGTCAGGAGTACCCTCGTCATAAACCATCCCATTGCACCTGCAACGGTCATCCATACCTTTTCGACCGGTCTGAGGACGATGGGTACCAGCAGTCCGAGCCCCAGGAACACCGCGGAAATAACAGCGAAATACACATAGTGAGCCTTATCACGCCAAAAAAGGAGGCCGGCCAATACCCCGAATGCGATCCCGACTGTAAGGCCGAAGTTTCGGAGCTTTCGACGCTGCCTTCTACGGGCATCTGCATCGTTGTTCGCCATGATTCACTCCTAATCCAACTCGAATTCCTTGAGCCAGTCTATGTCTTTCTCCAGTGGCTTCTGTTCCGTCTTCTCAATCAGGTGATTGCCCATCACGAGGTAATCCATGTTAGTGCGCATAAAGCACATATAGGCATCATGCGGAGTGCATACGATAGGCTCGCCTCTGACATTAAAGGACGTATTGATGATTACCGGACATCCATACTTCTCTTTAAACTTTGAGATCATCTTGTGATAGAGGGGATTGTCTTTCTTGTCAACGGTCTGGAGCCTGGCGGAGTAATCGACGTGGGTGACCGCCGGTATGCTGGAACGGACCACATGTAACTTATCCATCCCGAACCGGCCCTCTTCATCATCCGTCATCTGTCTCCGGATTTCCTGTTTGACGGGTGCAACCAGCAACATGTAGGGGCTGCCCCTGTCAATCTCGAAGTATTCTGAGACATCCTCCACAAGAACCGTAGGTGCGAACGGCCGGAAACTCTCCCTGAACTTGATCTTGAGGTTGATCGTCTCCTGCATCTTGGAAGAACGGGCATCACCGAGGATCGATCTGCCACCCAGAGCCCTAGGTCCGAATTCGAGCCGACCCTGGAACCACCCGACCACCTTCTGATCAGCTATGAGGTCGGCCACTGCTTCCGGGATCTCCCCCTCCTTGAGTACCTTGAACGGGATCTCGTGTTGCTTTAGATAGACTGATATGTCTTCATCGGTAAACTGGGGACCCAGGTACGATCCCTGCTGAAAATCGTTTCGATCGTCAGCAGTCCGTTCGTTTTCGAGGTACTGGTACCAGGTGAAAAGGGCCGCTCCCAGTGCCCCACCGGCATCACCCGCCGCAGGCTGTATCCAGATGTCGTCGAAGGGTCCTTCACGCAGGATTCTCCCATTGCCGACACAGTTGAGTGCCACACCGCCGGCTAGACACAGGTACTTCTGCCCGGTCTCTTTGTGCACGTGTCTGGCCATCCGCATCACGATCTCCTCCGTTACCTCCTGCACGGAACGGGCAAGATCCATGTCACGCTGGGTCAGCCGGGATTCGGGCACGCGGGGAGGCCCCCCGAAGAGTTTATGGAAATTCTTGCTTGTCATCGTGAGACCCGCACAGTAGTCGAAGTACTTCATGTTCATCTTAAAGGAGCCATCCTCCTTGAGGTCCATGAGCTCGTTTAAGATCAGGTCCTTATACTTGGGTCTGCCGTAGGGGGCCAGTCCCATCAGCTTGTACTCACCGGAATTGACCTTGAAACCCGTGTAATAGGTGAAGGCCGAGTAGAGAAGGCCTATCGAGTGAGGGAAGTGGATCTCGGCGTTTATCTGTATCTTGTTGCCCCTGCCCACACCGAAACTGGCAGTTGCCCACTCTCCGACCCCATCGAGAGTAAGAAACGCAGCCTCATTGAACGGTGAGGCGAAGAAGGCCGAAGCGGCATGCGACTCATGGTGTTCCGGGAACACGATCTTCCCGTCGTACCTGAGTTCATTGCGGATCAGGTCCTTCATCCAGAGCTTCTGCTTTATCCAGAGTGGGATTGCCTTGATAAAGGACGGAATCCCGGCCGGTGCGAAAGCCAGATAGGTCTCGAGTATGCGCTCGAACTTCATGAATGGTTTATCATAGAACGCCACGAGGTCGAGGTCGTCACCCTTGATTCCCGCGTATTCCAGGCAGTAAGCGATCGCATTCTTGGGAAAGGCGAAGTCGTGCTTCTTACGGGTGAACCGCTCCTCCTGGGCGGCGCAGATAATCTTGCCGTCCCTGACCAGGCAGGCAGCACTGTCATGATAGAATGCAGAAATTCCTAAGATGTTCATATTACTCAGTATATCGGCCGAGGCCCCTCCCCGCATAAGGCAGTGTAAGGCAATTCCGGGTGTTAAGCAAGCCCAAGAGCAGTTTACGCCGGGGTGCCTGGGGCGTTTTCCCTACCTCAGGACGACGAGTTTCGTCGATGATACGCGGTTGTCCGCGCGGAACCTCACGAAATAGACGCCTGGGGAGACCCGGTTGCCTGTCAAGTCGGTACCGTCCCAGGTTATGTGATGTAAACCGGGTGGTGTGGTCCCTGAATTGCTCCGCCAGAGCACCCGACCGCGTATGTCATAGACT
>JALGZP010000044.1 GCA_025774845.1 bacterium
ATGCTTGCGTTTCGACTCCACTCCGGGTGCGTTACCTGCTGGAATTGGGCTGGTCTGGTAGCATTCGCCGTGGCCGGATAACCGCACAGGATGCCGGCTGCGAAGAGCACAAGCACCGGCACCAATATGTGGCGGCTTCTCATCGAAGCACCTTCTCTATCCGCTCAAGCGCCCAGTCGATCTCATCCTTTGAGATCACAAGCGGCGGCGCAAACCTTATCACCTGGTGATGCGTCTCTTTGGCCAGGATGCCGAGCTCCATCAGGTGTTCACAGAATGGTCTGGCGGTCCCCGAACTCTCCTTCACTTCGACCCCAACCAGGAGACCCTTGCCTCTTATTTCTTTTATGTGCGGTGATTCGATACGCGCGAGTTTGTCCATGAAGTAGCGGCCCGTCTCTTCGGCCTTACGTGGCAGGTCCTCATCGACTATCACATTGAGCGCCGCCATTCCGATTGCGCATGCCAGGGGGTTTCCACCGAAAGTGCTCCCGTGGTCACCCGGTGTGAATACATCCATTACCTCTTTACCCGATAGCATCGCAGAGACGGGGAACACTCCGCCTCCGAGGGCTTTTCCCACAATCAGGATGTCGGGCTTCACACCTTCATACTCATAACAGAAGAGTTTACCGGTGCGCCCGAGGCCCGTCTGAATCTCATCAAGCATCAAGAGTACGTTGTTGGCCTTGAGTATCTCGCTTACCTGCTTCAGATAGCCGTCGGCCGGTACGATGATGCCGGCCTCCCCCTGGATGGGTTCAACCAGGAAGGCGACGGTGTTCGGAGTTATGGCGCTGCGGAGTGCCTCGATATCATCATAGGGTATCATCTTGAAACCGGCAGAGAACGGTCCGAAGCCATCCCGGTATTGATCTTCCGAAGAGAAGCCCACTATTGTCGTTGTTCTCCCGTGGAAGTTGTTCCGGCACACGATTATCTCGGCCTTATCAGCGGGGACACCCTTAACCTTGTAACCCCATTTTCTCGCCGCCTTGACCGCCGTCTCAACCGCTTCGGCCCCCGCGTTCATAAGGAGCGCACTTTCCTGGCCGGCGACCTTACAGATCAGCTCGCAGAAAGCACCGAACCGGTCATTATGAAAAGCTCTTGATGTCAGAGTGAGTTTCCCCATCTGTTCGCTTGCGGCCTTGATGATCGCCGGGTGAAGATGTCCCTGGTTGAGCGCGGAATACGAACTCAACATATCCATGAACTTCTTACCTTCGACATCCCAGACCCAAACGCCTTCCCCCCTGGATAGTACAACCGGCAGGGGGTGGTAATTGTGGGCGCTGTAAGTTTCAGCCAGCCGAATCAGGTCGGCTGAGGATAGCTGCCGTGTCTCCACCGTTGTCCCCCTTTGAGAAACTAGATACTAGCCCTTTTTCTTTTTTCCCACGTTCTTTAGGGTCTTCTGATACTCCTTGTTGCCGGGCGCCATCTCTACCGCCTTCCTGAGTTCGGCAAGCGCCAGATCGGTCCGGCCCTGCAGGTCATAGACCATTCCCAGCCGCCAGTGCGCCGCCGCCCAATCAGGAGCATTGGGACCCGGATCCACTTCAAGGTACCGCTTGAAATGAGTCTCGGCCTCGTCGAGATTCCGCTGCGCCAGAATATAGATCTTGCCAACCTGGAAGAGAGCTCCCATGTCATCGGGTTTCATCTCCAGGATCTCTTTGAAGACGCCTTCGGCTTCATCGTATCTCTCGCTGCGTTCGAAGAAGAAACCGAGGGCATACATAGCGTAGTGAGCCGATGATGTGTCAAGCACCACGGCACTCCTGAGCGATGCCTCCGCCTTCTCGAATTCCTTATCCTGTTCCCAGATGCCCGCCCATGCGTATGCACCGAAAAGCTGATCCTGCGCCTCTAATATGGTTGCGTGCTCTATGCCCTTATCCTTGTCGCCACCAACCATTCCCGGGGCAGCCACCAGGTACATGCATAGCTCGAATCTCGCCTCCGTGTTGGACGAATCTGCGGCAAGTGCCTTCTCGTATTGGCCCTTGCCTCTCCTCGCATACCGGAAGGCATTGATCATTCCCGATTCCATTGCCTTGGCCAGGTAGGACCGCGCAAGCCAGAGGTGGTACTCGGAGATGGAATCATCAATCTTGACCGCGCGCTCCGCGTACTTGATCGCAGTCTTATGGTCCTGTCGTCTCAGGTGGATCTTTGCAAGGAGGAAATACGCTTCATGCTCCTGGGCGTCCTCCTCGATGGCCTCGAGAAGAAGCGGCTCGGCCTCGGAGTCCTGCCGTTTATCGACAAGCGCTCTTGCCTCCTCGACTATGGGACTCGAGGCAATGGACACACCACAGAAGAGCACCGTCCAGGCCGTCAAAATCGCTACTATCCAACCTACTTTGCACTTCACAGATAGACCTCGCTTGTGAGTCTCAAGAAGAGATTACCTTATTGCGGGTACATCCGCAACCGCCATTCTCTACCGCGTATCTATGGCGTGAACCAGGGCGGGTATGCGTCCGTGGAGCAGGAATTCCTTCACTACGGTCATGAAGAACGCGTGCTCCTCAACGAACGGGAAGTGACCGCTATCATTGAACACCACGGCGCTCGCACTCCGAATGCCATCGGCGTAAGCCATCTGGTCCCTTACAGGCGTCGTGATATCATGCCTGCCTATAACCACAAGCGTCGGCACCGTGATCTCACCGAGCACCGGGAACAGGTTGAGCGAGCCCAACTCATCACTCAACCTGACATTGACGTCGGGTGAGTATCTCAGCCGCCTGAAATCGACCGATCGTGATGCCTCCGCCCGGTAGAACAGCGAAGGCATAACCAGTCTCATGATCCTTTCCTTGCGCTCCAGCATCGTCATGGTCGGCTGGCTGAGGATTTCCGCCACCGACTCCTGAACCTGGGCCGGAAGTTTGTCCAGGATGGTTTCATCATGAGGCTGAGGTGAGAAAGGCGACATGGGTGTCAAGAGCACGATCGAGTCAATACGCTCCTGGTACTTGCGGGCATATTCAAGAGCGATGACGGCACCCCATCCGTGAGCGGCAATCGAGAACTTTTCAAGATGGAGATAGCGTCTCAGGGCCTCGAGGTCCTCGATGTTGTCGGCTATTGTCGATGAGGTCACGGGAGAGAGAGGTTCGGATCTCCCACATCCACGCTGGTCGTAGTAGATGACTCTTAGATCAGACCCAAGCTTATCGAAGCCACGGTACATCAGCGACTTCTCATAGCCGGGTCCGTCGTGAATGACGACAAGAGGATTGCCCTTTCCTACTATCCTGTAGGAGAGTCCTACGCCGTCGCCGTCGCCCATCCCCATCCTGACATCAAGGTGGGAACATGAGATATAGAATGTGATGAAGGCTGCGAAAAACAGCAAGGCTAAGAATGGTCTCGATTTTATCATAGGGATCACGGCGCCACTGGCTTCACTTCATTGTCTCACTATACTATCGGACTGTCAACCGCTGGAACTTGATGCAATCCTCTAAAAACCCTCGCCCCTTCGACCGAACTTGGAGAGCTTGACCCACGGCCGCTCTTCCTCTTTCCCCATCCGGCCTATCCTCTCGGCAATAGCAGGATCGAGTGCACCACCCTCCACGAGTTTGGCGAGACTCACAGGACTTAAGACCGCGACTTTCTCCCAGAGTCCGAGTTCCTTCACAAGATCTTCGAGTTCCGGCCGCGCCGGGTCGTCCTTACCGGGAAACGACAGTCCCCTGTAGAAGCGAACGATCACCCTGTGACCGCTCCCCTTTACGGCCTGGACATTGTTCTTCTTTGCATAATGGATGAGGGCTTCCTTGACTCGCGCGATCTCGCTTTCGACTTCGCGTTTCTGTTTGTCGAGATCTGCATACCTGCTTACGAGTTTGACGCCGGGCTCCTTGAGGTACTCGTTCGGCGGAAGACTCTCGGTTGATATACTGTGTTTCTTCGCCGGGCAGTGCTCCGGGTACGCACACCAATCACACAGTGCGGTCTCTTTGGGACGAAACTCCGTATCTTTTTCAATCCTGCCGATGAGATCCATAACGTCCCGCTTGAGATCTTCAAGATCTTCGGGAGTCCTCCGCGACCTCATTTCCTTCCCAAAAGCAACGTAGTGCCAGACGAGCTCGATGTCCTTCACATCCGGCCACATTCCCGCGACCGCTATCTGGTAGAGCGCGAGCTGCCGGTCCTTGTCCACCTTGTTCTGGGAGGGCAGCCGGCTTGAGGTTTTATAGTCATGGATTTCATATGTACCGTCTTTGGCAACTGCAAGTCTATCTATCACACCTCTCAACCAGTAATCCTTCTCTTCATCAAGCGGGAAGAAGATCAGGTTTTCAAGCGAGATGGTACGGGATTCGTCAAATGGATGGTGTTGCTCGTAGTAGTCCTTTATGCAGCGGTGCCCCACCTCCTTATAATTCTCCGCCTTATAATCCTTCTTTACGATCTTAATACCGTCATGCCAGTCTTCATCCCAGAGCGCGTCGAAGTTCGAGATCACCTCTTCCAGGGTGGGCACCTTCATCATACGAACATCACGGTAGAGTTTCTCGAGCGTCTCGTGGACCTTGCTCCCGAGAAAGGCCTCAACGGATTCCCTCTCTTCAACTTCAACCTTGTCGATATACTGAAGCTTGTACTGCATGGGGCAGTTCTGGTAGGTCTCAAGTCTTGAATGTGAGTACGTAGGCATCTTCCTGGTCTCCTCCCTCATCGGTCCCAACATCCCCAACTCATAGTGTTTATACGGTATTGGCGGGCTTGATGTCAAGCCGCACGGGTGTGAGGGTTCGAGCTGTGGTCTTACCGCTTTACGACCTTGTGCGCCGTCCCTGTGGATGCACCCCGGAGGCGTACGAAATAAACTCCGGGAGATACGCTCTCACCGGAGATCGTACGGCCGTCCCAGGTCAACGTCCCGGAGGAACTCGCGGGTCCCGGAGTTGAGACCCGGTTGATAAACCGGCCGGTAGTGTCAAAGACATCGAGCGTGACACGACCTTCCTCGGGAAGACTGAATCCGAAAGTGGTCTGGCTGGTAAAGGGATTGGGGAAGACCTTGAGCGAGATCTCACGGTCGGCTATCTGAATACCGGCGGAACCCAGATCATAAGGGTCACCATCCACCGTGTACTGGCCGGCTCCAACCACTATGACGACGTGTCCACCGACGACCTCTCCCTCACCCGCGGGTATGGTGCCACCACTGCCCGCCCCGGTCTGATAGATGTAACTCCCGTTGGAGACCAGTCTGTTGAGCACGGTCTGGGTAGGATGGCCGTAAGAATTGCTGCCGACCGAGATTATGGAGGCCTCTGGTTGAAGCGTCGAGACAAATGTCGCGTTCGAGTTGCTGGAACTTCCGTGGTGATCGACCCTGTAAACATCGATGTCGCCTATCTCAGGACAGACAGAGGACTCTATATCATTGTAAGAGGAGGAGTTCACGCCTGAGAGGTCACCCGCAACGAAGAACTTGAAGTCCCCGTACTCGACAAGCAACGATACGCAGTAATCATTCTCGTCATCATTTCCCGCAAACGGTGGTGGGCACTCGCCGTTGCCGTTTACCGCGACACAGGTTACGGTCACACCACCACCCAGGTCTATAACCTGGCTGTCCAAGATGGTCGTACGCTTGGGGGCGACCGCAGCAGCGTAGTTGTTATACGTCACGGTTGTGTAAGACCAGCCCCGGTCAAGCGCCGCTACTCTGATCGAATCTATCCCGAAAGAGTTGACCACCTCGTCCAGGCCACCGATATGGTCGGCATGGTAATGGGAACAACTGACGTAATCGAGTCCTGTAAGACCCAGGCTCTGCAGGTAAGGAATTACAACCGTATTCCCCTTGCCGTTCCAGCCGGCATCGAAAAGCAGTGTCCCGCCGGTAGGCGATATGACCAGGGTACAGTCGCCCTGGCCGACGTCAATGCAGTGAATCTCAAGATTCCCCTGGCACTGAGAAGCGACTGGAATAAGCAGCAGAAACGCGATCGCCGCCGCTGTGGCAGCACGCATGAATCGTTTCATAATCATAAAAATCCCCCTGCAGAATGTCTTGCGATACCTTATTTTACCACATACTTTTGATGTTTTCAACAGGAATAGGTTTCCGGGCATGAAGGACGGACTGATCCGTCGCCATTTTTACCGTACGACTGCTACCTGCCGATGTGGCCGAGATCGTCAGGGACACACATGCAGATAGTGCCCCGCGAAACTGATGAAGTCCGAAAGAGCTACCAAACCATCACAATCGTAGTCGGGACAGACTGCCATCGTCTGGTAGTAGATGGCGAAATTGATGAAGTCTGATAGGTCGACCTGACAGTCCGCGTTGGTATCGTATGTGAGGATGAAGATCTCAGGGCTCGATCCCAGTTCTACTCCTGTCCACTCCGCAAACCACTTCATATCCCCGCAGCCCCCAAACTCACTGAACTCAACCGTCATCATACCATTCAGATCGGTCACACCCTGCTTTGTCTCTTCCCCGGGACAGAAACAGAAGCCGAATATCGCAGGATCGCGATATACATCCACAACCATGTCAGAGAGCGGTTCATAGTAGCTATCCCGGACAATGACCTCGACTGTAACGATATCCTGATCGCCGGACGGGCACACGACCGCACCGGGAGCACAAACCCCACTCCCGGATGCGCTGACTGAGCAATTGGCCGGGTCAGGTATTCCCGTGCCGCCAAGGGCCGAACTCCAGAATGACATCAATAGTGTGATTACAAGGCCAAGCGCAAAAGAAAACCGCATAATTCGGACCTCCCATCAGGTTAGTCATCTGTGATCTAGAAATCCGCCGGCCTCGGAGAAGCTTATGGCTCGAAGAATCAATCTGGCAGAACTTGGTTTCACTGGAGCTGTCCCCCTGAGGGAAACTACTGTATTTATGATATCATGCACACTTCCATCATGTCAATGAGAATCCAGTAGATGGAACCGTGACCCACCTAAGAGACTGGCAGGCCCGGCAGGACGCCCTTCGCAACTATCTGAGGTCTAAGGAGTGCCTTCAGACCGCCCGGCTCGTGGAGGCCGTGGCATGATCCCCTGTTCTCAGCAGAAGCCGATACCTCCATTGACAACTGCACATATCCTATGGTAGCTTCAGTGGAAAATCTCACCTATAGAGTCACGATAGTCGCTTGGAGGTCAGACCGTGAGATTATGCTTTCTTGCTCTAAGCTTCACAATTGCCAGTTGCTTTACCGTGGAGGCCGCGACGGACACTTCCTGGCAGGAGTTGCTTGACCGAGCAGACTCGCTTGCAGCTGTTGGGAATCTTGACTCAGTTGATGTTGTCGTTGATGAGGCAATGTCAAAAGCACTGACTGAGTATGACCGTGCCGATACTACGGTGAAGGTGATTCTCTATAGGGAGGGGCTTCGCAAGAGCTACTACTTTCATAGTTATGCTGAGGCTGAGTCTCTTTGCACCAGAGTGCTTTCCATCAGGGAGAAGATTCTTGGAGGTGGTCATCCTGATGTGGCAGCGGTTCTGATGGATCTGGCCAGTGTTTACGGAGGGCAGCGGAGGTATGCAGAGGCCAGGCCCCTGTATGAGCGCGCGCTTTCAATCAGAGAGGAGGCTCTGGACCCTGAGCACCCTGATGTTGGCCGCTCGTTGCTCGGTCTTGCGGGTGCTTACCGCAGTCTATCAGATTATGACACGGCCGAACTCTTTTACAAACGTTCTCTGTCGGTTTTCGAGCAAGCCTTGGACCCTGAGCATCCCCATGTGGCAAGGAGCCTCAACAACCTGGCGGGACTTTACCTCGATCAAGGCAAGTATGCCGAAGCCGAGCCCCTTTACAGGCGTGCACTGGCTATCAAGGAGAAGACCCGCGGCCCCGAGCATTCCGATGTGGCAGTGTGCCTCAACAACCTGGCGATCCTTTACTGGTATCAGGGCAGGTATGCCGAAGCCGAGCGGTTCTACAGGCGCGCACTGGCTATCTTGGAGCAGGTCCTGGGCTCCGAACACCCCAGTGTGGCGGGGAGCCTCAACAACCTGGCGATCCTATGCGTTGATCAAGGCAAGTATGCCGAGGCCGAGCCCCTCTACAAGCGGGCACTGGCTATCTGGGAGAAGTTGCTCGGCCCTGAGCACCCCGATGTGGCAAGCAACCTTGACAACCTGGCGATCCTCTACGAAGAGCAGGGCAAGTACGCCGAGGCCGAGCCCCTTTACAGGCGTGCACTGGCTGTCAGGGAGCAAGCCCTCGGCCCTGAGCATCCCAATGTGGGAACGAGCCTCAACAACCTGGCGCTTCTCTATGACAAGCAGGGCAAGTACGCCGAGGCCGAGCCCCTCCATAGGCGTGCACTGGCTATCTGGGAGCAAGCCCTCGGCCCTGAGCATCCCAATGTGGCAAGGAGCTTCCACAACCTGGCGAGCCTCTACGGGTATCAGGACAAGTATGCCGAGGCCGAGTCCCTTTACAGGCGCTCGCTGGCCATCAAGGAGCAGGCCCTCGGCCCTGAACACCCCGGTGTGGCACATAGCCTCGACGGTCTGGCCGGCCTCCACAGTGATCAGGGCAAGTATGCCGAAGCCGAGCCCCTTTACAGGCGTGCACTGGCTATCTGGGAGCAAGCCCTCGGCTCTGAGCATCCCCTTGTGGCATATGGCCTCAACCATCTGGCGAAGCTCTACAGTGATCAGGGCAAGTATGCCGAAGCCGAACCCCTTTTCAAGCGTGCGCTGACTATCCGGGAGCACGCCCTGGGCCCCGAGCATACCCAGGTGGCTCTCAATCTTGAAGCCATGTGCGGACTCTATCGTCTTCAGGACAGAGGTTCTCAAGCGGAGGAACTTGCAGGGCGTGCTTGCAGGATAAGGCAGAAGAACTTCATGGATAATGCCACAGTGCTTTCTGAGAAGGACGCACTCACCTATTCACAGTTCCTGCGAAACTCGGTCAGCAACTACCTTACCTGTTATTCTGAGCTCGGCTCCACCACCCCTGCTTTGGTGGAGCAAGCATGTGACATAGTCTTCTCAGGCAAGGGTCAGGTCTCCGACGAGATACTGGGACGGCAGAGGACTCTTGCCGAGGAGACAGATTCTACCACTCTGATTCTTGCAGAGTCCCTGAGACTGGCCAAGTTTCGGCTCTCGAGTCTTTTTGTGGAAGGTCCGGGTGAGAATGCGGCAAAGTACAGGAGCGAGGTTGACTCATTGACTGTGCTGGCCAACGAGCTGGAGGCGGATCTGTCCCGGCATAGTGCCAGCTTCAGAAGGCAGCAGGATTATAAGAATATCAGCACGGCTCGTATCGCTTCCCTTCTACCAGAGAACTCTGCACTTGTTGAGTACGTCAAGTATGATTACCTGCAACTTGAGCCTGAGGACGAGATACCGCATTACATGGTGCTTGTCGTCACTGAAGCTGCCGAGCCGGTGATCGTGGAGTTGGGCGAGGCAGATGAGATAGATGCCGCAGTTGCCCAGTATCGTGATCACATGCTGCGAGTGTCATCTTCCACCGGGATGCCGACTGTTGTTGACGAGCAAGATTACGAAAGGATAACTGGAGACCTTTACAGCAGGATATGGGAACCGATCGCGGAATATCTGACTGAGAAGGATCTGGTAGTGATGGCGCCTGACGGAGCACTGAATCTGGTTTCCTTCGGGGGATTAGTCGATCCAGATGGCAACTACCTTGTGGAGCGGTATCTCCTTCACGCCCTCTCTTCCGGCCGTGATGTAATAAGACTTAAAGATGAGATGGAGCCTGGCATCGGGCTCTTTGCGCTGGGAGATCCGGATTACGATGCTTCGGCGTACGTGCGTCTGCCGGAGGTAGCGGCACTCGAAGACACAGTACTGGAGATTGCCTACTATGCCACCAGGAATGTCCGTTCGGGATGTGGTGACCTCAAGGACATGAGAGTTAGTCCTCTGCCGGGCACGAGAGGTGAGATTGAAGAGATTGCCCTGAGATGGAGAGAATCAACCGGTGAGACCCTGACTGCCTGTCTCGGCATGGAGGCCAGTGAGGAGAAGTTCAAAAGCGAGGCTCCGGGCAAGAGAGTTATTCATCTGGCGACCCACGGCTACTTCCTTGAGGGCAGGTGCCGGTCAGAGCTATCGAGGACGGATTTAGGGCAGGATATCAGCTTTGTGGGTGAGAACCCATTGCTGCTCTCAGGCCTTTTCTTCGCTGGAGCTAATCTGCACGGCGAGGGTGCTGATAGCCTGGGAGCCGAAGATGGGATACTCACGGCCTATGAGGTATCCGCCATGGATCTTGAGGGTACGGAGCTGGTGGTGCTATCTGCCTGTGAGACTGGTTTGGGCAGGGTTGAAGAGGGCGAAGGAGTCTATGGTCTGAGGCGTGCCTTCCAGATGGCAGGTGCAAGGACAGTGATCAGTGCCCTCTGGCCTGTCTCTGATGAGGCTACAGCAGAGATGATGAGCCAGCTGTATGAGAGGAGAACTGAATCCCTGCCAGAGACGATGCGCAGGATTCAGTTGGACAGGATCAATGAACTCCGCAGCGATAATCAAACTGATCATCCATTCACTTGGGGCGCTTTCATAGCTCTTGGGGACTGGAGATAGACTTTCCGCAGACACAGTACCCGGATGGCAGGCCTGGCAGGACGATCTTCGCAACTTCCTGAGGTCTGAGGAGTGCCTGAAAACTGCTGAGTTGTTAGCAATAGGTCATGCAGACTAGACTTGACAAACCAAAAAGGATTCATCACCATTGCATCGACTGCAAGGAGTTGTTTTGTCAAATCCTAACATGGGAGGTTCTGATGCGAAAACTGACTGCTTTAATTGTGCTTTTTCTGACCATCGGGCTGGTCTGCGGCTGTGGAGAGAAGAAAGAAGAAGCCGCGGCAGACAAGCCAGCTGAAGCAAAACCCGCTGAAACACAAATGGTAAAAGACGTTATCTGTAATATGGATGTTGATCCGAGCACAGCGACGATCATATCTGAATATGAGGGGAAGAAATACTATTTTTGTTCAGAGCAATGCAAAGAGGAATTTGAAGCAAATCCTGTACAGTAGGCCGTGGCATGATCCCCTGCTCGAGATGACCCCGTCGGGCAATAGCCCTGTCCCTGACTGGCCGGCTTCATAGCCATGGGTGACTGGAGGTAGATAGACCTCATCGGTGGAGCTGGCAGGCCTGGCAGGACTTGAACCCGATGGAGCTGCGCCCGATCTCGAAAACGCTTAATTTCAAGACCTGACCCCGAGGGAACCCCAGGGAACCAGGGGCAGCACCACGCAGGCGGCGGAATCACTGGAACACGCGATGGGGATTCACTATAATGATGAGTACATACTCCATCAGGAAGGTGAGTTCTGAGAACTTCAGCACGCAAGATGAGTATTCTGGCCGTTGTGGCCCTGGTCGTTGCAGCCGGTATTGTTGCATCAGTCCAGATTGTGCCTGGTGGGAAGATCGGAGTCGTGGAGACTGCCGGGTCACTGCAGTTTCTTGAGCCGGGACCTCACTTCCGCCTCCCCTGGAAGCGGGCCGCGATCTATCCTGTTAAACCAGCAAGCACAGACATCAAAGCGGAATCACAGACCCCGGGCGGCACGTTTGCTACCGGGCTCGTGCTCGAGATCTCGGTCGAGCGGGACCGTGTCGGTCCCCTTCACAGATCCTACCAGGGAAGACATGAAGAAGATCTGGTCATCCCGCTGGTAAGCGACTATCTCCGCCGGAATCTCGACGCGCTTGAAGACTATTCCACAGGGGGTGCTCACCAGGAAATTGAGCAGGGGATGCTTGAGACGCTTGCACCGTCACTCAGTGCCTATGGCGTCAACCTCCACAGTGTATCGCTTCAGTCCCTCGATCTAGTCGTTAACGAGCAGGATGCCGCCATAATCGAAATCGCCGAGAGGTTTGGCGGCCGGGTGGTAATCATCGGTAGCGATGCCTTCGACTGGCAGATCTATGAGGAAGTCTCAAAACATACACCGATGCCCAATATCGAGCGCATGATCCGGGATGGTGCGACCGGTAATCTCGTATCGATGGATCCGATTGTATCACCCATGATCTGGACAACCATGGCCACGGGCGTGGAGCCGCATATCCACGGCATAATCGACTTTTTGATGAAGGACGAAGCATCGGGTGAAGACGTACCGATAACAAGTTCGATGCGAAGGGTCCCGGCGCTATGGAATATAGCAACGAGGTTCGGACTCTCCGCGGGCTTTATCGGTTGGCTCGGAACCTATCCGGCCGAGCCGGTCTCAGGTTTCATGGTTTCCGATCGAATCGTGTTTCACACGTTTGATCCCCGCTGGGCGAGGGCCGAGGGCGAAGAGGTTGCTCACGAGGAGACAGAGGACGTAGCGGGTCTGGCCTTTCCGGAGAGTTTGATCTATGAGCTGAGACCGATGATGGTCGGTTATGAGGATGTGTCATACGAGACACTCCGGAGATATATAGACGTGACCCCCGGGGAAATAGCCCCGACGGCCAAGACCTTCGACCCGCTTGATCCTATAAGAAACCTGAAGCTGATACTGGCCTCCAATATCACCTATGAGCGGGCAGGCAGGCACCTCTACCAGAAGTTCCGTCCGGATCTCTTTTCGGTCTATCTCGATATGCTTGACAATGTGTGTCACCTTTTCATAAAGCACATGGAGCCCCACACGAGTGACATCTCAGATGAGGACGCGGCAAAATACGGTAACGCCGTCGCGGCTGCCTACGCGCATACGGACAGTGTGATCGGCGAGTGGATGGACTTGATAGACGACGAGACCACACTGGTTCTTATCTCGGATCATGGATTCAAGAGCGGGAACATCCGCCCTTCGGGGGCCTCCGCGATCGGTGGAGGCCAGCCGATAAAGTGGCACAGACTGGCCGGCGCGATAGCGCTTTACGGTAACAGGATCAAGAGCGGTATGAAGATTACAGACGCATCGGTGCTGGATGTCGCACCCACCGTGCTCCGGCTCCTTGGCCTGCCGGCCTCTGCAGACATGCCGGGAAGAATACTCGAGGAGGCACTGGATGAAGGCTGGGTGGCCTCTTCAATCGGAATCCAGGAGATAGATTCATACGGAACGATGGCTTCAACCGGCAAGGCCATAAGAAGAGAGGATGAAGAAGAGGCGATTCTCGAGCGCTTGAGAGCACTGGGTTATATCGGCGGCAGTGGATCAACCAGCTTGATGAGGGTGGCTTCATCACACTTCGCCAACGCTGAGTTCGACAAGGCCATTGAGATCTGGAGGGAACTGCTCCTTCAGGATCCTGATAACGCCCACCTGATGACATCAATCGCCGATGCCTTGATCCATAAGGATGAGTCGGGGGAAGCTGTCACCGTTCTCAAAGAGGCCATCGAGAAGGACCCGGACTTCCTTGATGCCCAGAACATGCTCGCGATCTCCTACATAAACCTGGGAAGACTTGCGGACGCAACCAGGGTGTCGCAGGAGACCATCGCGAAGGATCCACGAAATGCCGAGGCCTATTTCAATCTCGGAGTTGTGGCCCACCAGCAGGGGTTCCATGACCAGGCACTTTCCGCTTTCAAACGATCGGTTGATCTCAGACCGGATTATGATGAATCAAGGATCAATCTGGCCGGTGAGTACATCCTGAGAGGCGCTCTCGGTCCGGCAAAGACCCAGCTCGAGACCGCGCTCGAGATAAACCCCACGAGCCTGCAGGGATGGCACAGCCTTGGAAAGGTGTATCAGGGCATGCGTGACAATGAGAAGGCAATGGAGTGCTACCGGGAAGCCCTTAAGATCCACCCGGGGTTCAATCCCGCCCGCACGAGTCTTGCGGTCATGCTCGCAACCGACGGGCAACTCGAAGATGCCAAACGCGAGCTCGAGAAGGGTCTTGAGTACGAGCACGAAGTCCACATGGTACACATCAACCTGGGTATCCTTTACCGTCAGCTCGGGGATTTCAAGACTTCGGAGAAACACTTCAAGGAAGCGATAAAGATAAACGCAGACTATCTTCCGGCCAGACTTGATCTCGCGAAGCTCTACCTTGCCAATGGGGATAAGCAAAAGGGCCGGAAGGAGCTCGAGACCGTTCTCAAGATCGACCCCGCGAATGACCAGGCAAAGTCACTCATGGCTACACTGAGATGATGGAGCTCGGATACTCTCCCGGAGGCTGCTGATGAACGTCGCGCGTGTTGCGAGCGCCTGCGTCCTCGCCCTCTCCACATGTCTTCTCGTGTTCCCGGGCTGTAGTGACAAAACCACGGATACGCCGAATGGGGGAGGACCGCAATCCTACACTCTGGTCGTTGACAAGTGTGGCGGTCTCTGGGGCTATCCCGAATCGCAGGAGACCGAGTACACCTGGGTAGACACGATCGACTACCAGTACACCCTCAAGGAAGGCTACAGCGATCTCGTAGTAACTCTCGACGGCGAGACCGTACCGGATAGCGGCAGTTTCATAATGGACACGGAGGACCATACTCTGCTGGCGCTTTGCAGACGAAGAGTACTCTGGACCGTCGAGGTTGAAAAGGAAGTCTATTACTGCTGCCCGGCGGTCGGGGATGATGGCACAATATACATCAGCACCGGAGCCTATTCGCTCACCGACTTTGGTACGGTCTATGCGGTGAACCCGATAGGCATCATAGAATGGTCGTATGATCTCGAACACAATGCCTATTCGCCGGCAATCGGCCCGGATGGCACGATATACGTCCAGGATTATCGAAGCAACGTTTACGCTTTGTACCCCGCGGGTGGCTTGAAATGGAAATTCGACGACTTCGAGAATCCCGATCATCCGGGCTACCCTGTGGGCCAGAGAACAGTCGCGATAGGGGCCGATGGGACGGTCTATGTCGCTGCCGATGGGCTCTATGCGGTGGACCCGGATACCGGCGGGCGACTCTGGTGGTTTAACCCCACGCCGTGGAGGACCTGCAGACAATCACCGGTGATCGGTGCCGACGGCACCATCTATCTCACGATACACCAGGATGATTTCTATGCGGTCAATCCCGACAGCACCGAGAAATGGCATGTTAAGTTTGCCTACGACTACGAGATGACATTCACATCCCCGGCGATTGACGATGACGGCACCATCTACCTCGGAACAGAGGCCCAGGGGGAATCCTGGGTCTGGGCCTTCAATCCGGATGGATCAATGAGGTGGAAGTACTTCGTGGACGGCTCATACTGTTACGTCCGCGGCTCACCGACGATCGGCTCTGACGGTACGATATACGTGTCCACGAAGGCCTGCCCGGAAAAGCATGGGAGCGTGATTGCCCTGAACCCGTGGGGGACTGAGAAGTGGGTGTATGTCATCGAGGAGGACTCGAGCGCCGCGCCCTTGGATGATGTTTACTCCACACCGACCGTAGGAGCCGACGGTCTGATCTACTTCGGTGCCGAGACAGCGTACTTCTATGCCTTGAACCCCGATGGCACACTCAACTGGAAGACATTGCTTGGAGGAATCAACTGGTCGTCACCCGCTATTGTCAGTGACGGAACCCTCTATATCGGTACCCACAAGAACAACCCCGGCCCACACGGGTTTCTGTGGGCGCTCGAGACAACAAGCATGGGCTATGCAACCTCACCTTGGCCCTGCTTCCGCCATGATAACAAGAATACGGGGCGCTTCGGCGGACCGTAGAAGGCTTAATCTCAAGACCTGACCCCAGGGGATGACCGGGGGACGGACACCGTTGCGTTGCGGCGGGGGTTCGTGGTATCATGCGCTCTGGAAACCCCATTATCAGGAACCATGCCAGCCAGGGAGGTAGTCCGGTGGGAAAGACAGTAGCGCACAAGATACTCGGGAGCCATCTCGTCTCAGGCAAGTTGGACCCCGGAAATGAAATCGCCGTCAAGATCGACCAGACCCTTACCCAGGATGCTACGGGTACAATGGCATACCTCCAATTCGAGGCACTGGGAATGCCGAGAGTCAAAACCGACCTCTCGGTGAGCTATGTCGATCACAATACACTCCAGACCGGTTATGAGAATGCCGACGACCACAGGTTTCTTCGTACCGTGGCGGCCAGGTACGGCATCGTTTACTCAAGGCCGGGAAACGGCATTTGCCACCAGGTCAACCTCGAGCGGTTCGGTGTCCCGGGCAGGACCCTCCTGGGCTCGGACAGCCACACGCCCACGGGAGGTGGGATCGGGATGATAGCGATCGGTGCCGGAGGGCTCGACGTTGCCGCCGCCATGGGAGGCTACCCGTTTTACCTGCCCGCGCCAAAGATCGTGCTTGTCAACCTCAAGGGCAGGCTACCCGACTGGGTGGCAGCCAAAGACGTGATCCTTGAACTCCTGAGGAGACTCTCAGTAAAGGGCGGGGTTGGCAAGATAATGGAGTACGGTGGCGAGGGTGTGAAAAACCTGAGTATCCCCGAACGTGCAACGATCACCAACATGGGGGCCGAACTGGGCGCGACGACATCCGTTTTTCCGAGTGATGAAGTCACACGTGCCTACCTTGAGGCCGAGGACCGGGGATCGGACTGGAAGGAGATTGCCGCCGACAGCGATGCCGAATATGATGAGGTCATCGATCTCGATCTTTCCGCGCTTGAACCTCTGATAGCACAGCCCCACAGTCCTGATAATGTGGTGAAAGTCAGCGAGATCGAGGGTACGAAGGTAGACCAGGTAGTCATCGGAAGCTGCACCAACTCGTCCCTGTACGACATGACCCTGCTTGCCGAGATGCTCTCGGGTAAGACGGTCAAAGTTGGGTCGAGCCTTTCAGTGGGCATGGGATCGAAGCAGGTGCTCGAGATGCTTGCCCGGAGCGGCGCCCTTGCGAAGATAGCGAGCGCCGGTGCACGAATAATCGAGTCCGCCTGCGGAGCCTGTATCGGCATGGGCCAGGCACCACCGTCGGGTGCGAACACGGTGAGGACATTCAACCGCAACTTCGAGGGACGTAGTGGAACAAAGGATGCCAAGATCTATCTCGGCAGCATTGAGACTGCGGCAGCCGCGGCCTTAAACGGTGTGATCACAGACCCGAGGAAACTGGGCAAGCACCCGGTCATAAACCTGCCCGAGAGGTTCCTGATCAACGACAACATGCTGGTGATGCCACCGGAGGACGGGAGCAAGGTCGAGATCATCCGCGGTCCGAACATAGGGATGCTCCCCGTACCCGATCCCCTGGCCGATACAATCGAAGGGACGGTGCTGCTTAAGGTCGAAGACAACATAACCACCGACCACATAATGCCTGCGGGGGCGAAGATCCTGCCCTTGAGATCCAACATACCCGCTATCTCCGAGCACGTTTTCGAGGTCGTCGATCCCACATTCGCGGATCGGGCCAAGCAGGCGGGCGGGGGCTTCATCGTGGGCGGTGAGAATTACGGCCAGGGCTCAAGCCGGGAACATGCGGCACTGGCGCCCATGTACCTCGGGGTCAAATGGGTGCTCGCCAAGTCATTTGCGAGGATACACAAGGCAAATCTCGTGAACTTCGGGATCATCCCGCTGACGTTTGCAGACGCGGGCGATTACGGCAAGATCGAAAGCGGCGACAGTATCCGGCTTGAGGGTGTCCGGAAAAGCATCGAGGCAAACGAGCCCCTGGTGCTTAAGAATGAGACCAAGGGTACTGAAATCAAGGTTGCATACGATCTATCGGACCGCCAGCGGGAAACGCTGCTTGACGGCGGCCTCTTGAATCATGTGAAGAAATCGGTCGGTTGATCGCCGGGCACGGAGCCCCGGCGCTCCTACTTCTTCTTGCGCCGGGCCGGGGTCTTGCGCTTGGGTTTCGTATCGTGGGCCACACCGCGCCCATCCTTGACATGCCCCTTAAGATCGCCCTTTATTGACAGTTCCGGCGGCTCGATGGCTACCTTGGTCCCGGGCGGTACGCTCCTCGTGATCCAGACATTACCTCCGATCGTCGACCCCTTGCCGATAACCGTGTCGCCTCCAAGTACGGTGGCCCCGGAGTAGATCGTCACGTTATCCTCGAGTTTCGGGTGGCGCCTGATACCCCTCAATAGATTGCCCTTGTCATCCTTGGGAAAACTCAACGCACCGAGAGTCACGCCCTGGTAGATCTTGACGTTGTCGCCGATAATGGTCGTTTCGCCGACGACCACACCCGTACCATGGTCGATGAAGAAATTCTTACCGATCTTGGCTCCAGGGTGTATGTCAATCCCTGTATGTGCGTGGGCATACTCAGACATGATCCTCGGGAGCAGCGGAATACCCTGAAGATAGAGCTCGTGCGCCACACGGTGCACCGTTATCGCTTTGATGCAGGGGTAGCTGAAGATGATCTCATCAAAACTCTTGGCGGCCGGATCGCCGTCGAAAGCCGCCTGGACATCCCCCTCGAGCGTCTTTCTCACCATCGGGATCTTTCGCATCATCTTAAGCGCATGCTCTTCGCCCCGAGCCCTGCAGTTATCACATATATCATGCAGGCCTTCGCATTCATGCCGGAGGCTCTTGGCAATTTGGCCTGCGAGCAAATCATAGAGGTTTGACAGGAGTACATGCAGGTGGCTTTCAAGCTCCCAATCGGGAATATTCTGCTTCCCGAAATAGCCGATCAGAAGCACTTGCTGGAAGCGCGAGAGTATCTCTCTTATGGATTCGTCCGAGGGAACGGCATACTTGCTGGCGCATCTGAAGAACTCGCTCGCCCGGCATACCCCGGCCAGTTTTTCAGATATCGATCCTATCTCTTTTTTGTTTTGCACCTAAATCCACCTCCTGAAACCTGTAAGCCTCGCCAGCACCCGGCCTACTTCTTCCCGCGGGGGGGGCGTATGCGTTTGCCCTCCCGTTCGTAGCCCGGTGTCTTTACCCCAATGTGATCGGCAATTTCCTCTAGGAGCTCAAGTGATCGTCTCTCCCGGATAATTATGCTCCTGAGTGCCGTCTTTGCGAGCATACGCTTGTGATGGGTGTCATCCACCAGGAGCCAGCCCCATACGGTCTTGAAGATCTCAAACCCGCCTGCCTTCAGCTCACTCACCAAAGGCTCGACGTCAGGAAGTCTAAATACTATTGAAGTGCTGGTCCTCACGTAGTCGGCCACCTCGCCGGCCGTCATCGTATCAACGATCACATGCCAGAAGAATTCGCGAAGGGCTCCGGCGTCGTTCGCAGTCTCCTCGAGGCCCTCCATGATAGCACCGATATCAGAACGCTTCTCATCCGGGAGTTCCCTCGAGAGGAGTTTTGAGAAGAACCTGGCGCTTCTCCTGTCATGCTCGAGTTGCCCGACCTGTGCGTCGATCCGCCATATCATGGCGAAGTCAAGCGTGACCTCGCCGTCGGTACGTTTGATCAAGTCCCGGTGCTCTATGTCATGTGAAAGCAGATCATAGGCAGGGAAGCCATAGAGTGCCTCGCGGGGGCCCGGCGGCCCCATGTATACGTGCTCACCGGGGTGCAGGCCATAGGGCATACTGCCTCCCTTCATCGCGCTGATCGCCCTGTCAACCGGCTCCCTGCCGGCCTTGAGGGTCTTCTGGTCAATGCGTTTGCTCTCACCGATCACGAAAACCGGATTAGTGGCCCATCCCGCAGGACCCACCGTCGGACCATCCCAGACTTCAGGGATCGCTACGGTCACATACGAAGAGTCGCCCTCAAATGCGCCCTGCAGGTAAAGGAGATCCCGGTCAAAATCGTAACCGGTCACGATGAAGAATCCGTGATAGGCGTCTCTCTTTAGAAACGGGGCAAGCACCGGCCGGCCGCCGTCGATCTCACGTTTAATGATATCCTTGACTGCCCCGATCGGCTCGCCCGTTATCCACTGCGCATCATAGAACCCCAGCGCCCTGGCAGCCTCAGTCAACGCGTCCATGGGATACAGATCACGCAAGGGCTCAAAGACCTCCACGGAGTCATAGGCAAACTTGAAGGCGGTCCCTGATAGCCCGGTCAGGCGCTGGTAGGATGTGCTGACACCACAGGCGTCCAGGGATGAATGCAGCGCATGGAGCGCCATGGAGCCCGAATCGTAATCAAGCGGAAACGGGTTTATCCCTTCCAGTTGATTCGACCCGGTATACTCGCTCTCTGCCCCCCCTGCCGAACTCGCTATGAGACAGAGTGCAAGGACCAGGCTCGGGACCCGGACCGGCAACCCGCCGCCAGACCAAGGTGAAAGCGATACCATACGTACCTCCTCTTAGGTCGGTCGATCCTATACCATGATACTAAAGAAACCCTTGACATGAATTCCAGTCCTAATATACTCGACACTTGGGTAAAACCAAATCCACGGAGAGGAGGTGATTCGATGGTAGTCAGGAGGACGAAGAAGGCGGCGAAGAAGAAACCAGCACGGAAAAAGGCCAAGAAGACCACGAAAAAGCGAACGACCCGGAAGAAGGTCAAGAAGACCGTGAAGAAGCGGGTGACCAGGAAAACCGCCAAGAAGAGGACCGTTAAGAAGAAAACCGTGAAGAAAAAGACTGCTAAGAAGAAGACGGTCAAGAAAAAAGCGGTGAAAAAGAAGGCGGCAAAGAAGAAGGTCGTAAAGAAAAAGGTCACTAAGAAGGCCAAGAAGAAGCCTGCGAAGAAGAAAACCACGAAACGCAAGCCGGCTGCGAAGGCCAAGCCGAGGAGCAAGCCCAAGCCTAAGTTCACATGCGTGCTCTGCGGCGTAGAGGTCGGCGTAAGCAAGGAAGGACTTGGTATCAGCAGGCTTATGTGCTGCGGTCATCCTATGCGCAGGAAATAGGCAGTCAGGATTACCCGGAGGATACAAAGGCACAAGGAAGCGCCTTAGGCATAAGGCCGGGGGTAGTACATCCCGACCGAAAATCTGCTTTGATATCATCCCCCCATAGCATATCCTTTACTTAGACAACTGTAATCAAAAGGAGGCACCGTAAAGCATGTGGACCGACCAGACAAGCAAGTGGCTCAAAGAGATAAAGCACTTCAACAACCACACGCTGAAACTCAGGAGCAGGAAGGCCTGTCTCCTTGTAATCGATATGCAGAATGAGTTCCTGGCGGAAGATGGTTCGATATTCTTCCATTATGCCTCCGAGATCGTTCCCAACGTGAAGCGGCTTGTCTCAGCATGCAGAAGTGCTTCGATTCCAGTGGTTTTCACAGGACATGTCCACGAGGATCCGGCGGTCGACGGGGGGATGACGGCCGAGTGGTGGCCCCAGATAAAGGAGGGCAGGTGTCTTATCAAGGGATCGAGAGGTGCACAGATCTACTCCGGGCTCAAGGCCCGCAAGGGTGAGAAGGTGATATGGAAGCACCGCTACAGCGCCTTCTATAACACCGATCTTGAGATCACTTTAAGAGGGATGGGGGTCACCGATCTCATAATCACCGGTGTCTTAACGAACGTCTGCTGTGAATCAACGGCCAGGGATGCCTTCTTCCGGGATTTCAGGGTCTTTTTCCTTGCAGATGCTACCGCGACCTCAGAACCAGAGTTCCAGGTGGCAACACTCAAGAACCTGGCATACGCCTTCGCCTATGTGACCACCACCGACCACCTTCTCAAACAGATTGGGAGCTGAGAGAACTACCATGCCCATTGATACCGTGAAGCGAATGTTCGCAATTACGGGAATCTACCTGATTATATGTTCAGGTCTTCTGAGCTGCAACCTGACGCAGGACGGCTATGTGATTAAGATCACCCCCGAGCAGATTCAGGAGAAACTCAACCCGGTGTTTCCGATATCCAAGAGGTATCTTGCGGTGTTCAAACTGACCCTGAAGGACCCGACCGTGACGCTTACGGAGGGATCCAACCGCGTCGGGTTCGGCGTAACGGCCGCAACCAATGTCAGCGTGAGTGACACAGATCTCGCCGGAAGAGCACACATGACGGCGGGAATAAGGTTTGATCCGGAGGAGGCCTCACTCTCGCTCGTGGACCCGCTTGTTGAGACCCTGGATATATCCGTTCTGCCCGAGAAGTACCATGATGAGGTGATGTTAGCGGCGGGCATTGCCGCAAAAGAGTATCTCGATGATTACGAGGTCTACAGGCTCGACTTATCCGGGATCAAGCAGGCGATCGCCAAGATGGTACTCAAGAGCGTTGTGGTTGAAGGTGGGGTCTTAAACATCACCCTGGGATTCGGGAAATGACGGCAGCCGGTAAGCTCGCGAACGCGAAACTGAAATTCAAGCCACTCACGCCGGGTCAGTGGGCTGACTTTGAAGATCTCTTCGGGAAGCGAGGGGCCTGTGGGGGCTGCTGGTGCATGTGGTTCCGGCTCACTCACAGGGAGTTCGAGGCCCGTAAGGGTGACGCCAACCGGAAGGCCATGAAGGCGCTTATCAAATCGGGTACGATCCCCGGGATTCTTGCCTTTTACGATGGGAATGCGGTGGGCTGGTGTTCGGTTGCTCCACGGGAGGATTACCCAAGGCTCACGACCTCGAGGATACTCAAGCCCGTCGATGAAAGGCCTGTATGGTCAGTCGTATGTCTGTTTGTAGCAAAGCGTTACAGGAGAACCGGTGTATCCGCGCAGCTGCTTCGGGCAGCCGTAGACCATGTCCGGAAGCGTGGGGGGAGAATCCTCGAGGGTTACCCGGTGGAGCCGAAAAAGGACAAGACCCCGGATGCGTTTGCCTTCCACGGGTTGGCGTCCGCATTCCTCGATGCCGGCTTCAAAGAGGTCGCCCGCCGCTCCGAGCATAGACCCATCATGCGATATGTGATTTAGAACCCCTCCCTGATGATCACAACCCTCCCGGCTGCGGTGTGCAATCCTGAT
>JALGZP010000006.1 GCA_025774845.1 bacterium
TGGAAACCCTGACCGGCAGGGGTTACAGGATAGACGAGGTTCCGGGGGAGGGCTACAGGCTGCTGGAAACCCCCGCCATGCTTGACGGGTGCGATATCAGAACCGCGCTGGCAGGCACCCTTCTGGGCAAGGAAATCTACACGTTCGGTAAGATCACTTCGACAAACGATGTCGCGATAGCACTTGCCAGGGGTGGAGCAGTTGAAGGAACCCTGGTCGTCGCGGAGGAACAGACCAGGGGCCGCGGCCGGCAGGGGAGAGGCTGGCATTCGCCACCGGGAACCGGACTCTGGTTCTCAATCGTGCTCCGGCCTGCGTTCGAAGCTGCCGATTGCTCGGTGATCTCTCTGGCGGTTGCACTTGGTATCGCACGCGTGCTCAGGGGGAGCTATGCTGTGAAGGCGCAGCTCAAGTGGCCCAATGACGTGATGGTCAACGGACGCAAGATCTGCGGTATACTGACCGAGGGCGAGTTCATAGGAAACAAGGTGAGTTTCATTGTAGTTGGAATAGGTCTCAATGTGTTGACGGGGGCGAAGGAGTTTCCCCGGGAGATCAGGGACATCGCAACATCGCTTAAGATCGAGAGTCCGGGGGTGACCGGACGGACCCAGGTTCTGGCCGACGTGCTTGAGAGCATAGAGAGTGAATACGACCGGCTTTGCACCAGAGGTTTTGAGGAGATCAGACAGGAGATTCTCGAGCACTCGTTCTTGATCGGCCGACTGATCAAAGTAGTAACAGGTGACGGTGAGGTGGATGGGATAGCTCACGATATCGACCGCATGGGGGCGCTCATAGTGCGAAAGGACAATGGGTCTCTCGAGAGGATAATCGCCGGTGACGTTGTACGCGTGATCTAGGAGGCTTGGAAAAATGATCGTATGTGTGGACCTTGGTAACACGGCAACCGCGATCGGGGTTCTGGACGGCACGGACGTCAAGGCATTCTGGCAGATCGTCACCCGTGAGAGGACCGGTGATGAGTACGGCAGAGTCATCGCCTCGCTCCTCGCCCGCGATCGTATCGATGTTAAGCAGGTGACACTCGGTGCCGTGTGTTCGGTGGTGCCATCCGAAACCCGTGAAATGCTGACGGCGCTCTCCGCGGAGTTGGGGATTGAAGCTGTCCTGGTCGACGGACTGAACGACTGCGGTATTCGAGTAGTGACCGACGACCCTGAAGAAGTTGGAGGGGACAGGATCGCCAATGCGATCGGCGCGTTCCATGCATACGGCGGCCCGGCCATAGTCGTGGATATGGGTACGGCTACCACTTATGACTATGTTTCGGATAACGGTGAGTACAGGGGTGGAGTTATCGCGCCCGGTATGAACGCGGGTGCGGGGGATCTCTGGAAGCGGGCGCGGAAGCTGCCGGCGGTGGAGATAATGCGTCCATCGAAACTGATAGGGACTTCAACGGTGGCATGCATGCAGGCAGGAATCTACTATGGTGCGGTCGGCCAGGTTGAAGGCATCGTCAGGAGAATGTGGGGCGAGATGGGTGCCGAGTGCAAGGTCATAGTGACAGGGGGACGGGCGGGACTGATCTGGGAGGACCTGGGCTTTGAGGTGACATACGATCCGCATCTGACCCTCAAAGGGCTGGCCTACGCCGTCGACCCGGCCCTGCGTCTCTAGGATTCAATGGTCTCGCTGGCGCAGCCTCTTGGGACGCAAGCGAATGCCTTTTCTGAGCAAGCGGACCAAGAGGTGCGCTGGCGAGTCACCGAGGGAAATAGAGCTTGCCTATGTTTGCGGCGGTTTGTATTTTGTCTAAGATATTGTAGAGCAGCGTTCAGCATATCAACAGGAACACTTAAGGAGGACCGGCGTGGCTAAGCAAATAGCGTTCGATGAAACTGCACGGGCACTTCTCAAAACAGGTGTCGAGAAGATAGCGGATGCCGTACGGATAACCCTCGGACCCAGGGGAAGGAACGTGGTGCTGGATAAGAAGTTCGGCTCTCCCATCATAACCAATGACGGGGTGACTATTGCCAAGGAGATCGAGCTCGAGGACGCCTATGAGAACCTCGGTGCCCAGATGATCAAGGAAGTCGCAACCAAGACCCAGGATGCGGCCGGTGACGGCACAACGACTGCGACGGTCCTGGCATATTCCATGGTAACCCATGGCCTGAGGAACGTGGCCGCAGGGGTAAACCCGATTGCACTCAAACGGGGGATGGACAAAGCCGTCGATGCAGTAGCAAAGGCGATCAAGAAGCAGGCGAAACCGATCAGGACGAAGCAGGAGATTGCCCAGGTTGCCGCGATCTCCGCGAACAACGACCAGGAGGTGGGCCGCCTGATCGCTGATGCTATGGAGGAGGTCGGTAAAGAGGGTGTGATCACCGTTGAGGAAGCAAGCACGATGCAAACGGACCTCGAGGTGGTCGAGGGCATGCAGTTCGACCGGGGCTATCTCTCGCCGTATTTCGTAACCGATCCCGGGAAAATGGAATGCGTGCTGGATGACTGCAACATACTCATCCACGACAAGAAGATAAGTGTGATGAAGGATCTGGTCCAGATCCTCGAGAAAAGCGCTCAGACGGGAAGACCACTGCTGATCCTCGCCGAGGACGTGGACGGAGAGGCGCTGGCTACACTGGTCGTGAACAAGATCAAGGGCACACTGGCCTGCTGCGCGGTCAAGGCACCGGGCTTCGGGGACAAACGCACGGCGATGCTCGAGGACATCTCGATACTTACGGGAGGAAGGGTGATTTCGGAGGAGACCGGTTTCAAACTTGAGAACGTGGTCCTCGGTGATCTCGGTACGGCAAGGGTCGTCAAGGTGGACAAGGAGAACACGACGATAGTCGGCGGAAAGGGCAAGAAGGCTGACATTGAGCTCAGGATCAAGCAGATCAGAGCACAGATCGATGGTGCCACGTCGGACTATGACAAAGAGAAGCTTCAGGAGCGCCTTGCGAAGCTGGTGGGTGGCGTTGCGGTGATAAGGGTCGGGGCAGCTACCGAAACCGAGATGAAGGAACGCAAGGCACGGGTCGAAGATGCACTTGCGGCCACAAGGTCCGCGGTCGAAGAGGGTGTAGTCCCGGGTGGTGGTGTCGCCTTCCTCAGGGCCATTGCCGCCGTCGAGCGGATGGATCTTCCCCCGGATGAGAAGACCGGGGCGGGTGTGATCGCCAGGGCACTCGAAGAACCGGCGGGTATGATTGCCACGAATGCCGGGTTCGAAGGTTCTGTTGTCGTTGAGAAGATAAAGGAGAAGACCGGCGCCTGGGGTTTCAATGCAGCCAAGAGCAAGTATGAGGATCTCGAGGCCGCCGGCATAATCGATCCTGCCAAGGTGGCGCGGTCCGCTCTGCAGAATTCCGCGAGCGTTGCATCACTGATGTTGATAACCAAGGCGATCATAACCGAGAAACCCGAAGAAGAAGAGTAAGGGTCACCTGTAGCGGACAAGTAGGGGCAGGCTAAGCGCAAGGCACGAGCCGAGGATCACGACAAGCGCAGTCTCGAGACCAAGCCTGGTACCTGCGGCCGCCGCAAGAGCTGCCGCCGCGACAATCGCGATCTTCATCAGCATATCCCTGACCGCGAAGACCGTAGCCTGTCTTCGATGAGGTGTTTCCTCCTGTATGGAAGTCTCGCTCGAGACCAGGACGGGCCCCGCCACGAATCCCGCGGCTGTGACTGCAATTCCCATGGGGATCAGTCGGTCGACCACACCGATCACTATCAGTGAGAGTATGGCCAGTGCCGTTCCCGTTACGACAAGCCGGGCCCGGCGGATGCCGTGTAACGCCTTGCCGGTTACGTAGCACCCCGCTGCCATACCCGCTCCGGCCAGGCCGACAAGAAAGCCCACGTGCATCGTTCCCTCAGGACTCATGCCTTCGACGATCGCGACTCCAAGGACATAGACTGCTGCTCCCGCCACCGCCAGCAGCGACGGAGCAAGGACGCCCGCCTGCAGTGCGGCGGTCTTCCGGATCTCTCCCAGGGCATCCTTTATGATCCTGATGTAAGGGACATGGGCGGTAGGCTGCGACTCCTGCGGTATCACCCTTGTGGTTATAAAGGCCAGAGCACCGGCCGAGACGAAGTACGTGACGGAATCTATGTAGAGCGCAGCACGCCAGCCGGCTCGGGAGGCGAGGACACCACCGACACCAAACCCCAGGATCGTCGCCAGGGTCGCTCCCACAGAAAGAAGGGAATTCGCCTTGATCAGACTCTTCTGTGAGACTATCTCGGCTACGATTGCGCATCGTGCCGGAAGGAAGAAGAGATTTGCCACATAGAGCATTGCAACGACCGCGTAGACCGTCCAGAGAGGCAAAGCCGGTCTCAGAAAGGGTATCGCCAGTACGGCTGCTCCGCGAATAACATCCGTCACTATCAGGACCCGCTTCCGGTCGACGCGGTCGATGTAGGCCCCCGCGAGCGGGCCAAGGATGATCGCGGGCAGGGTCATGGCGGCGGCGAGTTTTGAAAGCTCGAATATCGAGCCCGGTGTGGCAAAACGCTCTGTCTCAATCGAGATCATCTCGATCAGGGCTATGTTGCCCAGGCGGTCTCCCAGGATAGACACGATCTGACCCACGAGAAGCGCCGTGAAAGAGATCGTAAAGAGGCTAGAGTAGCCTGAATCTTTTTGCCCGTTTAGGCTCACAGGTTCTCCTGCATACCGGTCGTGTGTGAAGTTCTCCGTATATGCCTGCAATCCGTCGTGCGATACGCGGCCAATCGAAGAGGATCGCTTTCTCCTGACCCTTCCGTCCCATCACCGCTCTCAACTCGCTGTCCGCCACAAGCCTGCCGAGCGCATCTGCAATCCCGGTCGTGTCGCCGGGTCTGACCAGGATACCGTCGACCTCATCGCTAACGATCTCACGATACCCCTCTATTCGGGTAGCCACGATCGGAATTCCAGCGGCCATTGCCTCGAGCAGGACTATGCCAAAACTCTCACTGCCGGCCGGTACCGAACAGAATATGTCTGAAGAACTGTAATAAGAAGGCAGGTCGGTGGGGGACACCCTGCCCCTGAAGACAATGTCCTTTCCTGTGAGCGGGTAAGCCATAGCCCGGCACGCAGGTTCCATGAATCCCTTTCCGACAATCACCAGTCTGGAATCGGGGTGCACGCGCCTGAGCTTCTTAAAGGCCGATATCAGCAAGGGTGCTCGTTTGCGTATATCCAGTCTTCCGACGAAGAGGATATTGATCCTGCCGTCGGCCAGCTCCCGTACAGGCTGGGCCCGGGCTGCAAACCTGCTGAACGCCACTCCGTTGGGGACAACCACGTACTCACCGGGGAAGTAGCGCATCGCGAATCTGCGGGCCGCCTGTGAAACCGCGATACGGGCATCGAGTCTCAGAGCATGGGTGCGGAGCACCTCCGAGAAGACCTCATAGGCGGGCGACACCCTCGCGGACATGTGGAACGTCCCGACAACCGGACAATCCACCGATCTGGCCGCCATCAATGCCGCCAGCGGCAGCGTCGGTTCAAGCGGGCTGTGAATGTGTATGATGTCGAAATCGCCAGATCTGAAAACGTTCTCCAGGCGCTTTCTCAGGCGCAATCCGACAGTGACATTTACGAAAGCTCCGTTTATGGGGAAAAGCGCGTTCCTGCCGATGCGTACCGTAGTGCCCGCACCGTCTTCATCGCCGTTATGAGGACCGGCCGTTACGATTGTAACCTGGTGCCCCTGTGAGCGGAGGGCCTCGCAAAGGTGGTGCACGTGTTCCGTGACGCCTCCGAGACTAGGGTAGTATGATTGAGACACCATCGCGATTTTCACTGCTCGTTCTCCCAGATCAACCGGAACATACACCACTGGTCGGCATAACGCCTGATGTAGTCCTCGACGATCGTTGCGATACTCCGCGTCAATCCATTCTCATCCCGTCCGTCGATCGGGATCTCCTCCTCTATGTGCACAGTTATCATACCTCTTGCGGTTCTGATTGCAAATGCCGGAACGATCGCCGCACCGGTTCTGATCGCCAAACCTGCCGGCCCCCTTGGTAGCACGGTCTTCCTGCCGAAAAGATCCGCGGTGATGCCACCCAGGTATTGATCCCCATCGATATGCAACGCGACAATCTCACCCCGCTTGAGTGTCCGGGCTATCCTGAGTGTACCGCCATCGGCGGAGACGACGTCGATCCCACGGGCCTGCTTCATTGCCTTGATATGCGGTGACAGAGCCCGCGTGAACTGAATCCCGGCGACCGTGGTGATCCTGTAACCCAGAGCGGCGAGTGCGGCCCCGCCGAGTTCCCAGCTGCCGAGGTGGGCAGTCACGAGGATCACTCCTCTACCGGCCGACACGGCCGAATCAAGACGTTCGCGCCCCTCGAGCGACATGTTGGAGAGCAGGTCCTTCTTGCTGAGATGGGGGATCATGAATACCTCTGTCACGCTCCTTGCGAAATTGAGCATCACCCTGAACCCCACTCTGTTGAGACCGGGCAGTTTACTGTCCCCCAAAACGATCCTGAGATTGCGTGTGAGTTTCTGGCGACGTCCGGTGCAGAGTAAGAAACAGACAACTGCCAGCGTCTCACCTATTAGATAGGAGATCGATGGAGGTAGGATGCGTGCAAGAGTGGAAAGGACGCCATAACCTATTCTTGAGAGTGCATTCATTTCTGATTGCCTGTATATGTCACACGTGCACGTTTGTCAAGTCTGGCCGATATTTGCCGGGATTTGCGTCTTGACAAGAAGCTTTGCGGAAAAGTAACCTGTCGCTGGAGGTTGCCGTGGCAAAAGAGAAGATCGTCCGGTGTATGATCTCGAAAGACCACTCTGACGGGCACGAGAAATCGGTCCGATACATCCCTCTGGAGATCTTCGAGCTCTGGAAAATCGTGATGACCGAGCGACATGATTTTGCGATTGAGGAAGATTGCATATCCCTCTGGTTTGACATTGACGGTGACCCGAACGTAACATATGCGGACGCGAACTACGACAAGGTAGTCCGGCTTTCATTGTCCCTCTATTCAGAACAGGACGGGATGTTCAAGACGGTCACAAGGTACTTCCCGTCGAATTCTTACCACGAGATCAAGCCTCGCTTTCTCTCACACTACACGCAGTACCTCAACGCTTCACGCTTTCCTCCCGGTATGAATGAGACCTACGGCGTGTGGCTGAAGCCTATCGACCGCTGACTCTGTTGCATTTTGCCGAGCGGATTGCCAGGTGCAACGGAACCTGAGTCCGTCACACCCGTGCTTTTTGCAAGGCCGACTATCCTCTTATAAATCATCGCACTATATCGCAGCGTTCTCCCGGTAACCCCGGTTTCACTGGCATGCTTGTTGCTGTATTGATGCAAGCGGAGGATATAAGAAATCAGAATCCGAACACTGGGGAGGTCGGGCTAATGGTTGTCTTCAACTACTCCGGCAGAGAGATAAACGCAAAGGTCGTTTACTACGGGCCGGGTCTGAGTGGGAAGACCACCAACCTCGAACACGTCTACGCCAAGACAGCCGGACACCTTCGCGGGAAGATGGTGTCCATGAAGACGAAAGTCGACCGGACACTGTTCTTCGATTTTCTTCCGATAGAAGGCGGAGAGATAGCCGGCTTCAATATACGGTTTCTCCTTTACACCGTACCAGGGCAGGTGTATTACAACGCAACGAGAAAGCTGGTGCTCAAGGGGGCGGACGCGATCGTCTTTGTCGCCGATTCCCAGGCCGAGGAGATGGCGGCAAACAGAGAGAGCCTCAAGAACCTGAGGGAAAATCTCGACGAGCACGGCAAGGACCTCGATGATATCCCACTTGTGATTCAGTACAACAAGCGGGACCTGCCATCGGCTCTGTCCATTGAGAAGCTCAACGAGGAATTGAATCCCAAGGGAGTGACGAGCTTCGAATCGGTGGCGACAACGGGTACAGGTGTTTTTGAAACGCTTGCGGCCGCAACCAAGATGGTGTTGTCCGACCTGCGGACGCAGCTTGTAAAAGACCAGGCAGAAGAAGTTGATTCGGGTGGACGGGAGATCTCATTCGGTTTCGTTCCGGAACCGGCTGGGACTCGGGCCACCGGGGAACAGGCGGAAAAAGACTCCTCCACGATCAAGGATAAGGTTCCAGATGTCCCCTCCCCGGGTGAAGAACCCTCCCCTGTTCCCACGGATACGGACGCTCCCTGTCCACCCGATCAACATACAGAGACGGAGCAAACGGTACAGGCCACGACGGCGCCCACCGCTACGGCGGTCAGTGAAACACCTGAAGCCGGAACGGGACAAAGCGTGGAGATCACACACTCCGCCAGGATTGCTGCAGGCAAAGGTGGTAAGCTGAGTATACCCGTCAGGGTCGGCGGAAACGGAAAACCCGGCCACGTCATACTCAACCTCGCGGTCGACATAGAAATCCTTACGGAAGAAGACGATAAGACGGTTTGACAGTCCTTCCTTGCTGTGATACCCTCTCCAGCAGTCGCAAATCCAGGGGTGTAGCGGTGAGTGAAAAAACCGTCAAGGCACTGAAGACCCAGTTCAAGCGGAAGCCCGGTGATTCCACCGCGCTTCTGGAGCTTGTAGCTGCCCTGCGGTCTGCAGGCAAGTACGATCAGGCGATTTCGTTGCTCGAGAGGTTCCTGTCGGAACACCCCGGTCACTTCGGAACAATGATCACCTACGGCGAAACCCTGCTGGACGTGCGAACATATGAAGAAGCGATCGCCGTCTTCCGGAGGGTCTGTGATGCTCAACCCTGCGCAGAGGCACACTACAGTCTGGCCCGCGCACTGGATCTCAAAGGCGTGTATGAGGAAGCGATCAAGGAGCACAATGCAGCTATCGGGCTTGAACCGGAATGTGCCGAGGCCTACTACAGACTCGGGATGACCTATACGCGCGGCGGCAAGTACGAGGACGCCCTGACCGCCTTCCAGAAGTGTCTGAGGTATGACCAATCCTGCGCGAAAGCCCACAGCGAAATGGCTTTGCTCTATGATAAGAAGGGACAGAAGGACCTCGCGATCGTCGAGCTGAAGAAGGCCGTCGAGAAGGATCCCCGTAACGCACAGTGGCACTGCAATCTCGGGGCTGTCTATGGTGATGAGCGGATGTTCGATGAGGCGATCGAGGAATTCATGACTGCGATTTCGCTCGGTGGTGACGGGGCGGAAGAGCATTACAACCTCGGTGTTGCGCTGAGTAACAGGGGTGATATCGAGGAGGCCACGGCGGAGTTCAGGAGAGCCCTGAATATAGATCCGAAGTCGTCCAAGACGTTGTTTCACCTCGGGCTGGCCTACCTTCGCAAAGGGCTGCACGCCAAAGCTATCCGGTCACTCACCAAGTGCCTGAATATCGACGCCGACAATGCGAAGGCGTACTTCTACCTCGGTCAGGCCTATCTCGGCAAGGGTGATGTGGATGATGCAATAGCCTCGCTTGAGCGTGCCGTCGCGATCCAGTCTCAGGACTGGAGGGGCTACTACTACCTTGGCGTCGCGTACGATCACAAGGGTGACGGCGAGAGAGCCAAGGAAGCATACAAAAAGGCAGAGAGTCTTCACCGGTGATGTCGCTGCGAGCCTGCTGGTACGTTCTCGTGCTTCTGAGACTTCACAACTGCGTGATCGCCTGGGGCTCAGTTGCGCTGGGCTCATTCCTGGCCGGCGGCAGGATCGGTTTCGAGTCCTGGATGGCGTCGTTGATGGCGTTCTTCGTCTGCGCGGGAGGCTACGCCCTGAATGATATCTTCGATGTCGACAGTGACAGGGTGATCAAACCCTGGCGGCCGCTCGTGAGCAGCCGGCTCCGCCGTGAGACCGCGATCACGGTAGTCATTGCCGTCTGGGCAATCGGGTGCGGTTTTGCGCTGCTTGCCGGCCGGCCGACGGTGGGGTTCTTCTCCGGCTGGGTTGTTCTCCTTTACCTATATTCCTGGAAGATCAAGTCGCATGGGGTGGCGGGCCCCGTAGTCGTCAGTCTCGTCGCCTCCTCCGGTTTCCTGCTTGGTGGACTGACGGGCGGCAGTCTGAGTGCGGCTGTCTTTCCGTTCGTGGTTGCCATGTCACTACACATGGCCCGGGAGACCGTCAAAAGCGTGGCCGATATCAGAGGGGACTCGAAGGCCGGCGTAGCTACTGTGGCGGTCCAACTCGGGGCAAGGAGGTCTCTGGGGCTGGCGCTCGGGTGGATAGCGGTGGTGATCGTAACGAGTCTGCTGCCGTTCGCGTTACGGGTTTATGGTTATCTTTATTTTCTGCCTGTCGTGATCGTCGTGTATCCGCTCCTTGCTGTCTGCATCTATTTGATAACCACGGCTCGGATCGACCCGAACCGTGCTGAGCGGAACTCCTGCTCGGTCACGACCATTCTCAAAGCGGTGATGCCGGTTGGTCTTGTCGCATTCCTGCTGGCGGGGATCTGAGCATGACTCCATTTGACGAGGTACTGAAAGCGGCTGCAGTCGGGATCGTGCAGGCGCTGACCGAGTTTCTGCCGGTGAGCTCAAGCGGCCACATGGTGATTGCCAAGATATTGCTCGGGATCGAAGAGGAGCACATTTCCATCGAGGTCGTCACCCATTTTGCCACGGCTCTTGCGGTGCTGATCTACCTGAGACACCGCGTGGTGGAAATCCTGGGCGCCGTGGGAACCAGGCTGGCCGCGCGGGGTGGGGACATGACGGAACACCAGCGAAGGGATTCAAAACTCTTTCTCCTGGTGATCCTGGGTTCGATTCCTGCAGCAATTGTGGGGCTGTCGGCCAGAGATTACATAGGCCGTTTTTTTGAAGATATGACGACGACATCGATAATGCTGATAGTGACCGGAGTCTTTGTGCTGGTTTCGGGCCGCCTGACGAGACCGGGTGCGTCGCTCGGTGTGGTGCGGGCGCTGGTAGTAGGAATCGGACAGGCGTTTGCGATCGTCCCGGGTATCTCACGGTCGGGTATGACGGTCGGTACGGGTTTGCTTGCCGGTCTGGGCAGGAGGGAGGCATTTGAGTTCTCGCTTCTCCTGTCGTTGCCCGCGATCATTGGAGCCTCAATCATCGAGATCGTCTCGGGGCGAGTGGGAGGGGAGCCGGTCGTGCTTCTGGCTGCAGCCATCCCGGCGTTCGGTGGGGGCTATCTTGCGATCTCACTCCTTTTCAGGGCCATCGTCCGTAACAAGTTTCATGTGTTCGCCTACTACCTCATCCCCCTCGGCGTAGCTCTCCTCATCTTTGCATAGCGGGTGCCCCTAATGGGATCAGAGCTAAAAAGTTGATTTCTTGGTGTCTGACCTCCGATCCTGCAACTTTTTAGCTCTGACCCCAGGGACTTTTGCATAGCGGGTGCCGGTGAGGCATTCACCGACAGATCCCAGTATGAATTTGCTATCGTGTATTTATTGAAGTATACCCCATGAATAGCGCTAGTACACTGCGTTATAATGATTTTTCTATTGACAACACGCTTATAAGCGTGCTATAATGGCGACCGTCGAAGGAAGCATGAATGGTCTAGCTTAAGCAGAGCGAAGGTTCGCTCAAAAGGAGGTGAGCGAGAACGAGTTACTGGTTTTAGAGTTCCAGTGAGTTTTGATTCCAAAACAATTACAGTCAAGTTGAGGGAGGCGTAAAATGAAGTACTTAGTGATTGCGCTGGTGCTGGTTCTTGCCACGTCTGCGTTCGGTCTTGAGAAGAAGGCCTACCAGATGAGGGATGACTTCGGCATGGAGCCGCAGTACGATGGCGCTCTCCAGTATTACTACTACATCCCGTGTCCGACTTACTCGTGGTTCTGGGCCTATACGGGATGGGATCCCGGAGACATCATCGGAATGGGATTCGAAATCGGTTCACAGGGTACGGGTGGCTATGATCCGCTCGATCCGTACAACTGCGCGGAAATTGAGCAGATCCGTATTCTCGACTTTGCTGGTTATGGTACGGTCTATCCCGGCCTCTTCACGATCGAACTTGACGTGTGGTGCCATACCGGTATCCATCTGTGGAACAGCGGTCCCCTCGAGACAGGGTTTGCCTGGAACTACTTCCTTGTAGACCCGCCTGTCTGTTACACAATATGTGGCGTGGACCCTGGTGTCCCGACAATCCTTGTCACGGCAACGATGACAGGGACGGACGGCATCTACCCGGCCTGGGGTATGGACAACATCTCGACAGCGCTGGAAACCGGGTGTGTATTGCATGACCTGGGCTGTCTCCCCGTTGTCTGGCCGAGAGGGCCAGATGACATGGTACCCGGCGATGCCGGTGAGGTCCATGGTGGATACTTCGGGACATACTTCTGGGAGTATGTGCCGCCTCTAGGCTTCCTTGACGGCCGTGACACCACGCCTGATGGCAGCCAGTTCGGATTCATCGAGTTGGCCTGGAGAGTCTACATCATCTGTGGAGGTCCGACCTCTGTAGAGCCCAGCACCTGGGGTAACATCAAGTCGATGTATCGGTAGAGAGCTTATTGCCCGAGATCCATCCCTCATGCAGAGATCGGTGAGATCGTAAGGGCATGGAGAGGGGTGCCTCCCGGCACCCCTCTTCGCATTTGGAGTCACCGCCGGCTCCATTCGAGGGAGGTGCCATCATGAAGTACCTAGTCTTCGCGTTCGTTCTGGTTCTCGCCACATCTGCGTTCGGTCTGGAGAAGAAGGCCTACCAGATGAGGGACGACTTCGGTATGGAGCAGCTCTACGACGGCGCTCTCCAGTTCTATTACTACATCCCGTGCCCGACTTATTCCTGGTTTTGGGCGGTTACGGGATGGGAACCGGGAGACATCATCGGCGTGGACTTCCCGATCGGTGTGCAGGGTACGGGTGGATGGGATCCGGTGGATCCGCTGAACTGCATGGCCTTTGAGCAGATACGTGTGCTCGACTTCGCGGGTTACGGCACCGTCTATGGCGGCCTCTTCACGATTGAGTTCGATCTGTGGTGCTGGGATCCCGCCCAACCGGAACATCACTTGTGGTTGTGGAACAGTGGTCCGGTAGAGACACGGTTTTCCTGGAACTACATTCCCATCGATCCGATGATCTGTATCGACATCTGCCCGTGGGGCGGGTCACACGGTGATCACGACGGTCCCGTGCTGGTTGTGACGGCGACGATGACCGGTACCGAGGGTGCCTACCCCGCCTGGGGTGCGGATAACATTTCGACGGCCTGGGAGACAGGGTGTGAGTTCCATGACTATGGGTGTCTGCCGGCAACCTGGCCGAGAGGTGCACCGGGTATAGGTGGAGTGCACAGTGGTTACTTCGGCAATGGGGTAGTCCAGTATGAGCCACCTCTTGGCTTCCTCGACGGGCGCGATACGACACCCGACGGTAGCCAGTACGGTTTCCTCGAGTTGGCGTGGCGAGTCTACATTACCTGTCTTGGCCCAAGTTCCGCGGAGCCCAGTACCTGGGGCAACATAAAATCCATGTACAGAGAGTAAGAGAGGAACAACGGGAAAACTGCCTTTTCTGAGCAAGCGGGGCGAAAGACCACACCAGCACCCACCGCCATACAATTGTGTTGACCCTGTGAATGGGGAGGATTATCATAATAGAAATCCTCTTAAATCTTATCCGTTGGGGAGTGTCGAGGTCTTGTCAGGGTGAGACAATCTGTAGGTCTGTTGATTGCTCTTCTGCTTTGTGCGATTCCTGTCCGGACGGCCGCCCAGGCGCCGTCGGGCACGGATTTCATTGAGTACCTCCAGAAGTCGAATCTTACACATCTTTATGTAGCCGAGCTCCGGAATTTGTGTCTTGAAGCGAACGACCTTGCCGCGTGCAATCAATATCTGGCGTTCCTCGAGCACAGTCGCGAGGTCGATCGTGCGATTGCATTTACGGACAGTCTCAAGCGTGAAGATTCTCATGCCGATCTGGCCATCCGGCTGATGAAGGCCAGTGCCTTGGTCGATGCTTCGCGATACTCCGAGTCGGTTACCATACTTGACGAGATCATCGCCTCGCTTCCGCCCCGGAACGTTCTCATCCAGGCGGCTTTCTTAAGAGCCCGGTGCCGGTTCGAGCTGGGACAGGTGGATGAAGCCTTGCTCAACCTGCGGTCTGTTGAACGCTTTGCGGCCGGCTCGGAAGCTGCGGAGTTCGCGGTGCTGCTGGGTGAGTGTGAAGAGGCCGACGGTAACCTGGCGAGGGCGGAGACACTCTATCAGGAGGCCCTCGAGCAGGGAGGATCACGTGATGCGGCAGTCGGCCTTCTGAGATGCCGGCTCAAACAGGGAGACGTAGCGGGTTTCTTCGACCTGCGGACCGACGTGGCAGGCCGCGGTATGACACTACCGCCAGAGCCCTCCTGTGAAATCGCGGTCGCCATTGGTGAGTTACTGCCGGAAGTGTGGCACGTACTTGTGGGTCTGGTCATGGCCGATCGCAATCCGGAAAGCGACGCCTGTCATGCCGTCGTGAAGTCGGTAGTCCAGCTTGCCGAGAGCGGTGAACCTGTTGACACGTATTGCGATTCCCTTCTTTCGCTCGAACTGACGGCAGATCTTAAGGAGAAACTCAGATATGCGTGGGCGCTGGCGCTGGGTGAATCAACCTGGGCGGCCGACACGCTTGCATCGCTTGCACGGCGGGCGACGCACCCCGACGTGAAACTGCGATATGCGACCTCTGCAATCACACAGGCGGCCGATCAGGCCAGGCCTGCATTAGCTACGAATCTTGTACCGGGTATCCTTCCGTTGGCCGACCGGCTGTCGACCGGCGAGCGTTTCGAACTCGCCACTCTGCTTGTTGACTCAGGTCTAGACGAGGAGGGCGTCCGGCTCGCCCGAACTTCAGGAAAAGACCAAAGGACGCGTCCCAACTCGATCGGCTCCGCCCTGGCTTTCCTGATGGAGCGCGCCGGCCAGACGACCAGGGCCCGTGATATTTACGAAACACTGGGTGCATCACTCATACCGACCCGCCACAGTCTTGAGGGGCGAAAGCGTGCCTATCTATTGGACGATTCGCTTTCAGGCTCAGCGGGGACGGAGGGACTGTCAGCCGAGGTGGAGCGAATAGCCCGCGAAGGGGCTTCCGATCTTGAACTGGGTGATCTATTCGTGCGGCTCAGGGATTTCGAACGGGCGTCGAACCACTACCGCAGAGCGGTGGTTTCACCACCGGAGGGTGCTCACCCGGATGTCATAAAGGCTAAACTGATCATCTCACTGGGCCACAGGTGGATCGAGACCGGTGACGAAACTGCAAGACACGAGGCCGTAGAACTTGTGGGTGAAATCGCAGACAGTCCCGAGGTGGATCCTGCTACGGTAAGGGCCGCGCTTGACATATCGACGGACTGGTTGCGTCTCGATCACGACCGCGCGTTCCGGATCGCGCAGAAGCTGAGCCACCGCGATGACCTCTCGAGCAGCGAACTCTACGAGAGCGCACGGATACTCTACACGCTCTTTCTCGGGCACGACGGTAATGTCTATACCGAGTGTGTCCTGGCTCTGAGGAGTCTGCTGGATGAGTTTCCAGAGTCACCGGATGCGCCGGGCGCGGCACTGCTTCTGGGCAGGGCTAAATTCGTGGCAGGGGACTATGTGGGTGCGCTCGAGGCGTACGAATCCTGTCTGGCCGAATACGATGAGGATGAGATCGGAACTCTTTGCCGGTTGGGGATAGGTGAATGCTACCTCTATTCGGGTGGGATCAGCGGTGCCCTCTCGCACTTCAAGCAGGCCGGCAACTCGCCCGAGGCCATCTACAACACCGCCAGGTGTCACGAACTAATGGAAGAAAGTGACTCGGCCCGGGTCTACTATAGAAAATCGCTTTCTGAGCTCGCCGATGTTTCACTCACAGCTGCCGCAAGTCTCAGACTGGGTCTTCTTGTCCTGGAGCGCGATGGCCTCGCTGCGGCCATGGACGAGCTGGATTCACCTCTTCCTGCGGTCAGACAACGTCTGAGTAATGTACGACGCATGGTTCGGGCCTACGGGCTGGGGTGGGAGGGTTACAGGGATCTAGCGGTCGAGGAGCTCACACGCTCCTCGGCGGAGGGTGGGATGTTTGCCTGTGAGGCTCTTCTCCTTTCGGCATCGCTTGCTGCGCCGGATGATCCCGCTATGGCCTCTTCGCTTCTCGGACCCGGTCGCGAACGGTGTGACGACATCTTCGGAGTCTTCGGTCTGCTCGAGGACCGCGCATCATATGCCTGCTCCGACGGTTCGCTCAGACTCTGCGCACGGGAGGGTGCGGCCTTCAAGCAACGTTTCCCGCTTGCCGAGCGGAGCCACCTTGGGCTGGACATAAGGACACTCCTTCTCCTGTTCCGTGAGGGGGAGGGTGACAGTGCATCCATGATGCTTGATAGTCTACTCGCAACCCGCCGGGAGCACGAGCTCCTGGCACAGGCCGTATACCGGAGAGGTATCGAGTACATGGTCGAGGCCGACTACCGGAGCGGTGTGGAGGCTTTCAGCGTGATCGAGCGCGACTACCCTGATCATGATCTCTACCGTGATGCATGCTTTAAACTCGGCACTGCATATTACATGGCTGGAAGTTATGATTCGTCCGCGATCTACTTCGAGCTTGCAACGGAGTCCGAAAAGGCTTCACTTGTCGAGAATGCGTTTTTCAATCTCGGTTTAGCGCTTGAAAAACACGGTGACCTTAAGCGCGCCGCGCGGGCCTTCTGGTCACTTGTAGTAAGGTTTCCTCTATCGGAGAGGTTCGAAAGATCACTGATGAGAAGCGCATATGCACTTGAGCGGGCCGGCGAACCCGGGGAAGCGATTCGTATCTACAAGGGGCTCCTCAACTATGCCGGGGATCAGGAAACAGCTGCCGAGGCCCTCTACTGGATGGGTGAGTCGTTTTCCGAAATGGGAGACCATCTGAGAGCGGCCGTCGAGTTCATGAGGGTCGGTCACGAGTTTCCCGGGGAAGCCGCCTGGGCGGGGACGGCTTGGTTCCGGGCAGGTGCTGAATGTGAGGCGGCCGGTCTCACCGATCATGCGGTAGCGATCTATGAGCGGACCGTCAGTCGCTTCGGTAAACGCACGGACTGGGGAAAAGCATCCGCAGAGCGGCTGATTGAGATCATGGCACCCGTGCATGAAGAGGATCTCTGATGCCCAAGGACCATATAATCGTAAAGGGTGCCAGGGAGCATAATCTCAAGTCGATAAACGTGAAAATCCCCCGGGACAAGATCACCGTGATAACGGGTCTGAGCGGCTCGGGCAAGTCCTCGCTTGCATTTGACACGATCTATGCCGAAGGCCAGCGGCGTTACGTGGAATCTCTCTCAGCGTACGCGCGGCAATTCCTCGGGCAGATGGAAAAACCCGACGTGGACTATATCGAGGGACTTTCTCCCGCCATAAGCATAGAACAGCGTGTTGCGGGTACGAATCCAAGATCGACGGTCGGAACGGTGACCGAGATTTACGACTACCTGAGGCTGCTCTTCGCAAGGGTGGGGATACCGCACTGCTACCAGTGCGGTAGAGAGATTTCGCGTCAGAACGCCGACCAGATGGTCGACCGCATCCTGGAATTTGAAGACGGCACCGCAGTCCAGGTGATGGCACCGCTCGTCAGAGGCAGGAAAGGCGAGCACCGGAAGATCCTCGAAAGGGCGAAGAAAGAAGGATTCGTCAGAGCGAGAATCGACGGCCGGCTCCACGATCTTGATCGCAAGATCAAACTGGATAAGAACAAGAAACATACTATAGATGTGGTTATAGACAGGTTGAAGATGGAACCCGGTCTCCGGTCACGGGTCGCAGATTCGGTTGAAACTGCGCTGAAGCTGGGTGGTGGTGTCGTGATCGTGAGTGCGGGAGGCGGCCGTGAGATCGTGCTCAGCCAGTTGTTCGCCTGTGTGGATTGCGGGATCGGTTTTCCCGAGATTTCACCGCGTATGTTCTCCTTCAACAGTCCATACGGCGCGTGTGAGATCTGCGATGGCATCGGGCGAAAGCTGGAAGTCGACCCGACCCTGGTTGTACCGGATGGTCATGTCTCGCTCGCTCAAGGGGCGGTGGTTCCGTGGGGCAAGAAACGAAGCAGTGTTACATGGGGGATGATCGAATCGGTCGCGGAGCGTTACAGCATATCGCTCGACACGCCGTTTGAGGATCTCCCCGAGCCTCAAAGACGGATAATGCTCTATGGCACGGGTGATGAAAGCGTCCGTTTCAAGATACGGGGCAGCCGAAGCCGCTATGAGTATCTCTCGCCCTTCGAGGGCGTGGTGCCCAACCTCGAGAGACGCTTCGTCGAGACCGACTCTGACGACATACGTTCGTGGATCGGACAGTACATGGCGATGAGACCGTGTCCCGGATGTGAAGGCGCACGGCTCAAGCCCCAGAGCCTTTCAGTCAGACTCGCCGGCAGCAATATCAACGAGGTGACCGGTCTGTCGGTGGACAAGGCTCTCGGGTTCTTCTCGGGACTGAGTTTCACGGGTACCGCCGCGAAAGTCGCCTCACCTATTGTCAAAGAGATAAAGGACAGGCTCAGGTTCATGTTCGATGTCGGGCTTTCATACCTCACGCTAGGCAGATCGGCTTCCACATTGGCCGGTGGTGAGCTCCAGAGGATAAGACTTGCCACCCAGATCGGTTCGAGTCTCGTCGGAGTGCTCTATGTACTTGATGAGCCGAGCATCGGGCTTCACATGCGCGACAACCGGAGACTGCTTGATACGCTCACGCGATTGAGAGACCTCGGCAACACCGTTGTCGTCGTCGAGCACGACCGTGAGACCATACTCTCGGCCGACTACGTGATCGATCTCGGACCCGGCGCCGGGAAAGACGGGGGCAGAGTCGTCGCCGTCGGGCCGCCGGAGGCCATAAAGAAGAAGCGGGCGTCGCTTACAGGCAGGTATCTGAGAGGAGACAAGTGGATTCCGACACCTTCGACCCGGCGGCCTGGAAGCGGCCGGTCGCTCGTGATACGCGGTGCGCGCCAGTTCAATCTCAAGAACATAGATGTCACGATACCCCTCGGTGCTCTCACCTGCGTGACCGGCGTTTCGGGCTCGGGGAAAAGCACGCTTGTCAACGAGATCCTCTACAGGGCGCTCGCCAGACAGTTCTATAGATCGAAGGAGGAACCCGGTGACCACGATGCGATCGAAGGAACGGATCTCCTCGACAAAGTGATCGATATCGACCAGTCACCGATAGGGAGGACGCCGCGGTCGAATCCCGCAACCTACACCGGTCTCTTCTCACCGATACGTGATGTTTTTGCACGGGTGCCTGAGGCGAAGATGAAGGGCTATAAGCCGGGCAGATTCAGCTTCAATGTAAAGGGAGGCAGATGTGAGGCATGCAGGGGTGACGGCGTAACGAAGATCGAGATGCACTTCCTGCCCGATGTCTACGTCAGGTGTGACGTGTGCAAGGGGAAGCGCTACGAGCGGGAGACTCTCGAGATCAGGTACAAGGGCAGGAACATAGCGGAGGTCCTTGAGACCACGGTCGCTGAGGCAAGGGAGTTCTTCGAAAATATCCCGGTCGTCAAGCGGAAGTTGGACACGCTGTATGATGTCGGGCTTGGTTACATCCACCTGGGTCAGCCCGCAACAACGCTTTCGGGCGGAGAAGCCCAGCGGGTAAAACTCGCCCGCGAGTTGTCGAAAGTGAGCACGGGCCGGACCCTCTACATACTGGACGAACCGACCACCGGTCTGCATTTTGAGGACACGCTGATGTTGCTCGGCGTACTCAACCGGCTGGTGGAGAAGGGAAATACGGTTGTCGTAATTGAGCACAACCCGGATTGCATAAAGGTCGCCGACCACATAGTCGATCTCGGCCCCGAGGGCGGAGATGAGGGCGGCGGGATCGTCGCCGAGGGCACGCCCGAGGACATCTCGCTGTGCCGCGGGTCATATACGGGAGAGGTTCTGAGGCGTATCTTCGAAGACGAATCCGAGCTCTATGATCTTGAAAAACAGATGACGTCGCGTTAGTGTATGTAGTTCTTGGGAGGACTATTGGAGCCGAAGAAGACACCGCTTTATGACAGACAGGTTGCCCTGGGTGGAAGACCGGTCGAATTTGCCGGCTTCAGTATGCCCATTGAGTTCACCGGGGTAGTTGACGAACACCTGAGCGTCCGGCGCGAGGTGGGTATCTTCGATGTGTCTCACATGGGTGAGATATCCGTATCGGGTGACAACGCTCTCGATTACGTCGAGAGGCTCACTACGAACCAGGCTACCGGGCTGGATCCTTTCCAGGCACAGTACACCCTGATGCTGAACGACGACGGCGGTGTGATTGATGATCTACTGGTCTACAGAAGGAAATTTGACTACCTGCTGGTGGTTAACGCGGCCAACACCCGGAGAGCGCTGACCTGGGTGACCGGGCATGCTCCGGCTGATGTGCGTATTGATAACCTGAGCGACGAGACCGGGCTGATTGCGCTTCAGGGGCCGAGGGCTAAAGATGTCATGAGGCAAGTGTGTGGCGATGATAATGTGTTGGGTCTCGAGCCCTTTCGTTCAATGGGCGCGACAATTGGAGACGCACCTTGTCTTGTGTCGCGGACCGGCTATACAGGAGAGGACGGTTTCGAAATCTACATCAACGCTTCAAGCACGGGCGATGTCTGGGACATCCTGATGGGCGCGGAGCCAAGGCCCAAGCCGTGCGGTCTGGGAGCACGGGATACCCTGCGCCTCGAGATGGCCTTCAGACTTCATGGCAGCGACATGGATGAAAGCACGACACCTCTTGAAGCGGGGCTCGGGTGGACAGTCAAACTGGACAAGGGTGACTTCTACGGCCGGGATGCGTTGATCCGCCAGAAGGAAAGCGGGATACCGAGAAAGATCGTGGGTTTGAGATCGGACGCCAAACGTTTTGCGAGACGAGGCTCTAAAGTCCGGTCGGGTGGGGAGGAGATAGGAGAGGTTACAAGCGGGGGGTTCTCACCCTCGCTCGAATGCGGTATCGCTCTGGCCTACGTTGGGTCGAAGTTTGCGAAACGCAGTACCGACTTCAAGATTGATGTAAGAGGCCAACTGGTTGATGCTAAGTATGAGAAGGGGCCTTTTTACAAGAAACCGGAGAATTAGTGGAAAGGAGATACAGTGATGATTCCGGACGATCTGCGTTACTCCGACAAGCACGAATGGGTCAAGGTCGATGGGGACATCGCCATTGTGGGTATAACGGACTATGCCCAGACCCAGCTCGGTGACATCGTCTATGTCGAGCTTCCCTCGGTCGGGACCAAGGTCGAGGCTGCAGCATCGTTTGGCACGATCGAGGCTGTCAAGGCTGTGAGCGACCTTTACTGTCCGATCTCAGGGGAAGTCACTGAGGTGAATGACAACGTCACCGCCGACCCTGCCGTAATCAAGTCGTCACCCTACGGGGGTGGGTGGATGATAAAGATCAAAATGGAAAAGAAGGACGAACTCGACTCACTTCTGAATGCGGAAAAGTATCGCGAGCTCACGGGGGAGTAACCGATTTGGTTTACATACCCAGGACCGAACAGGAAAAGACGGAGATGCTGCGTGTCATCGGGGTGAAAACCTTCGATGACCTGCTTGCCGATGTTCCGGAGGATCTCCGGCTGGAACGCGAACTGGATCTGCCCCCGCCTCTCTCGGAGTTTGAAGCCAAGACGGCTCTGAGGAACCTGGCTTCCATGTCCCTCGATCCCGATGAGTGGACGTGCTTCCTGGGGGGAGGAGCTTATGATCACTACATTCCCAGCATCGTCGATCACATATCGTCGCGTTCGGAGTTCTATACGGCCTATACTCCCTACCAGCCGGAAGTAAGCCAGGGGACACTCCAGTCGATCTTCGAGTTCCAGTCACTGATCACCCGGCTTACGGGGATGGATATCTCCAATGCCTCGCTCTACGATGGCGGCACTGCGATCGCCGAAGCCGTACTGATGGCGAATGCCGTCAACGGCAGGAAACACGTGATAGTCAGCGGCTGTATAAATCCCCTCAGGCTCGCCGTTTTAGAAGCGTATCTCGGGTCCAGCGGTTTCAAGATAAGTGTGACGGGCAGAGAAGGGGGAGCGACCGATCCGGAAGAGGTGAGATCGCTCGCGGGAGAAGACACATGCTGTGTGGTCCTTGAGAATCCCAACTTTTTCGGTGTGGTCGAGAACGGGAAGCCAATCGGCGATATAGCTCAGACAAGTGGTGCGCTCTTCATAGTATCGGTGGATCCGATTTCACTTGGACTACTGAAACCTCCTTCAGAATACGGGGCCGATGTCGTTGTCGGCGAGGGTCAATCCCTCGGCAACAGCCTCAGTTTCGGGGGGGCATGCCTGGGCTTCATCGCAACGAGATCCCAGCATATAAGGAGGCTTCCCGGCAGAATCGTCGGCCGTACGGTTGACGCCGACGGCAACCGGTGTTTCTGCCTTACACTCCAGACGCGCGAGCAGCACATCAGGCGTGAGAGGGCTACCTCCAACATATGTACGAACCAGGCACTTCTGGCCCTGCGTGCTACGGTCTACCTTTGCTGGCTTGGAAAGCACGGGATCGCCGAGGTGGCAAACCTGTGTCTTTCTAAAACGGTGTATGCCCACAGGCAGCTCCTTGATGCGGGTTTCTCACCCCGGTTTACCGGTCCCTTCTTCAAGGAGTTCACGATAAAGATGCCGGTCGATGCCGCCACGGTGGTTGAGCGACTGGCCGGGCAAAGGATCGCCCCGGGCATCCCGCTCGGCAGGTTCTATGAGAACGAGACCGAAACACTCCTTATCGCCTTCACGGAGAAGAGAACGAAGGCCGAGATCGACGAACTCGTCCTTGCGCTAAAGAACGCGGCGGGAAAAGGGAGGGGCGGGTCGTGAGGTCACGTAAGACGATATTTGAGGAAAGCAGAGAGGGACGCCGGGCATATACACTGCCGTCTCTCGACGTGCCCGCTGCCAGCCCGGATGCCGTGTTACCCCCCGGTCTTATTCGCCGGGAGGCTCCGGAGCTTCCCGAGGTTTCCGAGCCCGACATCGCTCGCCACTTTGTCAACCTCTCGGTTCTCAATCATCATGTTGACAGGGACCTCTATCCGCTCGGTTCATGCACGATGAAATACAACCCCAAGGTCGGAGAGGACGTGGCCAACCTCAGGGGTTTCTCGGAGTTACATCCGCTTCTTCCCGAAGGGCTTGTTCAGGGTGCGCTCCGGCTCACGTACGAACTCGGTCGGACTCTCTGTGAGATAACAGGGATGGATGATGTGACGATGGTTCCCGCGGCCGGTGCTCACGGGGAACTGACTGGGATGTTGCTGGTTCGCGCATACCACGAGGACCGCGGAAGCCGGAGAACCAAGGTTTTGATCCCCGACTCCTCGCACGGCACAAATCCGGCCAGCGTCGAGATCGCAGGTTACGAGGCCGTGGAAATAAGATCGGATTCGCGTGGCAGAATCGATGCAGACTCGCTCAAGTCCCATCTCAGTGAGGATGTTGCGGCAATAATGGTGACCAACCCCAACACGCTCGGACTCTTTGAGACCGAGATCTGCAAAATCGCCGGACTCGTTCATGATGCCGGCGGTCTTGTTTACATGGACGGGGCCAACATGAACGCATTGCTGGGCATATCGCGACCGGGTGACTTCGGGATCGATATCGCCCATCTCAATCTGCATAAGACATTCTCAACTCCGCATGGTGGGGGAGGTCCGGGGTCCGGGCCGCTTGTGGTCAAGGAAGAACTTACCCCGTACCTGCCCGTACCCGTCGTCGGCAGGGAAGGGGATACCTACAGGTTTGTGTATGACACGCCGAAATCGATCGGTCGAATCCATACCTTCTACGGTAACTTCTCAGTTCTCATCAAAGCGTACTGCTACGTTCTGATGTGCGGGGCACATGGTCTCCGCGAGGCTGCTGAGAGTGCGATAATCAATGCGAACTACCTTCTTTCGAAACTCAGAGACGGGTTCATGGTACCTTACGATGGGGTATGCAAGCACGAATTCGTGCTCTCGGGGAAGGACAAGCTGAAAGCCGGTGTCAGAACCGCCGACATCGCCAAGCGGCTCATGGACTATGGTTTTCATCCACCTACCGTGTACTTCCCGCTAATCGTTGAAGAGGCTCTTATGATCGAGCCCACCGAAACTGAATCCAGAGAGACCCTCGACAGGTTTGCCGAAGCACTCGGCCGGATCAATGCCGAGATCGAAGCCGATCCCGAGAAGGTCAAGGGAGCACCCTATTCGACACCCGTACGCCGGGTCGATGAGGCAATGGCGGCAAGGAAGATCGATGTCGCGGAATGAAGCCGGACAAGAGCTGGAGTGGAGCATATTTCCCTTCCTGGAAAACCTCAAACGCTCAATCATCGTCGTGGTTGTGATACTGGTCTGCGGGCTCCTTGTCTATCTGGCGTTCAAGGACATGTTCCTTGCGCTGCTTTCGGTACTGATTCTTTTTGTTTCGCTCCATACCTACTTCAGCAAGACCACCTACCGGCTCGACCGGGACGGGGTGGTTATCAGAACTTCCCTTGCAAAAACCGTTAAGAAGTGGTCTGATTTCAAGAGATACTATGCCGACCGGAAGGGGGTTACGCTTTCTCCATTTGCCAAACCCTCGAGACTCGAGCCCTTCAGGTCGGTGAGGTTACTTTACAAGGACAATAAAGACGATGTGGTGGAGTTTGTTTCGACGAACATCGAGCGCAGCACCGCCGATAGCGCCGCCTAGGGATGTATCAGGAGAGGTCGAACCGGCCTCCGAGGATGAGGAGCTGATAAGAAAGGTGGCGGAGCGGATAGTCCGGATGAGGATGACTGTACCTGCCATATTCTTTCTTGAATCGAGCAAACCGCTTGCTTTTCTGGGCAGCCAGTTGCTAATCTTTCTAGAACCATTTGTCCAGACCCTGTTTAACATCCGCCAGTACCAGCGATTTGCCTTGCTTATGGAAGACAGGGATAACTGGGAGAAGATGATCAGGAAAGTCGAGGATCTCGAAGCGGAGTACTCCGAACGCGAGAAGGAGTCTAAGAGACAAAAATCTAAGAAGCAAAAAGATTCCACGAGGGGAAAGAAGAAATGACAGAAGGGGTCGATCTGAACAAGGATCCGGAATCAATACAGACCATAGTCGCGACCGACTGCGGGAGCACGACCACGAAAGCCATATTGATAGAGAAGCATGATGGTCATTACCGGCTTGTCAACAGGGGTGAAGCTCCCACCACGGTTGAAGCACCATTCGAAGATGTTACGCGTGGGGTTCTCAATGCGGTCGCGGAGGTCGAGGATCTTACGGGCCGGCAGTTCATAAGAGACGACAAGATAGTGTATCCGAGGGAGGGCGAGACGGGGACGGATCTTTATGTGTCCACGTCGTCCGCGGGCGGCGGGCTTCAGATGATGGTCGCGGGCGTGGTAAAGGAGATGACGGCGGAGAGCGCACAGCGAGCCGCACTCGGCGCCGGTGCGATCGTCATGGATGTGATCGCCTCAAACGATCGGAGACAGCCTTACCAGAGGATCCGCCTGATACGAAACCTCAGACCGGACATGATCCTGTTGTCGGGTGGGATAGACGGCGGTACGACGACCCATGTTGCGGAGCTTGCCGAGTTGATCGCGGCGGCCGACCCGAGACCCAGGCTGGGGATGGCATACTCACTGCCTGTTATCTACGCGGGCAACGTCGATGCAAGGGAGATCGTCAAGGACAGGCTCGACGCCAAGAGCAGCCTGACGGTCACGGAGAACCTTAGACCGGTTCTTGAAAGAGAAAACCTCCAGCCGGCGAGACTCCGGATCCAGGACCTGTTTCTTGAACACGTGATGAAGCACGCACCGGGGTACAGTAACCTTCTTGAGTGGACCGCGGTGCCGATCATGCCAACTCCCGCTGCGGTCGGTTCGATAATGCAGTTGATCGCCAGAGAAGAGGAGATAGACGTGGTCGGTGTTGACATCGGTGGTGCCACGACCGACGTGTTCTCGGTGTTCGGCGAGGTCTTCAATCGAACTGTGAGCGCAAACCTCGGTATGAGTTACTCGGTATCCAACGTGCTCGCCGAGGCGACCGTTCCAAGCATCCTGAGATGGGTCCCGTTCGATGTTGAGGAAGCAGACCTCAGAAACCGGATCAAGAACAAGATGATCCGGCCTACAACCATACCTCAGGCTCTCGAGGAGCTGATGATCGAGCAGGCGATCGCCCGGGAAGCATTACGGCTTGCCTTCATACAGCATAAGCTCCTTGCGGTAGGGCTTAAGGGTGTACAGCAGGAACGGACAATATCCGATACTTTCGAGCAGACCGAGAGCGGTGCGACGCTCGTCAACATGATGGACCTCGACATACTGGTGGGAAGCGGCGGTGTCCTGTCGCATGCTCCACGCAGAGTACAGGCGGCCTTCATGTTGATCGATGGATTCTATCCTGAGGGCATCACCCAGCTCGCCGTAGACAGCATTTTCATGATGCCCCAGCTGGGAGTTCTTGCACAGGTACATCCCAAGGCGGCGATGGAGGTGTTCCACAAGGACTGTCTGATCAAGCTGGGGACGTGTGTAGCGCCCGTAGGCGTTTCCAAAACAGGTGACCAGTGTATTGACATAACACTCGAGATGCCGGACGGCAAGACTGAGAAGAGATCAGTCAAGTTCGGCGAGATGGCGGTGATCCCGCTTGACGTTGACGCCAAGGCCAAGGCTGTCATAAATCCGGCAAGGAAGTTCGACGTGGGGGCGGGCAGGGGCAAGGAGATACATACCGAGATCATCGGCGGGGTGGTCGGGGTGATCATAGATGCCAGGGGCAGACCTTTGATACTGCCCACTGACAGGGGTGAGAGGGTTCGTATGCTGACCGAATGGAACAAGGCCCTCGATGTTTATCCGGAAAACCGCGAATCAACGGAGGTGTGAAAGGTGGCACACGCTTATTCACCCGGACTGAGGGTTGCCAGACAGACCAAGATAAGGAAGGAACGCAGACTGCCTTTGCGCGGTGAGGTTCTGGCTGCGGTTGGCGATCGGGTTCAAGCTGAGGCGGTTGTCGCGAGGACCGAACTGCCCGGAAACGTTCAGACGATCAACGTGGCCAATAAACTCAGCATCCTTCCTGAGGACATTGAACGCCATATGCTCGCCAAGCCCGGGGATTGGGTTGATGAGGGCGAAATCCTCGCCCAGAGCAGGAGCTTCTTCGGTCTCTTCAAGTCGCACTGCAAGATGCCGGTAGGAGGAACGATTGAATCCGTCTCCGAGATCACCGGCCAGGTGATCATAAGGGAAGTAGCGATACCCGTGGAAGTGAATGCGTATGTCGACGGTGACGTGGTGGAGGTCTTTGAGGACGAGGGTGTGCTCGTCGAGACCGAAGGGACGTTCGTTCAGGGTATCTTCGGAATCGGTGGGGAAGCGGTCGGTACGCTCGAAGTTGTCGCCGATAATGGCAGCGAAGTGCTGTCTCCCGATGTCATTACACCTTCGCACAAGGATAAAATCATCCTCGGTGGCTCGCTCGTCACCATGGATTCGCTCAAACGTGCAACGGAGGTCGGTGTAAGGGGAATAATCGTCGGCGGCATGGGCGATTCAGACCTGCGCACGATCCTTGGCTATGACCTGGGTGTGGCAATAACAGGTTCGGAAGATATCGGTCTCAGTCTCATTGTGACCGAGGGGTTCGGCGAGATGACGATGGCCAAGCGTACATTCGATCTGCTCGCTTCCAGACGGGGAATGAAGGCATCAATAAGCGGGGCGACTCAGATAAGGGCCGGCGTGATAAGACCGGAGGTCGTAATTCCCCTGGACCGTGTCGCAGGTGAGGATCAGGAGAAAGCACGCCGCGACGCGCCATCGACGGGTCTCGTTGTTGGAAGCTCGGTCAGGGTGATAAGGGTACCTTACTTCGGCAGGATCGGAAAAGTAACCGATCTGCCTCCGGAGCTCCAGAAGCTCGGGTCCGAGGCAATGGTGAGGGTACTCGGTGTGGAATTCGAAGACGGTGCCCACGCCGTCGTACCGCGGGCGAACGTAGAACTTATCGAAGAGTAAGGATCGTGATGGGCATTTCCCCCTGCGGGACACACCCCACCCTGTATCTACTTCTGTTCGTTTGCACTCTACTTGCAGTCACCGGTACGGCTTCAGGTTTGGAGTACCACATGGCTCCGATCTCCGTTTCCGTCACCGACGTCCCGGACGATGACGGCACCGCCCTCGTTATAAGATGGGCCGGTGAGATTACACCCGGCCAGACCCTGGAGATCTCAAGAGCCGAGTACCCGGATACCGCTTCCTGGTCGGAGGTTGCAGCGGTCGATGCGGAGCGCCGGGAGTATACCAATACGGGGCTCTCAAGGCACAGGTCCTACATCTTCAGAGTGACTTCCCCCGACGGCTCCGTCGTGCTGACGGAGGCCGTGACACCGAGAGCGTCGATGCTCAGTCGCGGGAGGATAAACCAGCTGGTGATCCTCACGCTCTTTTTCGCTTTCGTCCTTATCTACATACGGTTGGCCACCGCGGGCAGGAAACTCTTCGTCCGGAAGATCCCGGGACTCAATGCCATCGAAGAAGCAATTGGCAGGGCCACGGAGATGGGTAGACCCGTCCTTTACGTTCCGGGGATAGATGATCTCAACAATATCCAGACGATAGCCAGCATGGTCATTCTCGCTGACGTCGCACGGCTTACGGCAACCTACGAGACCCCGGTGATTGTACCCGTCTGCAAGCCCTTTGTCGTTCCTGTCGCTGAGGAGGCGGTCAAGCAGGGGCATCTCAACGCGGGCCGCCCCGAACTCTACAACCCCGACAACGTGAGATACCTGTCCGATGAGCAGTTCGCTTTCACCGCCGGAGTCAACGGTATCATGCTCAGGGAAAAGACGGCGGCCAACATCTATATGGGCTCTTTTTTCGCCGAGTCGCTCATTCTTTCGGAGACGGGGTTCTCATCGGGTGCGATACAGGTTGCAGGGACCGCGAATATCCACCAGTTGCCCTTCTTCGTAGCTGCATGTGACTACACCCTGATAGGTGAGGAACTGTATGCAGCGAGCGCCTATCTCTCGAAGGAGCCGAAACTGCTGGGTACACTCAAGGCGAGTGACCTGGCGAAGGTTCTGATCTTAATAGTGCTGGTCATAGGGTTCATCACAGAGACACTGGGTTTTGAGGGTTTTGCCGAATGGTTCACCCCGAGGTAAAGGTATGAAGAACGAGGTCCCGGTTGCGATAGCGTTTGCGGCAGGGATGCTTATGGTCGTATCGCTCTTCGTCCCTCATCCTTACATATCCGGCCCGGCAGCCGTTGCTAGGAGCTGGGCCATCATCATAACTGCATTTGCGTATGTTCTGGGTGTTGCGAACATTGCCAGGATAAGCATCAACACGGTGAGGAAGAAGTCGGCGGACTGGGAATACAAGACCGCTCTTCTTGTCGCACTCGCGGGTATGGTCGGGGTCGGAATCGGCAGGGGCATCCAGACCGGCAGTCCTTTCGACTGGACATATCTCAATGTTTACGTCCCGATGCAGGCGACGATGTTCTCGCTGCTCGCCTTCTTTATCGCGTCAGCTGCTTACAGGGCGTTTCGCGCAAGATCCGTTGAAGCAACGCTTCTTCTTGTCACAGCTGCGATCGTCATGCTCGGGAGAGTACCCGTAGGCGAGCAACTCTGGGGCAGGCTCCCCGACTTCACGGAGTGGATAATGGAGGTTCCCAACATGGCCGCGAAGCGGGGGATCATGATAGGAGCGGCACTCGGCGCGATATCCACGGGTCTTAAGATGATTCTGGGACTGGAACGATCCTACCTGGGTGGTGAATGATGAAGGAAACCGGCAGCCGCAGAGACTTTATTACAAGGCTTTCGAGCATCGACAGAAGGATTCTTTTCCTCATAATCCTGGTCTGCGTGGTCATACCCCTGCTCGCCGGAGCGAGGATGAGGATGTCGATCACCCCGCCGGTAAGAGGTCTCTACGATGCGATCGACACGCTGGAGCCGGGTTCGTACGTGTGGCTCGCGGCCGATTACGGTCCGGGATCGATGCCCGAGCTCTACCCGATGAATATCTCCTTTGTCGAGCACCTCTTCTCGAAGGACATCAAAGTCATCTGTGCAGCCCTGTGGGCCCCCGGGCCCCCGCTTGCACAGAGGGTCTTCGATGAAATGGCAGCCAAGTACGGCAAGACGTACGGGGTTGATTACGTCAACCTGGGTTTCAAGGAAGGACGAGAAGCCGTTATGGTGTCGGTCGCCGAGGACATGCGGAGGACGTTTCCCGAGGACTACGCGGGCACTGCCTGGGACAGCATACCTATGCTCGAGGGCATCCGGAATCTCACGGATCTTGAGATGATCGTCTGTGTGTCGGCGGGCTACCCCGGCATAAAGGAATGGATACAGCAGGTATCGACGCGGTATGACATCACGACCGGCGGTGGCGTGACGGCTGTCTCCGGGCCCGAGATGTACCCCTACATCCAGTCGGGCCAGCTCGTGGGTCTCCTTGCGGGTATGAAGGGCGCCGCGGAGTACGAACAGCTCCTCGAGAAGCCGGGTCTCGGGCTCTCGGGCATGGCTGCGCAGTCATACGTTCACCTGATGGTCGTCGTTTTCATTATCTTTGCCAATATCATCTACTTCATCGAGAAGCGGAGAGCTGTATGAGACTGAGGTTAGCGCTGACGGGTGTTGTCGTGGTGCTGGTGGTCATCGCACTGGCCTCGGGGAGGATCACATCCGTCACGTTCGGCAAGTGGGTCGCCGCGCTCCTGACGCTTTCGATCTTCAGCTTTCTCTACAAGGATAACCCGGTCTACAAGATGGCGGAACATGTTTTCATAGGTATCTCCGCGGGCTACTTCGTATCGTTGGAATACTGGAATGTGTTTATACCCAACCTCTGGAGCCCGCTTATGGAGGGGACGCGTGAGAACATGATCCTGGTGGTGCCGTTTGCCCTGGGTCTGCTTCTGTTTTCAAGATTCCATCCACGCGTTGCCTGGCTCAGCAGGTGGTCGATGGCGGCGATGATAGGTTCCTATGCGGGTCTTGCGATAATAGGCGCACTCCAGGGGGATCTGGTCGCGCAGATAAGGGCCAATATGATTCCGTTGTATTCTCCCGAGAGCATTGTCGCGCTCGGGAACAGCCAGGGCGCGACCGAGATCTTTTTCGGTCTGCTCGAGGTCCTTCGGAATCCGCTGATCATAATCGGTCTGATCGCCACACTGATCTATTTCTTCTTCTCACGCGAACACAAGGGCGGGTTCGGTGTTGTTTCCAGGGTCGGTGTTTGGTTTCTCATGATATCCTTCGGGGCTTCATTCGGGTATACGGTGATGAGCAGGGTGTCGCTTCTGATCGGAAGGCTCCACTTCCTCCTGAGTGACTGGCTGGGCATAATCCCTTGACGAAATCCAAGCAGAAACTTGAAACACTCGAGTTCGGTACGTATGACGCCCGCTACAACATGGCGCTTGATCTCCACCTCTATACACTTTGCGAGAACGGTTCGAACCGTGGTTTCCTGAGATTCTACACATGGTCCAGGCCCACGCTGTCGCTCGGTCATTTCGAGGACGAAGGTGTTATCGACATGGCCAGGGTACTTGAGGACGGAGTCCAGGTGGTCAGGCGGCCGACCGGTGGGCGGGTGGTTCTTCATGGCGATGACCTGACCTATGCTGTCATTGTACCCGGAGGGGCCGGCCGGAGCATGCTTGAGACATACAGGATGATCTCGGAGTGCATAGTAAAAGGCTTGAACCGGTTGGGGATAGAGGCGGGGCTAGAACGGAGTACGGCGTGCAAGTCCGACGTCACACGGAAGCCCTGCTTCGTATCGACAAGCAGGTATGAGATTCTTCACGGGGGCAGGAAGGTGGCCGGCAGTGCTCAGAAGACAGGGGAGACCGCCGTTCTCCAGCACGGCAGCATACCCCTTGGCCCGGGTTACCTCGGGGTCGTCGACTACATGGCCTCTGGATATGGGGACCGGATGACGCTTCGCTCCGACATCGACGCTGCGACAACCTGCATTTATGACCTTCTCGGATCATGCCCTGCGCCCTCAGAGGTCGCGTCAGCACTGGCTCTCGGCTTCGCCGAGCGATTCGACCTTGTTGAGCGCGGAACTCACACCGATGTAATAGACAGGGAGATCATAGATGCCCCTCAGGGGCTCGAAAAGGGGGTTTCCTGGCCCTCTGGAGTGACAGACAAAAGCACTTGACAGTAAGTCTTTGGTTTTTATATAGTAACCTCGGATGATGGCTTCTATACTAGGATGATGTCGGCCCAACCCAAAAGGGGGATGGATACTATGCCTTCCTTGTCGAAAACCTCTGTAGCCGCCTTAGTAGTTCTACTGGCTCTCACCGCGTCTTTAGCCTCCGCCCAGGACACCGGAAGGATCTCCGGTATGGTAGTCGGCACCAAGGATGGTAAGCCTCTAGGGTTCGCGAACGTCCTCATAATCGGGACGGGTATAGGTACATTTGTTAAGGACAACGGCCGGTTCGCACTCGAGAGCGTCCCGCCGGGAACCTATACTGTCAAGGTCATGATGATGGGTTTTGGATCCAAGACCCAGGAGAACGTGCTTGTCACCGCCGGGCAGACGACCGAGCTTAAGTTCGAGCTGGCGGAGACCGTTGTTCTCGTCACCGACGTGGTTGAGATTACCGGTGACAGACCTATGGTTGATACCGAGCGTACCCAGACCAAGCGGACTATTACGACCGAGGAGGTTGCGGTTAGGTCTATCAACACCGTTGAGGACGCTATTGCCGCACAGGCCGGAGTTGTGCTTGAACAGGGTGAGATTCACATCAGGGGCGGAAGATCGGGTGAGGTCAAGCAGTTCATCGACGGTATGCAGATCAGCGACCCGTTCGTGGGTCGTAATACGATGGAAGTAAGCCTGACGTCACTCTCCGAGATCGAGGTGCTCTCGGGTGGTTTCGATGCTGAGTACGGTAATGTCCAATCCGGTGTGATTAACCTGAAGACCAGGGAAGGCGGCACCAAGTACTCCGGCGTGATCAGATTCATGACGGATGATTATGGTGCACCCGACAAGACATATTTCAACTATGACAATGTCGCGGTCGGCTTCGGCGGACCGCTAATCACCACAGATCTGAGGTTCTTTGCATCCGCTGAGGCGGTATTCACCGATACGTATCTCAAGACCCTGGAGCCCAGACAGCAGAAGGAGCTGTGGGGTTTCATCAAGTTCCGTGAGCGTCAGGCAAACAACTACTCGGGCCAGGGGAAGATGACGTACTTCTTCTCACCTACTAAGAAGATATCCAGTGAGATCCTGGCCTCAGGCGAAAAATACGATTTCTACAGTCACACGATGAGCAGGGTGGGGTACTGGTCGGATCTCTACAACCATTGGTGGTTTGAGCCATTGGATGAGACCTACAGTCTTTACCTTGGTCCGTCTCACACACCTGATATCACAAATAAGCACATGAGCACAAAACTGGTGTGGAACCATACACTGAGCCCCTCGGCGTTCTATACGATGAGGCTGGGTCGGTACACCACGCTTCACAAACTTGTTGTGCTTGACAAGGAGCCCTGGCAGTACCAGTGGGAGAGCCAGTTTGAGAGGCTCGATCCTGAGAACCGCTACTATATTGTAACGGGTGACTATCCCCACTGGCAGCGTTACCACACCACGATGTGGACCGGTAAAGGTGACATGACCATCCAGAAGTCCACGACACACCAGATCAAGTTTGGGGCCGAGAGTAACCTCTACAGGCTCGAGATGGAGGACTTGAGATGGCCCTCGCTGGATCAGCCGCTGGGTGTGTTCACCGATATATACAAGTTCAATTGCTGGGGGCTTTCGGCTTTCATGCAGGACAAGATAAAGTTCGAGGGTATGAACGTGAGGGTCGGGCTGAGGTTCGATCTCTTCGATCCGGGCAAGGATGCGGTCGAGGCATATTACAGATTCATCGGCTCTACGGGGCTGTCTACGGGTGAGTCCGGGTTCTTCAAACGGAGCGAGTGGCAGATAAGCCCGAGGCTGGGTGTGTCGTACCCCGTTTCTGAGAGGGATGCGCTTTACTTCAACTACGGCAGGTTCTACCAGATACCGAGACTCGAGGTTCTGTTCCAATTCCTGGGTCAGACAGAGACAGGACTTCTGGAGTTCGGCAATCCCCTGATGGAAGCAGAGACCACGATCATGTACGAGGTCGGGATTCAGCACCAGTTCACGCAGACGATAGTGGGCGACATCGCCCTGTTCTATAAGGATATATTCGGTCTGACCGGTACACTGCCGGGTGATCTTACCGAGGACTCACCGTTCATACAGCAGTATGGTCCTACGTCGACCCCGGTAGTCTATACCAACCTTGACTACGGTTCGGTCAGGGGTATTGAGTTTAAGCTGACCAAGCGTTTCAGTAACCGTTTCAGCGGGAGTATGACCTATACCTTCTCGAAAGCAACCGGATCGAGTTCGAACGAGCTTCAGGGTTCGAACGTGGTGAGCGGCGGTATGGATCGTGCGCCGATTACCGAGCTCCCCCTTGACTGGGATCGGAATCATGTGATCGCGGCAAACCTCTACATCAGCGAGCCAGGTCTATGGGGCTGCAACGTGGACTGGAGTTACTCATCGGGAGCGCCCTACACGCCTATGATGCCGCGGGAGCGAGAGGTACGGGCGACTCTGATCAACACCGAGAGGTTGCCGGCGCGTAGCACGGTCAATGTAAAGGCTGACAAGCGTTACAAGATAGCCGGCCAGGAGATATCTCTGTTCCTGGAGGCCCGGAACGTACTTGACAGGCAGAACATTTCAAATGTGAACCCCGCGGTTTGGCCGGGAGGCACTGGCAACTACGTATCCTATTACACCACTGAGAGTGAACTTGGCGGAGCCTATGACATGGGTGAGTTGCTGGGGCTTGCCGAGGTTGACTATCGAGCGCTGAACGATCCGCGGGTGTACGCATCACCCAGGAATGTCAGGGTCGGCGTATCGTTTGACTGGTAATCTCGAGACGGAGGACCTGACGATGACAAGGACGAGATCAGCATTTTCCAGGGCCACCTGCATCTTGCTGTTGTTGCTGGCGGTTCAGCTGGTGGTGGTCACTTCAGCATCTGCGCGCTATGACGGGCCAATTCCCGAGCAGTATGCCGCTCCGGAGCAAGGTTTGGTGAAGTTTCTGGGTTGGTACCACAATGTGAACCAGTTACTTCTCCATGTCTGCAACATGGGTTTCTTCGGTGACTGGAATTCGGATCCCTCGGCTCCGTCCTGTGAGTGGCCGGGTGGAAGCGGTATCGAGTACCTCTATGCAGCAGGGCTGTGGGTAGGGGGTGTGAAGCTCGATGAATTCGGAAGACCGGACACGCTTGTATCCGCTGCAGTCTATCAGCAGGAGTTCTATCCGAAGCCCGATCCACGGGATGTGATCTACGAGGCCGCCGAAGGGCAGCAGGCGGGTGGCCGAAGGTGTGATGACGACGCCGACAATCTCAGGGATGAGGATTTCCTCGACGGCTGGGACAACGATGGCGACGGACTTATAGATGAGGACTTTTCTTCGATATCCCAGCAGATGTACACATGCGTTTACTATGACACAAGTACCAACATGAATGCGAACAGGTCTGAGGACTTTCATGTACCCCTCGACCTGATGGTCAGGCAAGGGAGCTATACCTGGACCAGCCCCGCCGTGGAAGATTTCATCGGTGTCGAGTACAGTGTTACGAACATAGGCGATTCGACCATCTACTCGGCGTATGTCGCATTCATGATCGATGGTGACATCGGTCCTGTGAGACAGGTACCCCAGTCTTATACGGATGACATGGCCGCGTACATCGACACGGTGGTCACGCGGACGGAGCTGGATGCGGCCGGAAACGAACAGACCCAGGACTATCGCTTGACAGTTGGGTACATGTACGACGCCGAGGGCGGTGACGATGGTGATGTGGAAGGCTACATCGGGATCATGTTCCTTGGTCATACCACCGACGATACCGGTGAACTTGCTCCCCAGAGTGTAGAGATCCATATGTTCCGGAGCTGGTCAAGTGGTGAGCAGGACCCGCAGAACGACAAGGAAAGATATAGATACATGAGGGGGAATTCAGATTTCGAGCAGACGATTGACCCTCCGACATCAAGACCGTCCGATTACCGGTTCCTGGTATCGGCGGGACCGTTTGCGGAGATCCGCCCCGGGAGTACACTGATCTTTCAGTGTGCTTTTGTGGCCGGGTTCCCGTTTGAAGATTTCATAGACAACGCCACGAATGCACAGAGGGTGTATAACCTGAAGCCGATGATCAACTGCCACGGTGAGCAGATTGATGACAACTGGCTGGGTTCAAGCCCGCCTCCTCCACCGAAGCAGCGGGTGATGGCCGGGGACAGCAAGGTTATTCTCGAGTGGGATGACTATTCCGAGAGGACCCCGGATCCCCTTATGCAGATCTTCGATTTCGATGGTTACAGGATATGGCGAGCGGTAGGGTGGAGGCATGAGAGCGAGGTGCCGGCCGCTGAGCAGTGGGAGTTGATCGCGCACTTCGGCAAACAGGACTTGCCGACCATAGACACGGGTCTAATGGGAATCGGGAAGTACAGGTTTGTGGATGAGTTCGTCCATAACGGGCTTCCGTACTGGTATGCGGTCACCGCTTTTGACAATGGAAGCGCCGAGAGGATATACGACAGAGAGACGGACACGACCGATTCGATACCCAGATACGGGAGCTACGCTCAGGCCATGCAACTTGTGTATCCGCGTAGCACGCCCTCGAGGACCACGGGCAAAGTGCAGATCGTTCCCAACCCGTATCCGTGGAATCCGAGCAATCCGGCGATCCCCGCGGATTTGAGGGAAACCCGGAAGGCGATCGGTGATTTGGCCGAGTATGACAGGGATCCTTCGGGGCGACGCGTTACGTTCGTAAACCTGCCGAGACAGTCGATGGTAAGGGTATACAGTCTGGGGGGTGACCTGGTCTGGAGCCGCTACTTCGAAGGGCCTGTGGACCCGTTCACCGGTGCCCCGCCGCAGTGGAACCTGGTTTCCAGGAATGATCAGGAAATAGTCAGTGGCATATACATAGTGCATATAGAGTCGCCGGTGGGTAGTCAGACAACCAAGTTCATAGTGGTGAGATAGACAATTTCCATATAGCATGGAAGGAGGAAGTTAAATTGAGAGGAACTCTGTCGATTGCGGTTGCGGTGATTCTGCTCCTGACGGTGTCATGCTGGTCCGGGGAGATGTTTGAGAAAGTCGGGACGGTCGGGGCGCAATTCCTCAAGATAGGCGCGGGTGCCCGTGGAGTGGGGATGGGCGAGGCGTTTGTGGCCCTTGACGGAGATGCTACCTGCATTTACTGGAATCCCGCAGGTGTGGCCACTATCGAAGGTAGCCAGTTCACCCTCAACCATTCAACGTGGCCTGCCGAACTCAGCCACGAGTTTGCTGCCTATGTCTTTTCCTACAAGTTCATTCCCGGCGTTCTCGGTGTCAGCGCCACGGTTCTCCAGATGGATCCGATGCCCGAGACGACGGAGTACAGGCAGGGTGGGACGGGGTATTCCTTTGATGCCGGAAGCATGGCATTTGGACTCACCTATGCCAGGATGCTGACGGATCGATTCTCATTCGGTTTAACCGTCAAGTGGGTTCACGAGGGTCTTGCGGATTTCAGCGGTGAGACGGTCGCGCTGGATCTTGGAACGATCTACAATACGGGGTTCCGTGATATCAAGATCGGGATGGCCTTTGTGAACATGGGTTCAGGGTATACCCTGATTGAAAACGGCAAGGAAAGCCCGATGCCCGTGATGTTCAAAGTTGGTGGAGCGATGCCCCTGATGAACACAACTGATCACCGGGTGCTGGGCGCGCTTGAGTTCAATCATCCACCCGATGGGGCGGAGAGGCTCAACGCCGGTGGGGAGTATATCTACCAGAAGTATGCTCCCAACTTCGAAGTGGCTCTGAGGGGTGGTTACAGGTTTAACAGGGACGAGGAAAGCCTCACCGCCGGATTCGGCATAAGGTTCCCGTTCGTCAGGATAGGCCTGATCAACAAGGCATCGATCTGGAGCATCGACTACGCTTACTCCGAGATGGGGCTTCTTGAGAGTTCCCACAAGATCTCATTGAGCGCACAATACTAGGTTTATGAAAAAGACACTGATCAAGCGAGGGGTGGCACTTAAAATGCTGCCCCTCATAGTCTTTGGGGCTGTGTACGTGTGTGGCGTGACGGCCTCGCAGGCATGGGTGGAATACGCGGATGTGCCTGAATCCAGTCATGGAGATATCGTCTTCTACGTGGACGTTGTTACCTTTTACGGGGGTGACGGCGAGAACATAGAGGAGATTTACTGTGTCGTACCGAACGACCAGGTCACGTTCATCGAAGAGGACGGTACATACCGGGGGAAACTGAGATTCAAGACCCGTATTCTTGACGGCGAAGGTGATGTGGTCGGGAAGTCCGAGAACACCATCGAGGTCGGAGCTGCTTCCCCGGATGATGCGGTCGACAGAAGTGTCGTCCAGGTTCTTCAGTCCGAGGTCAGGGTGCCTCCCGGCAGGTATACGGCCGAGGTGACGCTCGAAGACCTGAACAAAGTCCAGAAGACATTGATTTCCTTCTTCCTCAAGCGATATATGAAGGGCGAGACCGAAGTCGAGATAGAGTCCGGTGAATTCGAGCAGAGCAAGCTTGCGATCAGCGACATCGAATTCGCCCGGAGTCTCAGAAGGACCTCCGAGGGGGCGTTCCAGAAATCGGGTTTCGAGGTGATCCCGAACGCCCAGCGCCGCTATGGTCTGCTCCTCACCGAATTGCCGGTCTTTTTCGAGATCTACGATTTCAGGGAAGGCGTGAGCAGCGATAGCGTTGTGGCATCATACTCCATTCTGAACAAGACGGGCGACGAGATATTTACGAGCGAAAACACAATTGCCATGCAGGGCCGCACATTCGGCAGCACGGCTCTCTTTGATATTCTCTCCCTGACTGCAGGGAGCTATCTTCTTTCCCTGAGAATATCGGACAGGGATGGGAACTCCCTTGCCCGGTCCGAGCGCAGGTTCGACGTTGTCTGGTCGCCGCTGTCCTGGGGAAGGTACGAGTCGGAAACGATCGGAGACATGGAGTTCGTTCTGACCGAGGATGAGATGAAGGACTTCAAGGTCCTGTCCACGGGGGAACGCGAGCAGTTCATGAGGGAGTTCTGGCTGGGCATCGACCCTACTCCGGGAACCGCAGAGAATGAGGCTCTGGAGGAGCATTACCGGCGTGTGGGATTCGCCGACCGCAGTTACGGTGGTTCCACACAGCGAGGGGCTCTGAGCGATCGAGGGAGGCTCTACGTCAAGTACGGACCTCCGGACGATATCGAGAGTCACTACTCCGACTTCGAGTTCGTGCAAGGAACGAGGCACATGGAAGGCGGGGGGAGTCCTGTGCCCACGGATCCGTTTTCACGTGTGGGGCTCAAGGCCGGCACGGGTGGTTCAGGGAGCTGGGACCGGTCGGGTTCGGCCGCCGAAGCCCATTCCGACCAGAGGGGGGGAAGTACGGTACACGGGAAGGGGTATGAGATCTGGTCGTATGACGGTGCCGGGCACCCGATCAGAAGGCTGTCGAAACGCACTGCAACGTCGGCAAGAATGCAGTTTATTCTGGTGGATGAGAGGGGTTTTGGGGACTACAGATTGATCTACAGTACCGAGAAACATGAATACTAAGAAAAGGGTTGACAACATTTTAGGCTGGTATTAGAGTTTAGGCAATAATCTTGCGTGGTGCGGTCTGCCTAGCGTTTTGGCACGTCGCATGTTGATCTTGGGACACATTTCTGCAAGGAGAGGGTTACATGAGTAGTGTCAAATTCTGGTCTTGTCTAATGGTCATTGCTGTTGGTCTTATCTTGGTCGCCGGTGTGTCGATGTCTCAGGAAGAGCCTGTGACCGAAGAGGTGACCCAGCCCGATACGTCGCTTGCAGCGCTCCTGAGATCGGTAGAGACCGTCCCTGAGGAAACAGATGTTCCGGAAGAAGGCGTGGTTGCACGCCTGAAGCAGAGCGGACTCATCGAGCTCTTCATCCAGGGCGGGCCCTTCATGTATCCCCTCCTGGCTGCCTCGATAATAGGGGCTGCCGTGATTATAGAAAGGGCTGTAACGCTCAGCCGTGCGAGAACCGATGTCAGGAAGCTGATGAGAAAGGTTCTTGATGCTCTTCATTCGAAGGGCATCGAAGCGGCGGCGGCAGAGTGCGAGAGAACAAGGGGACCGATTGCCGCAATTCTTCATGCCGGTCTCAAGCGGGCCGAGAGAGGTACGGAAGCGGTGGAGAGAGGGATCGAAACCGCCGCGACCATCGAGACGTCGTTCCTTGAACGAGGACTGATCTGGCTGTCTACGCTTGCAACGATTGCACCGCTCCTCGGCTTCCTTGGAACGGTCTCGGGAATGATCCGGGCGTTCAACGCCATTGCTGAAGCCGAACAGGTCAACGCGAAACTGGTTGCCTCCGGTATTTCGGAAGCGCTTATAACCACCGCGACAGGTCTGCTGATAGCAATTCCGATTCAGGCCTTCCACAACTTCTTTGTCGCCCAGATCGACCGCTTCATCATTGAGATGGAGGAGTCCACTGCGGATCTGGTAGATACGCTTGTGATGGTTGGCGGGATGAAAGAGGATGTTGGCGCATAAGGAAGGTGAACCGAAGTGAAATTCGGAAGAAAATCAAAAGTACCTGACGAGATACCGAACTCATCACTGGCCGATATAGCTTTCCTCCTGCTGATATTCTTCATGGTAAGCACGGTGTTTGCCGTCGAAGAGGGTCTGCTTCTGCAGCTTCCCAGTCAGGAGGGCATCGTCAAGAAGATATCCCGGAAGAACATCATGCGGCTGTCAGCGTTTCCGGACGGCCACGTGGAAATGGACGACGAGCTGATCCCCATCAATCAGATAAAGGTCCGTGTTGAGCAGGCCATCATAGACAACCCGAAGCTGGTCGTGGTGGTCGAGACCCATCCTGAAGCAAGATACGGCCTGATGATCGATGTTCTTGACGAGCTCAAACTGGCCAGGGCAACGAGGATTTCACTCAAGCCGCTTCTGGAGTAATAGGCAGGGAGTACGATGGCGAAATTCAAAAAGAAAGCGTCGGCGGAAAGCAAGATTCCGACCTCCTCCATGGCCGACATCGCGTTTCTGCTGCTGGTCTTCTTCATGGTAACGACGGTCCTCAAACTGGAAGAGGGACTGCCGGTTGCTTTGCCAAAGGCTGAGGCAGCGCAGGACATTCCGCGTGAGCATGTTGTACGTGTGTGGGTTGACAGGTCGGGCAAGATATCGATCAATGACATGATTGTGCCCATGAATTCGGTTGAGGGGATTATAGCTCAGAGAATTCGCGGGAACCCGGGTATCATCGTTGCGTTCAACACCGATGAGAGTGCTCCGTACGGTGTGATGTCGGACATTATGGAGCAGCTCAAACGGGCAAGCGCTGTGAGAGTGTCGTTCACATCGAAAAAGGAAAAGGTGCGTTTTCGTTAGGAGTTTGCCAAGGTGACTGCAAACGCAGAACTGAAATCCAAGTATACGAAGTACCTCAATATCGGGTTTCTCATTGCCATCCTGATCCATGCTGTGGCGTTTGCGTTCTGGCCCGAGTATGTTCCCTCTGTCTATAAGCTGCGGGAGGAGAGGATCATGGTTATCGATATCCCGCCCGAGATAGAGATACCTCCGCCGCCTGAGGAGATTTCCCGCCCCGAGATCGCAGTCGAGATTGAGGCCAGCGATGAAGCAAGTGAAGATGAGACCATAGCCCCGACGTTTTTGGATGCCGAGAATCTGCCTCCGGCACCACCACCTCCTCCGCCTGAGCCCGAGATGTTCTTTGCGTTCGACACCTACCCCGTGGTTATTGAGAGCGCGAAGCCCAAGTATCCGGAGCTGGCAAGGAAGGCCGAGGTCGAGGGTACCGTGATTGTGATGGTTACCATAGACGAGAACGGCAGGGTGCTCAGCGCATGGGTCGCCGAGTCCAGCACTGCCGTCCTTGACGAGGCAGCGGTAGAAGCAGCATATAAGTTCAGATTCACACCAGCCAAGCAGCGCGAGGTCCCTGTTAAGGCGACGATAAGTATCCCGTTCAGATTCTCGCTGACGGACTGACGTCGCCCGGTGCTTTCCCTCTGATCAGCCGATGTCGGTGGGTAGAGCTTTAAGGCCGGCCTCAAGCAGTCCTTGTAGGTTTTCCCATCGCATGGTATATGTGGGTATCGAACAAGATCTGAATGGCAAGGGGGTACGGCATGAAGAGAATCAGCAACCTCGGTCTGGTTTTTACCAGTCCCAGTGCTCTGGCCAGAAACATCGCCGAGGACCCGCACTGGCTCATCCCGCTGATATTAGTCCTGGCGGTCAGTTTCGTCGCGGCGTTTTCAACCCACAAGCAGGCGTTGGAGTTTCAGCGGGCCTGGACGGAGGACATCCTTAAGCGCAGTGGCGCGACCGACGAGGAGATCGACGAGAGGTTCACCACTTCGCTGAGCAGCAGACTGACGGCTGGCGCCGGCTCGGCAGTGGGGTTCGGTATCATCCTGGTGATCGCAGCCGCCCTGTACAAGGGGATTGCTTCCATTCTCGGGGGTAAAATCGGGTTCCGCAAGATGTTCGCCCTTCAGTGCCATGCGGCCCTGATTGTGGTAGCCGGGCTGCTGGTGAAAGTGCCGTTGATACTGGCCAAGAACAGCATAGATGTCAGAACGGGCATCGCCGCCCTTGCCCCGGGTGTCCCTCTCAGGTCACCACTTGGGACATTATTGAATCAGCTGGATCTGTTTGGAGTCTGGAGCCTCGTTGCCCTTTGCTTTGGCTTCAGCGTGCTTACAGGTCTGAGTATAAAGAAGTCCGCCGGGGCTGTTTTTGCACTGTGGGCCGTATTCGTAGTCCTGATGGTGGGTCTGGCGGTTCTCGGTTCAAAGTTCATGGGCGGAGCGTAGGAAGGAGGATGTAAATGAGATTCGGATCAAAGTCGCTTCTTGTAGTGATCGCGACGCTGTTTGTGAGTTTGACTGCCCCCGGGGCGAGGGCGGATGATCCACCCCTGAGACTGGATCTCGACAGGTGTGTCGAGATGGCGCTCGAGGTCAATGTATCCGTTCTCCGGGCGGGTTACGATCTGGACGTAGCGAGGAACTCCGTTATCACATCGGCATCCACGGTTCTTCCGACTGTCGGCATCTCGGCCAGTCGCTCGACCTCACCTGCCGTCGGTGGGGTGATAATCTCGCCGACCTCAACGCGAAGCTATACTACTTCGCTTTACTTCCGGGAACTGGTTACCGTGGGTGGTGTGATCGGTGTGTTCGAGTCACTGTCCAGCAAACGCGTGAGCGACCATAATCTCCGGCAGGTCCGGCAGGGCGTCTCATACGATGCCAAACAGAAGTACCTCGAGGTGCTCAAGTCTGAAAGATTGATGGCGGTGCGCAGAGAAGCTCTCGATCTGAGCCAGCGCCGGCTTGATAAAGCACAGGCACTCGTTGACGTCGGCTCTGCTGTTAAGTCTGATGTACTGAGAGCCCAGGTTGAGGTCAGCAGGAACGAGCTGGAGCTGATATCGGCTACGAACGCATTGAGACTTGCCGAGACCGATCTCAGACACTTTCTTGCCATAAGTGATGAGGTCGACCTCGAGCTGGAGGACATACTTGAGACCAAAGAAGTTGATTACCCGCTTGAGTATGCGCTTGCTGAAGCAATGGGTAAGAGACCGGACATAGGTATGGGTACCGAAGCGCTCGGTGCGGCAAGGGCTGCGGTCTGGAGAGAGCGAAGTGGCTGGCTCCCATACGTGTCGATTGAAGGCGACTACCGGTGGTTTGACGTAGAGTCCCCGGATGGGCTGAGTGATGTCTGGGATGATTCCGACTGGTACTGGACGGTCTATGGAGCTGTTGATATCTTTGACGGTCTTGAGACTTTCAGCCAGGTGAGAAGCGCCAAGGCCTCTAGGAAGTCCGCCGAGCAGAATCTTTTCCAGGTGAAGCGGGACGCGGCACTCGAGATCAAGCGGGCCTTCTATAATCTCGAGGAAGCCCGTCAGCGGGTCAAGATCAGCAGGGAGACCGTCGGGCTTGCGGAGGAGGAACTGAGACTTGCCGAGGAGAGGTTCAGACTGGGTGGAGCTACCATGCTCGAACAGATCGATTCACAGGTGGCCCTTAGCGAAGCACGGACATCATACGTTGAAGCCCTCTATGACTATCTGCTTTCCCAGGCCGAACTGGTGAGAGCCATGGGAAAGGACTGATCGTAAGATGAAGAGCAAGAAGCGCCTGATGCTGATAGGGGTTGCGGTTGCTATAGTCGTGGTTGTGATAATCAACGTGAAACTTTCCTACGAGTCCTCCACCGAGGTCGAGGTCGAAGTGATGGGGAAGGGAGGCATTATCGAGAAGGTGTCGGGACCGGGAGTCGTACACGCGGAATCCTCGGTGAAGATCAGTTCGTCTGTGATGGGCAGGATAACCAGGCTTCCCGTCAAAGAGGGTGACCTAATAGAGGAAGGCAGTGTTCTGCTTAAGATCGAGGCCTCCCAGTACAGGGCGAGGCTCAATCAGGCTCAGGCGGCCCACAGGGCGGCCCTGGCCCGGTTGGAACTGGCCTGGGCGGAATCACTGGATGCACGTGCCGAAAGCGACCGGAAGCGCCGCCTGGCGAAGAACGACCTGGTCTCGGAAAGAGATCTTGAAGTAGCCAGGACGACTCTCGCGGTGGCGAGGGCAGGCGTTGAGGCTGCTGCGGAGGTCGCGAGGGAAGCTTCGGCATCGCTCGAGGCGGCCCGCGACAATCTTGAAAAGACGGTGATCACTGCGCCCATTTCCGGGACCGTAACCAGTTTGAATGTGGAGGAAGGTGAGATAGCGATCACGGGTACCATGAACAACCCCGGTACCGTGCTTATGACAATCAGTGACCTTGACACGATGGAGGTCAGGGCCGAGATAGACGAGACCGATGTCGCCGGGGTGAATCCCGGCCAGCCGGTCGAAGTATCCGTGGATGCGTTTCCGGATACGGTACTGACCGGGACAGTCTCCGTGATCGGTAGCTCCTCAAGCGCGGCCAGGTCGGTTGCCTACCGGGCTGATGAGCGTTCGACCTTCGAGGTGAGAATAAGGATCGAAGACCGCCTGCCGGGCCTGAGACCCGGTATGACCACCACGGTTGATATCGTTACGGCGACCCGGGACAGTGTCGCAAGTGTGCCCCTTCAGGCGCTGGTCTTAAGAGAGGTCGGTGAGGGGGATGAGAAATCCGAACGCGAAGGTATCTTTGTTGTCAGGGATGGACGGTCGAGGTTTACGCCTGTCCGGACCGGGATCTCGGATGACAAGAACATAGAAGTTCTTCGGGAGCTCCCGGAGGATACCCGTGTTGTGGTCGGCCCGTTTAAGGCCTTGAGGGATCTGGAGGATAGTGTCAAGGTGAAGATAACCGAAGAGCGCGAATGACCTTCCTTGATCTTGTTCAGATATCCGCCACTGCTCTCCTCAGACACAAGATACGCTCCGTCCTGACTCTTCTGGGCATTGTCATAGGTATTGTCTCGGTTGCCGCGGTTATGTCGGTGGTCCGCGGCATCGATACGTATGTTGCGGAGCTCCTGGGGAGCATCGGTTCCCAGGGATTCGTTATCAGCAAACTGGGGATGCCGGGTAGTGAGGAAGAGTATCTCAAAGCCCTGAGGAGAAAGCCGATCCCGCCCTCAGCCGCGGAGACGATCAAGAAGGAATGCCCGTCGGTTTCACATGCTGCGCCTTTTGCTGGTACCTCCTCTGATGTTAAACACCACAGGCAGAACGCGGAAGACGTCCGGATAGAAGGGACGACAGGTGATGCGCAATACATGACCGAGATCGGTCTCGAGGACGGCAGGTATTTCACCCCGTATGAGGTACAGCATGCCAGGTCGGTTTGCATCGTCGGCGCCGACATCGCCGAGAAGGTGTTTCCGGGCCGCGATCCGATCGGCAAGTACCTCTACATCAAAGGGCACAGATTCACCGTCATCGGCTCGCACGCAAAGATGGGGACGGTGCTGGGGATGTCACAGGACTCGTTTGTCCGGATCCCTTTCACCGCTTTCGAGAGGGTGTTCGGACGAGGTCACAGGACCAACATATCGGTTCGAAGCAAGAGCCCTGAATCAGTCAGGGATGCCATCAGGGAAGCCCGTGGGGTGATGAGAAGAATCAGGAAGCTCCGTGTGCGTGATGACGATGATTTCGGGATCCTGACCTCGGAAGCATTGATGGAAATATGGAGAAGGATCTCGGCAAGCATATTCCTTGCAAGCATAGGTGTCGGTAGTATTTCACTCCTCGTGGGTGGGATTGGAATCATGAACATAATGTTCGTTTCCGTCAAGGAAAGGACCAATGAGATCGGCATCAGAAAGGCGACGGGTGCGACACGCAGGCAGATCATGGCCCAGTTCCTGACCGAGTCTGCCCTGCTGTGCCTGATAGGCGGGTCGATAGGTGTAGGTATCGGCGTAGGCGGATCCAAGATCCTGTCCTGGAAGACCAACGTGCCGGTGTCGGCGGAGTGGTGGTCCATCGGACTGCCGCTTGCCGTGGCGATTGCGGTCGGCCTCTTCTTCGGCGTGTATCCGGCCGTCAAGGCCGCATCGCTTGATCCGGTCGATGCCCTGAGGTACAACCAATGAGATGGCTGACTGAGACCGTGCGAATTGCGCTTATGTCGCTCAAGGCCAATAAACTCCGGACGGTTCTGACCGTCATCGGTGTGATCATCGGAATAGGTACGATCATCGGTATGCTGTCCCTGATAAACGGTATCAACGAGTCGGTGATGGAAGAGTTCAGACGGCTGGGTCCTGATGTCATGTACGTCACAAGAGAAGAACCGGGACTTCAGGTCGGTCCAAGCCGGAGAGACACAAAGGAGATCCTCTTAAGCGAGGTGCAGGAGCTGGGACGACGCTGCGAGTCTATCGATGAGATCTCGCTCATCGCGGACAGGAGGGCCACCGTGGGTTACAGGGGGCGGCGGAGCGGCATGATGACCATCAGAGGCGTACTCGCCGACTACGGGGAGATAGGCAAGATCGTGATAAAACAGGGGCGGTTCTTTAACCCCGCCGAAGGCCGGCGCTCAAGGGTGTGTGTCCTTGGCAGCGGGGTCGTGGAGGCGCTGTTCGGGAAAGTTTCTCCGCTTGACAAGCGCGTCGACATCGAGGGCAGGTCGTTCCGGGTGATCGGGACACTGGAGGAAACCGGTACGGTGTTCGGTGAGAGCAGCGATGATATGGTCATGCTTTCCTACACGTGGTGCAGGAGACTCTTCGGAGAGAGCAGGGACGACTATGCCATGGCGCTTCCTGCCGGCGGAACCGGTGTTGATGATGCTGTGGATGATATCAGGATCACGCTCAGGGGTATTCGTAAGTTGACTCCGGGGCAGGAGGATGACTTCGCTGTATCGACCCAGGAATCCCTGCTGGACACTTATAAGCAGTTGACAGGCACGATTTACTGGGTTATGAGAATAGTAGCTTCAATCGCACTGCTTGTCAGCGGTGTCGGTATCATGAACATAATGTTCGTTGTCGTGATGGAGAGGACAAGGGAGATAGGGTTGCGGAAGGCCGTCGGAGCCCCGAGAATAGCGATCGCGGGTCAGTTTCTGGTCGAGGCGGTGGTTCTAACGTTGCTCGGGGGTCTGATCGGTATTGCTCTGGGTTTTCTTATCAGCATCACCGTTTCTGCCCTGACGCCTCTTCCTGCAACGGTCCCGTTCTGGGCGGTGCCGGTCTCGTTGGGAATCTGCTGTGCAGTTGGTATCTTTTTCGGATCCTACCCGGCCATGAGAGCTTCCGGGCTGGATCCGGTCAGGGCCCTTCGATATGAATAGGACCATACTGAATGTGGCGGCCGTTTTTGCCCTGCTGGGCGTGTATCTGGTACCTGCCCCCGCCACGGGAGCCGAGTTCGGTGTGCTTCCGGCCTGTTCACACTGGGCGCCCTATTTCTGTGCCGACGCAGGGTATTTCCTTGTCGGTGACACATATCAGCTTGAAGTCTACTTCCGGGTCTGTAACGAGGGCCTCCAGTTCGTCAGGGAAAACGATGGTTACACGGCGCGGGCAGACGTCGCGATCGTGGTTGAGGATGACAAGAACCGCCAGGTGACCGGTGACACCTACCGTATCAGGCTCAAGGCAGAGAAGTATGCGGAGACGACTTCGGTCGATTCATGCAAGACCCGATCCGTATCCTTCAAGGCACGGCCGGGAGATTTTGAAATGGTTGTGACGGTACGGGATGGGGATTCGGGGAGGAAGAGCAGGGTTGCGGCGGCCATTAAGGTACCTTCACTCGACAGGCGTCCCACGCTGAGCGATGTATGTCTCTTGCACCGGGATGAAGCCAAGAGAGGTGGTAAGTGGGAGGGGTTCAGACCCAACGTCGTCAGGATCTACGATGCCACTACAGGAGACATCGCTTTCTACTATGAGGTATATCACAGTGACGGTGAAGATACCGTGACCGTCGTTCAGGAAGTCTTTGAGATGAGTGGGGCAAGGGCCTATCGGTTATCGAGTGCCATCGTGGGCAAAGGCATGACCGTGCATTTCGGAAACCTGTCGTTGGATTCGCTTTCAAATGGGCGCCATATGCTCACCGTATCGATCGCAGGGGCGGACGGCAAGCCTGTTGTCTCGCGGTCAAAGGAGTTTGAGGTCAGGACCACAAGCTTCTACTTCGGGAAGGACGCTGAAGAGGCGGCGCAGATACTGACTTACATCGCCACCAGCAGCATGATAGAGCGGTTTCTCGAGGCCGGTGAGGAAGAGAGGAAGCGGATATGGGAGCAGTTCTGGAGAGAAAAGGACCCCACGCCCCGAACACCTAAGAATGAGTTCTATGATGAGCACATGAGACGTTTCAGATATGCCAACGAGCACTTCCCTACGTCCCTTACCGAGGGTTGGAGGACCGACAGGGGGAAGGTCTACATCATGTACGGTGAGCCTGATGAGATCGAGGAATACCCCCTGGAGATAGGGAGAAATCCCACAGAGGTGTGGCACTATATCAGCAAAGGGAGGCGCTTCGTCTTTGTGGATGAGACGGGTTTCGGAGACTATGTTCTCATCCCCGGACGGTAGCTCCGGGTCTGATTTATGGCAGTAGTATGTCGTGCGGTAGCGGGCTTAAGATCACGCCCCAGCACTTGTTCAGAGCTGCTAACCCAGGAGGTTTTCGGTAGAAGCCTTCAGGTCGAATCCTTGAAGGGTGACTGGGCGAAGTGCACGCTGGCCGACGGTTACAGAGGTTGGCTGCCGCTAAGGTCGATATCCCTCGACAAGCCATGTGTTCCGACCCACATTATAGTGAAGCGTTTTGCGAGGGTCAGCTCCCCCGGTGATACCGACCTCCTGATTCCGATGGGGAGTCTGGTAAACGTCGTGGGAAGACCGGAAAGTAGCTACCTGCTCGAGCTTCCCGGCGGTGGGCACGGCAGGATAAGCCGTGAGGGTGTCAGAAGACTCACCACGCTGCCGTGGAGTCCCGGGCGATTCAGACCACTTATAAGGGAGGTTGCGGGCACCCCGTACCTGTGGGGAGGCAAAAGCACCTTCGGATTCGATTGCTCGGGTTTGGTCCAGTTCGCCTTCGGTTTCTTCGGTATCGACCTGCCGCGTGATTCGGGTGATCAGGCGAAGGCAGGAAGGGCGGTCAGGGATCTTGCCGGTCTCGGCGAGTATGATCTTGTGTTCTTTGGAGCCAGACGCAGGATCGATCATGTGGCAGTCCACCTGGGCAACCTGAGGATACTCCATGCCTCAGGCTGTGTGCGGATCGAGTCGCTCAAGCAGGGCTCGCGTCGCTTCCGGTCCGATCTTCTTACATCGCTAATATCAATGAGACGGGTCTGGCATGTTTAGACCCGACAGACTGGCGATCCTCGCAGAGGGAAAACTCGGGCTCCTCACCTCCAAGACTGCGGCAGTCATCATAAGATACCGGCCCGAACAGGTTGCCTGCGTAATCGACAGTACGAGGAGTGGGCGCACCGTCGGCGATGTCCTGGGGTTCGGGGGAACGATTCCGGTTGTGGGTTCGCTTGAAGAGGCCATGAAGACGGCCCCCGATTCGCTGTTGATGGGAATCGCACCGAGGGGTGGCGCGCTCCCGCCCGAGTGGCGGCGCACCGTGCTTTCGGCCATTGATAACAGGCTGAACGTGATAAGCGGGCTTCACACCTTGCTTGGCGATGACCCCGAGATAGCAGCTCGAGCGCGACGCAGCGATGTCGAGATCTGGGATATCCGCAAACCGGTGATACCGGAAGATGTCGCACAGGGAAGACTCAGGGACAAACACGGTCTTGTAGTGCTGACGGTGGGATCGGACTGCCGCAGCGGCAAGATGACGGTCGCATACGAGCTGACCCGGTCTCTCAACGACAAGGGTGTGGACGCCGAATTCGTGCCGACGGGGCAGACGGGAATCCTGCTGGCGGGCTGGGGTGCTGTAGTCGACAGGCTGCCCGGGGACTTCATGTCGCGGGTCGTGGAGGACCTGACGGTTGAGGCCCTTTCCCGTTCGGCGGTTGCGGTGGTTGAGGGGCAGGGTTCACTCTTGCACCCGGCCTACTCGGGTGTAACACTGGCGCTGATGCACGGATGCTATGCCGATGCGATGATACTATGCCACCAGCCGGGCAAGGACGAGATAGAAGGCTACGGGATCAGCATTCCGCCCCTGAACGGGCTCAAGGAAATCTATGAAAAGGCGTGCAAACCGGTCTTCCCGAGCAGGGTGGTCGCGGTCGCGCTCAATACATATGAACTTGACGAAGACGCCGCGGCGGCAGCCGTCGCCCAAGCCGAAAGTGAGATGGGTCTGCCTGCCACGGATGTCGTAAGATTTGGATGCGATAGGATTCTCGAAGCCATAAAGGAGATGCTGTGAAAGTCCGGTTGATGACCTACGATCTGGATCTTGAGGTCCCCTTTGCGATTGCGAGAGGTACCACCTCTGTCCACAGGATATGTGTTGCCGAGATTGACTGTGATGGCATCAAGGGCTATGGCGAGGCCTCTCCCTCGAGATACTACGGTGACGATCCGGACAAGGCCTGCGAGACCATACTGGGCTCGGAGGACCTGATCGGGGATGATCCCTTCGCAACAGAGGTTATAGTGCGGAAGCTCGAGCAGCAGTTCCCGGCCAGCCCATCCGGCCGTGCCGCTGTGGAGGCCGCGCTTCTTGACATCTGTGGCAAGATCGCGGGGCAGCCCTTGTATAAGCTCCTGGGACTGTCGGGTGGGGACCTGCCCGTCACCTCTCTCACGGTCGGTGTGGAAGACGTCAGCTCGGCCGGCGGGAGGATCGACTTCCTGAGAACGTTCCCGATCCTCAAGGCAAAGGTCGGATTCGGCGATGAACGCGCGCTTCTCCGTCTCCTCAAGGAGGAAACCGGTGCTGTACTCCGGGTGGATGCAAACGAGGGCTGGTCGGTTGATGAGGCGGTCGAGAAAATCGACTCCTACGGCAGGGAATTCTCGATCGAGTATTTCGAACAACCCCTTCCAAAAGGGGATCGTGAGGGATACAGGATATTGAGGGAGAAGACCGGCGCGACCATCATTGTTGACGAGAGTGTCGCCTGCAAGGAAGACGTTCTTGAATGGCGCGGATTGGCCGACGGCGTGAATATAAAGCTGATGAAATCGGGGGGGATACGCGAAGCGATGCGGATGATCACAGTTGCGAGGGCGGCAGGTCTCAGCGTGATGCTGGGCTGCATGGTTGAGAGTTCGCTTGGTATCACAGCCGCAGCCCACTTAGCATCCCTTGCAGATTATTGCGATCTTGATGGAAATCTGCTCATCAGTAACGACCCCTTCAACGGCGTAAAAGCGCTTGGTGGCAGGCTCAGCCTCTCAGACAAGCCCGGTCTGGGCGTAAATCCCACCGTTTAGCAGTAATCCCCTCAATAGCAGTTTTGCTCACCTTTATATGCAGTCGAATTCTGCTAAAGATCGTCAAGGCATGGCCGATATCGTCAGAAGGGATTTCATTGGTATATCAATTCTAGGAACCGGAGGAGAGGTGTGTTATGAGAATAAGAACACTGTGTTCTGTCGTCGCGTTTGGAGCGCTTTTTATTGCCTGCAGTCTTTACGCGGGGACAACCGGCAAGATCGCCGGAATGGTTTTCGACAGCGACACCGGTGAACCGCTGACCGCGGTAAACGTCATCGTCGAAGGAACCCAGCTGGGCGGGATCACAAACCTCGAAGGACTCTATCACATCGTCAATGTACCACCCGGTGCCTACGCGGTGAAGGCGACCATGATGGGTTACCAGGCGGTTTTACAGCACGAGGTAGACGTCAGCACCGATCTCACGAGTACGCTGGACTTCGCGCTCAACCCAACAGTCCTCGATGTGGTTCCGGAGATCGTTGTCACCGCCGACAGACCCATGATCCGGAAAGATATGACCTCTTCGGTCAGTATCATCGAGCATGAAGAGATCGCGATGCTCCCGATCGAGTCACCGTTTGACATCGTGAGTTTCCAGGCGGGGGCTGCGGTTGACAGACGTGGAATTCACGTCAGGGGCGGTCGTGAAAACGAGATCGCATATACCGTCAACGGCGCATCGATCCTCGACCCTGTTTTTTCAAGAGCATCGGCCAGCTATGACGAGTCCGCAATTCAGGAGATGGTCATCCTCAGTGGTGGCTTTACCCCCGAGTATGGAAACGCGCAATCGGGGATAGTCAACGTGATCACAAAGGAAGGCGGTCTCGATTTCAAAGGAGAAATCGAGAAGAGCTTCTACCTGCCTATGGAGGCACTGTGGAGAGACGCCGACGATGCCCGCGAATACGACACGGGCTTCAGTACGACGAAGCTCACGCTGAGCGGACCCTCCCCGTGGACACGCAAGATGAGATTCTTCGTTTCGGGCGAGACCTCGAAGTGGGACGATTGGGATCCGCACATACATGTCCTGCCCAATCAGGGAAGGGACCTGGACCAGGTGATATGGAAGCTGACCGGATTTCCGGGACGTGATTTCAAGGTATACTGCGAGGGACTCTTCTATGACACCCAGTTCAATGCCTGGGACGCGCAGCGGCAGAAGCTTCCCGAGACATTTCTCGGTTACGACCGTAGAACACTCGTAGGCATGCTCGGAATGAGTCATATGATAAGTCATGACACCTACTATGACTTGTCCCTGTCGAGGTTCACCACGAGCTACCATGTTGCCCAGCCGGGCAAGTGGTGGGATCTGTCGAGGTCGCAGGCCTGGAATACGACACCGGCTTCCGAGGGTGGTGGCGGTCTCGATCTTCAGCCCGAGTATGACGAGGACAACTACATTATAGGTGGGGACAATCCCCTGTTCCATGATTCGGAATCTACGATTTACAGTGTGAGATCCAGTATTACGAGCCAGGTCAATGAGCACCATCAGGTCAAGGTCGGTGGCGAATACTCCCAGTATGACACACGTCATCAGGAAGTATATGCACCTGCCGGCAACGTCTATCGCAATGACTATGACGTGGATCCTGTCTGCGGCGTTGCATACATCCAGGACAAGGTGGAGTACAGCGGCCTGGTCATCAATGCAGGAGTCAGGCTCGACTTCTTCAATCCCAGTTTCAAGATACCGTCGGATCCGACCTACCCGTGGCCGGATTCAATCCAGGTACCCGGCCCCGGAAGTGGGGGTCCGGACAATACCGAACCACCGCTCCACAATCTGACAGATGCCTCCATAAAGTACCAGGTGAGTCCGAGGTTGGGAATGTCGCATCCGGTTTCCGAAAGAACGGTGCTTCACTTCACTTATGGACACTATTTCCAGGTACCCGCATACAGTTACCTCTACAGCAACACCAAGTATGATATGGGCGGCCACTGGCCGTTGATCGGAAACCCCGATCTCGAGCCCGAGAGGACCGTTTCTTACGAGGTCGGTGTTGAACACCTGATATCCGATGGTCTGATGATCGACCTCACCGGCTTTTACAAGGACATCGATAATCTTCTCTCAACGGTGGTCGTGAACGACAGCCGGTATCCGGATCCGGATCATCCGAACGCCACGGAGTACACGACGTACCGCAACACTGATTGGGGTAACGTCAGGGGCTTCGAGGTCACGACACAGCAGAAATTCCGGGAAGACTGGATGGGAAGGCTGATCTATACCTACATGATCGCAAAGGGTCGTAGCTCCGATGTGATCGAGGGTTATCTCAACCGGTTCGATGACAATGTCCCGCCGTCGAAGGAATACTACCTTGACTGGGACAGGCGCCACAGTCTGGTGTTTGACATCGGGTACGGCCGGAAGGACAACTGGGCGGCGAACGTGCTGGTCAAGTACGCTTCAGGTGCGCCCTACACGCCCGCGGAGAATACAAGGTCGGCCCAGCCGGAACAGAACACGGCGAGGTTCCCCTCGACGTCCCTGGTCAATGTGAAGCTCTCCAAGGACTTCCATTTCCGCAATCTGACCCAGCAACTCTATCTGCAGATTCACAATCTTTTCGATAAACGCAATCTGGTCGGTTTCGATGATAGCAACACCGATCTGATGAGACACCTGAGGTTCCATGGGGAATACACAGGTCCGTATGATGACGTTACTGTTTTCGGCTCGCCCAGGGAAATAAGAGCCGGAGTGAAGCTGGGATTCTAGGATTGGAGGACTGAAATGAAGCTCAGGAAAGCTATCCCAATCTGCACCATCGTGTTTCTGCTGATTTCTATTAAGGCCGGAGCGTGGGATGAAGATGTGATCGAACGGTTCGGTCCTCCCGGCTCGCGGGATGGTGAGTTTGCGACAATGGCACCGTGTGTAGGTGCCGACTTCAGCTACATGCTCGGTGATCTGTGGTTCCCGCAGATCTATACCATCGGTATCTGTATGTACACGGGCTTCTATCCGGGTTCATCGGGCAACGAACAGGTGTTTCAGGCCGGACCGTGGGCGGGCGGATACGTCGTCGGCGGCGAAGGGGGAGAGCCCTATACGGCCATAGGAACCTTCGACCAGCTGGACTTCCTGATGTATGACTCCGTCTGCAGTGGTTTCAATGTTGCGCAGCCGGGGAACAGCTCCATGGACCTCGAAAGCACCTTTGATACGGGCTACTCGCCCCAGGATCTGGGTATGAAGGTCACGCTTCGGTACATGATGTGGGAAGACCCGCGGCTTGACGACTTCATCCTGATCCGGGCCGACCTTGAGTTTACGAAGTCGGTTCAGCACTTCTGGTGGGGCTGGATGTCGGACTGCGATATGGGCAACAACGACCTGCCTGATTACTACTATGACGATCTCGTCGGGTATGACGAGACGCGGGGTGTCGCCTATATGTACGATGACGACGGTGATCCGGCCGATGAGTCCGACAAGAACAGCAAGCTACTGTCACCGACCCACATAGGGCAGATGCTCCTGTCGGGCCCTCCGCCAGGCGGCAGCATAACGGAGACCCCGGTTACCGGTGTTTCGTGGGAGACCGTGACATGGTGGGACTGGAATAACGATGTGACCAGTGGGGCTTCTGCATATGACAGACTGTCCCAGGGCACCGTTAAGGCCCCGCCTGACATACCCTTTGACTACAGAATGATGACGGCAATAGGGCCTTACGACGTCGAGGCAGGCGACCAGACTACGTTCTATTTCGCCATGGTCTTCGGCGAGGGGCTCGACGCCAGTTTCTGGTCGAGGAGAGCCAGAGCCGGTGCTGAAGTCTCCACTCTCGGATCGATGATGGAGCACGTCGATAACCTCAAGACCTTCTTCTCGAACGGATTCGTGATGGATGATTTCGCTCCCAACGCTCCGACACTTGACGAACCCCTGCTTACCGGCAGAGAGGTGGCTCTGGAGTGGTCATCGACTTCCGAGGAGGACGATGATTTCGCCGGATACCGGCTCTACAACAGCCTGGTCTCGAGTACGGGGCCATGGCAGCTGATAAGGGACTTCGAGGGCAGACCGTTCGTCAACAGCGCGGCTGACACTGTACGGATAGGTTTTCCGTCATTCTACCTTGTCACCGCCTATGACGCTGCAGGCAACGAATCGACACGCGGTAGCGCATATACCAAGACTCTCGACGGCGTCTACGCTACGCCGCTGCCGTCCGATTTCGATGGTGACTGTGCCGGCCACTGCGAGGAAATGTGCCAGGAATGCCCGGACTGTTTCGATGAGTGCATGAGAAATTGCATGGAACAGGCCATTGCAGGCGCCCTCGACGGCATTATAGTGTCACCCAATCCTTACAGGGGAAGCGCGGACTGGGAGAGGCTCGACTACGAAGGCCGAATCTCGTTCTACAATCTACCGAAGCGGTGCACCGTATATATCTACTCCATGACCGGTGAGCTGGTCGATGTGGTCTATCACAACGTTTCAGGTGATGAGACTCCGGATCCCGGTGGTAGCGAGACCGGGGGAGAAAGATGGGACATGCTCACCTCCAACAACCAGTCGATTGCTAGCGGAATATATATTTACAGGGTTGCGAGTCGTGAATACGGGGAGAAAATCGGGAAGTTTGCGGTAATCAAAGGTGAACGATGATCGGTTCGGAGGAGGCCTTGATCATGAAATTGATGAGTGCAGTCATAACGGTTGTGTGCTTGGTTGCGGTGTCGGTGCCTTGCTACGCCCTGATGGACAAAGTCGGTACGGCAGGGGCCCTCTTCCTCAAGATCGGGATGGACCCCAGAAGTGTAGCCATGGGAGAGGCCTCCGGGGCGGCTGTTGGACATGCTTCAGCAGCTTTCGCAAACCCGGCCGGGCTTGCGGGGATTGAGTCCAGGCAGATCTACATCACCGACACGGAATGGATTGCGGACATAAGAATGCTGGGTGGGGTATACGCATTCCCGTATACCAATTACGGAGTAATAGCGCTGAGCGGTATCGCCGTGAACTACGGTGAGATGCCGATGGTGAGGGAGGAAGAGGCCGACGTCATCGTGGAGTACTTCAGCCCGCAGGACATCGCACTGGGGATCTCCTACGCCCGGACATGGACTGACAGGCTGATGGTCGGCGGGTCGTTGAAATACATCGACCAGGCCATCGCGGACTTCCACTCGCGGGGCTTTGCCTTCGATTTCGGTACCATATACCATACCGGATACAGATCGCTGAGACTGGCGATGGCGACCAACAACTTCGGTCCCGACATGCGCTTCGACGGCACCTATGTCGACAAGTACTACATCGGAACAGCATACGTGGAGTCGGAGAAGACGTTCGGAGAATACGATCTGCCTCTGAACTTCAGGTTCGGGCTGGCATATGATTTCGACCTGTCGACTGCCGGCAGACTGACCGCCGCGCTTGATGCAACCCATCCGAATGACTATTCGGAGCGGATACACCTGGGTGCGGAATACGCGTGGTCGGAGATGTTATTCCTGAGAAGCGGATATACCTTCAATGCGGAGGAGATGGGTTTTGCAGGGGGCTGCGGAATAAAGTTGACGACGTCGATGGGAGTCGGTTCGGTGGACTACGCCTATACCGATCATGGTGTCTTCAGCGGTGTCCACAGACTCTCCCTGGGTATCTCCTTCTAGAATACAAACCAGCACCACGAGGTAGCGCCGGGTCCCTGTGCCCGGCGTTACTTGTTTCCCTGAACGCCGGCGCGCCCTTCGTTCCGCTTGCTCAAACTGCAGGCATTCGCTTGCGGTCCGAAGGGCTCACCAGCGATGCCATGCTCACCGGATTATCTTGACTTCTCGAGCACGCGGTGGTACTAGTGTGCCCGACTGGAGGTGGTTTTTTGGCAGAGATACGAAGGATCTATAAGCTCAGGCAGGGTCGGATCATAGATGGCGTTTGTGGAGGAGTCGCCGCATATCTCGACATAGACTCGATATGGGTCCGAATAGGCTGGGGGGCGCTGAGTCTTGCAGGAGGCATCGGTCTCATAGCATACCTTCTCGGGATGTACCTCTTTCCCAGGATCGAGGAGGGTACCGAAAAACCAGCACCTGCAGGACGATCATCAGGCCTGCTGGTCGGCGGCATTCTGCTGATCTCGGTCGCGGTGCTTCTGTTCCTCAGAGTATTCGGATTCATGCGGTACGGCTTCTGGGGGGCGTGGCACGTCGCGTGGGTCATTCTGTGGCCGCTCTCGCTGATTGCGGGTGGCGCCTTTCTACTTTTCGTCTACTGGAAGCAGGGCGTCGAAGAGCGCCCGCGCCTGCGGCGAGCGGCAGGGGACAAGATGCTGCTTGGTGTGTGCAGCGGGCTAGCGGAGTTCTTCAAGACCGACCCCAATCTGGTCCGGTTCCTGTTTGCCCTGGTCATACTGCTGTCCCGAGGTGTGGGACTGATTGCTTACGTTGTAATCGGGCTGCTGAGCCCCGGGGATGGAAGCGAATCCGAGGAGGCATAGAGGGCCTTTCGGACCTCTGACCCGGTTCAGTGGATGTGCACAACCGGTCTTGATGCGCAGCAGGGCCCCTGGGACTACGAGTGACTCATCTCTACGGGGTCACAGACAGCCCTTGAGCTTCAGCGATGCGACTAACTCGCTCTCGGTCATCATGGTCACATCAACACGCATCCGAGGCCGCATTTTGACCTCATTGATACAGTCGCTGAATAAACTTGTCTTTGCGGCCCGCGAGCTCTCCTTGAGTAGGACGCACCGGGGGAGAAGGCTACTGGTAGTGGACATGAACCACAATACTACAGTCTCATCCCGTTCCACGCTGAGGGGAAGCCGCAGTTCGTAAGCCCCGGAAGCGGTCGTATGTCCCACCTCGACAAGGAGGCCATCCGCGAAGAGTTTGACCATGACGCCCCCGATCGGGTTGCCATCGGAACCGACAACATCGCCCACGACCATCTGCTCGGGAAAAGGCAGGGGAGCACCCTTATCAAGTATGCGGTCCACTGTTGAGCGTGTAGCGGCGTCGTCGGCCTTCGATCCGGGCTCGACCGCGTGACCAGCCGAACACAAAACAGCTAGAATCACACAGGAGATCAGAATTAAACGTTCCAATTCTCTACCTCCTTTCAAGGCTACCAGCGGCAGGTTATCAAATCGCTGCCGGGCTGTCAACAATATCCAGGGTTGATTAAGGGAGGCCGAGCACTTATCTTTCAAGCAAAAGGAGGGTCAGTTGCCTACGTATGACTACAAGTGTACCAAGTGTGGTTATACCTTCTCGGTCGAGCAGAGCATGCTTGACAAACCCCTGGCCAGGTGCCGCAAGTGCCGGGGGAAACTGGAGAAGCTGCTTCCGCAGAGTATCAGTCTGATCTTCAAGGGCTCGGGTTTCTATGAGACGGACTACAAGAAGAAGACCCCCAAAGATACCGCTGATTCCAAGTCCGGCAAGAAGAGTGAACGCAAAGATACCGCTGATTCCCAGTCCGGTAAGAAGGAGAAGTAATACCCCGGTCTACTTAGCCCAGTGCTTCCTGGCTATCTCCGCAAGGATTCTCTCGATCTGCTCCTTGATTCTCGCCTCCGCGCTTGGCTCGAAGAAAGCCTTCTGGATGCGGCCGAGATCATCCTTTTTGACGTAGCGAAGCGACTTGAGCGCCTCCATCGGAAGGAGTATGTCTTTGGAGACCCTGACTTCCAGAGGTTTGCCGTCCGCTTTGGTCTTGGGGTTATTGTAGGGATTCATGCCCATGGCCCAGCCATGCGCCAGCATGCCACAAAACGCGATTCTCAGCTTGTGCCAGTCCGCCTTTGAGATGTCCGGCATCTCGGCCACCAGCTTATCAATGAGACCATCGACTACCGCAGCTCCCTGCTTTGCGACCCTTGCATCGAGCGGGATCTTCACCAGATTGACAAACATATGGCCTATTATCTTACGCGTTTCTGACATGACTTACTCCTCTTCGGGTCCCCATTCAGGTAGTTGCGTTCTGTACTTAGTAATCGGCACATCGTCTGATGCCTTTGAGCAAAATCACATTGACATCGCCAACCAAATGTTGAAGAATATGATCACAGGTTCAGGGCCTCTGTCAAGGACTAACGAGAATGAGGGGTTATTCTATGGGTAAGTTGGCCACCGGCTTTCTGACCGGTATCGTACTTATCAGTCTGCAGTCGGTTTGTCTTGCGGATGACACATATCCTACGAATCTCGAGCTTGTCGAGCGAGCGGTCAGGGCTGCCGTCGATTCGATGGACGTCGCCCCGCCCGGAAGCGGCAGACCGTATCTTCAGATCGAAGCGGGCACCGGTGAGGATGCCTCGTGGAGGGTGCAGGCGGGTGAAGATGACCCGGCCGAGGATCCGGCCCAGGAGACTTCCTACCTGCTCAGTCTGCGGATCACGGACCTTGAGCTCAACTACGGCAGGAGCTGGAGACGATATGTGCTCGTGGGCAAGATCATAGAGCGAATCGCGAGGGTATCATTTTACTACGAGCTGGTTAAACGGTCGGATGGACAGGTACTGGCGTCTTCAAATGCAAGAGCTGAAGTCAGAGATAACGTGCCGGCTTCCATGGTGCCGCTGCTGAGTGACAGTGAACACGGCTTTGCGGCCCCCGAGATGGAGAAGGGACAGTGGGACCGCTATCTTGAGGGTGGGCTGGTTATAGCAATCATAGGTGTGCTCATCTACCTGTTCTATTCAAACAAGACCGCTTCTTGATGACCCCTGGAAGAGATCGGTTCATGCAAAGAAAACTGCTGTTTGTGATTTCTCTTGTCACGGTTGCCGTGGTTGCCTGCTCGGGTGGGCAGGACAAGTCTGCGGTGCGTCCGGAGGAACGTCTCGTAATCGCGGACAGGTTGCAGGGGGAAGGAAAGTGCTCTAAGGCGATCATCGAGTATGAGCAACTGCTTTCCGAGTTTCCCGCCCAGTCCGTCGCAGAACGGGCGGAGTTCAGTCTGGCCAGCTGCCGTATGGAAATCGGTGAGTATGACCTGGCAGTGCGCGACTTTGAGGATTTCATCGATTCCTACCCCGGGAGTGAGCTTGTCGATAACGCGATGTACATGATTGCACTGAGCTATATTGAGCAGGCGCCCCGCCCGGAAAGGGATCAGACCGAGAGGGTGAAGGCCTTAAGCGAGCTCATTCTCCTGCTTCGGGAGTACCCGGAAACCGATCTCAAGCAAGACGCCGAGCAGCTCGTGGCGGAGTGCAGATCGACACTGGCTGAGAAGGAGTATCTCAGCGGTGATCTCTACCTGAAGCTCGGCTATTACAGGTCTGCACGCATCTATTTCGACAGTGTGCTCAAGGAGTACGGTGATACTCCCTGGGCCCAGCAGGCGTTGCTCGGAAAGGGAATCGCACTGGTCGGTGAGGGCAAACTCAGCGAGGCAAGACTTGCCTATGAGGAATTGCTGAGGGACTACCCGGAGAGTCCCGCGGGGGATCAGGCTGCACGGAGACTGAAGGAGCTCAGAGGTGCAATCGAAAGCCAGACGGAAACCTCCTCAAGCGAATGATATAAAACGCCTCGGCTTGTTCGGCGGGACTTTCGACCCCATCCATTGCGGACACCTGATCTGTGCCGAGCAGTTGCGCGAAGCAATCGGTCTCGACCTGGTTATGTTCATCCCGTCGAGCAGTCCTCCACATAAGCCTGAATACACGGCCGCATCTGCCTCACACAGGCTTGAGATGGTGAGGCTGGCGGTTGCGGACTACGACCACTTCACCGCCTCAAATATCGAGGTCCGGAAGGGTGGAGTCTCCTACACGGTTGATACCGTCAGAGAGATCCGGAACCGCTATGGGAAGGACGTCGAGTTCTGGTTGCTGATGGGGATGGACGCCTATCTTGATCTTCCGAACTGGAAGGAACCCGACGTCGTAGCGGCCGAGTGTTCCTTCGGGATCGCCCGCAGACCCGGTTATGTGAACAGTATTGACCCCGGGCAGGCCACGGCCGGGAAGCAGTTCGTGGACATCACGCTGGTCGAAATCTCGTCCACCGGGATACGTGAACGGCTGTCGGAGGGCCGGAGCATCAGGTTTCTTGTGCCCGGGAGCGTCGAGCGGTATATCGAACAGCACAAACCGTATCCATCCGCATCTAAAGACTAGAGAGCCCTGCCCCGGGCCCTGCACGGAGGTATTGACGGGGGATGGCGTTTGTGATAACTTTAGGAGGTTTCTCCAGGTTTCTGGTTGACCCCATAGGGAGAGAGTAACATGCCTGAGATAAAAGTCGACAAGGAGCGGTGCAAAGGTTGTGAATTCTGCATACTTTACTGTCCAAAAAAGACGATTAGCCTGTCGGCGGGCTTCAATACCAAGGGCTATCACTATCCGGAGTGTACTGATCCCGAATCCTGTACAGGCTGTGCGATGTGCGGGTGGATCTGTCCTGAGGTAGCGATAGAGGTCTATAAATAAAAGAAAGATGGAGGGCTCAGATGGCTGAAGAACGCCTGCTAATGAAGGGTAATGAGGCTATCGGTGAGGCTGCCTTGAGGGCAGGCTGCCGCTTTTACGCAGGGTACCCCATCACTCCTCAGAACGAGCTCACCGAATACATGTCGAGACGTATGCCTGAAGAGGGTGGAACCTTCATTCAGGCCGAGAGTGAAATAGCTGCAATAAACATGGTCTACGGGGCATCTGCGGCGGGTGCGCGAACAATGACGTCATCGTCCGGACCGGGTATCAGCCTCAAGCAGGAAGGTATCTCATACCTGTGTGGCTCTGAGCTTCCCTGCTTCTATGCCAATATCGTACGTGGGGGACCCGGACTGGGCAATATTGCCCCCGCACAGTCGGACTACTTTCAGTCCACACGAGGTGGGGGACACGGGGATTACAGGGTAGTGGTGTTTGCCCCGAGCACCGTCCAGGAGCTGGTCGATCTTACAATACTCGGGTTTGAGGTAGCCGACCGCTACAACAATCCCTCGATGATCCTCGGTGACGGCATACTAGGCCAGATGATGGAACCGGTGGTGATGAGGGAATCTGTCACTTACGATCCGAGCGGTAAGACCGGATGGGCGCTTGGAAACTCCGAGGGCCGGGAGCGCCACATGATCACGTCAGTCAGACTTGCCCCGGGTACGCTCGAACGACACAACGTACACCTCAGGAAGAAGTACCTGGAGATAGAAGCCAAAGAAGTCCGTTACGAACTCTATGAGGTCGATGATGCCGATGTGGTTATCATCGCATACGGGACGGCCGCCAGGGTAGCGAAGTCGGCGGTGACCGCGGCGAGGGAAAAGGGCGGGATCAAACTCGGTCTCTTAAGACCGATCACGCTCTGGCCGTTTCCCACCGATGCCATTGCCGACCTTGCCAAAAACAAGCAGGATATCCTGGTAGCGGAAATGAGTTTCGGACAGCTTTATGAGGATGTCCGGTTGAGTGTGTGCGGCAAGGCCAAGGTGTCGCTACTGGCCCACACGGGTGGAGGGCTGCCCACTGAGGATGAGATCATAGAGGCGGCGGGCAAGTGCGTAGCATCGAGTGAACCGGTTGAGATATATCCTGTACTTGAATAGAACCTACTGGAGGTGAGGAACTTGGAGAAGGTCTTTGGGAAACCCGAGAGCCTGAGTGACAGGCCATTTACCTATTGTCCCGGCTGCGCGCACAGCCTTGTCCATCGTCTGACAGCCGAGGCCATAGACGACCTCGGTGTGATGCCGCGATGCATAGGTGTTGCATCGGTGGGGTGCTCGGTTTTCTCTGACCTGTACTTCAATTTCGACTTCATTCAGGCGGCGCACGGCCGTGCCCCGGCAGTGGCCACAGGTATAAAGCGGGTGAAACCGGATTGCGTATTGTTCACCCACCAGGGTGACGGCGATCTGGCCTCTATCGGAACGGCGGAGTTGATTCACAGCGCGAACAGGGGCGAAAAGATAACGATAATCTTTGTGAACAACGCTATCTACGGTATGACGGGCGGGCAGATGGCCCCGACGACCTTGATAGGTATGAAGACGACGACATCACCACTCGGAAGACAAGCCGAGGTTCAGGGCTATCCCTTGAGGGTCTGCGAGCTGATACGCGAGCTCAAGGGTGTTGCGTATCTTGAGAGGACCGCGGTAAACAACCCGCAGAACGTCCTGAAGACCAAGCGCGCCCTCAAGAAGGCGTTTCAAGCTCAGCTGGACGGTCTCGGGTTCTCGCTCGTAGAGGTGGTTTCGCAGTGTCCCACCGGCTGGGGAATGTTGCCGGCGGACTCGCTTGAGTGGCTGGAGAAGGAAATGGGCGCGTATTTCCCGCTGGGTGTTTTCAAAGATGCCAAGGCCGAAGAACCTCAGGAGGTTGCCTAAGAGCAGGAAGGGGGCGTTGATGACGACCAGAGTGATTATGGCCGGTTTTGGGGGACAGGGAGTTGTCCTCATGGGGACGCTTCTGTCTTACTCCGCTATGGTACAAGGAAAACATACGACGTTTTTCCCTTCCTACGGTGCAGAAATGCGGGGCGGGACCGCCAATTGCTCGGTTATAGTCTCCGACACTGAGATTCCATCTCCGGTTGTCAATGAACCCGACTGTGTGATTGCGATGAATATCGCGTCATTGGATAAATTCGAAAGCCGGATACGGCCCGGCGGTGTCATCTTTGTGAACTCCTCGCTTGTCAAGAAGAAGGTAGCCAGGGACGACATCGAAGAGATCAGGGTGCCGGCGAATGATATCGCCGAAGGGCTCGGTGCTTCCAGAGCTGCCAATATGGTGATGCTCGGGTGCGTGCTGAAGAAGACCGGGGCCGTTGCCGTTGACTCGGCGGTCAAAAGTCTTGAGAAGGTCCTTTCAGAAAGGGCTATGGCGCTCCTCGAGCTCAACAAGAAAGCCCTCCAGAGAGGATTCGAAGAGGTCTCCTAGATTAATCATTTGCGATCGTCCGCCCCCATCATCTCGTTAGCGAGGTATATCTCTTGATCTGTGCTCTTAACGGCAAACCTGTATCCCAACTGGTCCGGGAGGTTACGCGGCCGGGCAGGTACTGCGGTAACGAGATCAACTTTCCTCAGAAGCGCGACGGGCGGCTGAAGTTTCTCCTGTGTTTCCCGGATCTTTATGAGATAGGTATGTCAAACATGGGGCTGAGGATCCTCTATCACACCTTGAACGCCCATCCGGATTTTCTGGCGGATCTGGCGTTTGCCCCCTGGGTCGATATGGAGGCATTCATGAAAAAAGAGAATGTCTCGCTGTCGGGTATCGGGACGGGGGTTAGAGCACGCGAGTTCGATGTCCTGGGTTTCTCGCTTCAGCATGAGCTCCAGTACACCAACGTCCTTACGATGCTCGATCTGGCCGGGATTCCGGTTCACGCCGCCGATCGTAGCGACAGTGACCCAATTGTGGTCGCAGGCGGTCCGTGTGCGTTTAACACCGAGCCGATGTCTGACTTCATCGATGCCTTCGGAATCGGTGACGGCGAGACCGTCTGTGCGGAAATCGCCCGGACCGTGCTCAGTGCCAGATCCGGTGGTGCTTCAAGGCTAAAGACACTGGAGATGCTCTCTGAACTGGACGGTGTCTATGCACCACGTATTCAGGCGGACGAACGGGCATCACTTACGATACGAAGACGGATCGAGCCTATCTTAAAGGATGAAGAC
>JALGZP010000107.1 GCA_025774845.1 bacterium
CCCGAGGAATACATAATCTCGATGTTTATTCTCCGCAGTCTCAAGAAAGCACTTTACTCCGAACGCAATGTCGGTCACTTCGGTCTTGCGAGCCAGTGCTACACGCATTTCACTTCACCCATAAGAAGGTATCCCGACCTCGTTGTACACAGGTTGCTCAAGATCTTCGGCCTCCACGGCTCATCACCCAGAGACAAGACCAAGCTCCTCAAGTTCATCCGGCAGGCTGCTGAGATCTCCTCCTTGAGGGAGATGGAAGCCGACAATGCCGAACGGGCTTCGATCAAAGCCCGCGTGGCTGAGTTCATGGAGCAAAAGATAGGAGAGGAGTACTGGGGCATCGTCTCTGGGATAAAGGATTTCGGCTTGTTTGTTATGCTCGAGAAGAACCTGGTTGAGGGTCTCGTCCACGTGTCGACACTCGAAAATGACTACTACACACCTGATTCAACAGGTACAATGCTCATAGGATCACGCACGGGTCGCTATTATCGAATTGGTGACAAGGTACTCGTTGGTGTGGCCCGTGTGGACAGGGAACGCAGAGAAGTCGACTTTGTCATCATAAGCAAGGAAGAAAGCGACAACACCCGGGTCGGCAATGTGGGACCCGAAGGGCGTGCCGGAAAACGGAGACTCTACGGAGCGCTCCAGGAGGCGACCAGGCGCGCGAAAGCGCCCGGAAGACGACGCGGGAGCCCCGGGAGAAGACGGCCCCAGAGGGCCAAGAAGATTACGACCTCCATCAAGGAGCGGCGAACCCGGAAGTTAGATCGGCGAAAATGAGATGAGCACAAAGGTCAGGGTTAGATTCGCACCGAGTCCGACGGGGCATCTCCATGTAGGTGGAGCAAGGACCGCACTCTTTAACTGGCTCTTTGCCCGGAACAAGGGTGGCACGTTCGTCCTTCGAATCGAAGATACCGATGTCGAGCGTTCCACAGAGGAATCCTACCGAAGTGTCCTTGAAGCCATGAAATGGCTTGGGCTTGACTGGGATGAGGGTCCGGCTATCGGTGGCGACTATGGGCCTTACCTCCAGTCGGAGCGGAAGGATCTCTACAGGGAATGGGCGGAGCGGCTTGTTTCGGAAGGCAAAGCCTATGTCTGCTTCTGTACGCCCGAAGAGCTTGCCCGGAAACGGGAGGAGCTCAAGAAGCAGGGTAAAGATATCAAGTACGATAGACAGTGCCGGGACCTGTCACCCGAGGAGGTCAAGCGGCTCCGTGATGAAGGAAAACCGCATGTCATGAGATTTAAGACCCCGCTTGGTGGCGAGACCGGTGTTCACGATCTCGTGAAAGGGGATGTGACCTTCAGCAATACAACCCTTGATGATTTCGTCATCATGAAATCCGATGGTTTCCCCACGTATAACTTCGCAGCCGTTGTCGATGATGCCCTGATGAAGATTACGCATGTGATAAGAGGTGACGATCATCTCTCCAACACACCCAAACAGATAGTGCTTTATGAGGCCCTTGGTGTCCCGGCGCCGGCCTTCGCGCACGTGCCGATGATAATGGGCCCGGATAAGGGGAGACTCAGCAAACGCCACGGCGCAACATCGATCGGTCAGTTTAAGCAGGATGGCTATCTTCCCGAGGCTCTGGTCAACTACCTGGCACTCCTTAGCTGGGCATTTGATGGTGCTACGGATCTCTTCACAGTTGAGGATCTCAAGAGGAAGTTCTCACTTGAAAAGGTAAGTTCCACACCTGCCGTCTTCGATTATCCCAAGCTCCAGTGGATGAACGGCGAGTACATGAAACAGCGATCGATTGGTGACAGGGTTGATCTCGTAGTGCCTCATCTTGAAAGAGCGGGTCTGGTGAAGTCTCCTCTCGATGATGACACGCGATCGTTCGTGGAGAAGGTAGTCGAGGTGGTAGGGGAGAGGCTGAAGGTTGGTGAACAGATTGTTGACCTTGCCGGCTTCTTCTTTAAGGATGAGGTCGAGTACGATCCTGCGGCAGCGGAGAAGTTCCTTAGACCCCTCCACGTTGGCCCGGCCTTTAAGATACTCGAAGAGCGGCTTCGTGCACTGGAGGAGTTTGACGAGACAACGATAGATCCCGTCATGAGGGGACTCGTCTCAGAGATGGGCCTCAAAGCACGTGATCTCTTCCAGCCCGTGAGGATCGCCCTCACCGGCTCACGCAAGAGCCCCGGCCTCTTTGAAGTAATGGTCATACTCGGCAAGGACAAGACTCTCGAACGTCTCGAAATCGCCCGCCACAAGTTTACTTAGGAAATCCGGTGACTGTTTCCTAATTCCGCTGTTGGAATTTGGTAACTGTCACCGCATTTCCCACTCCTCTAATCCTTGACACCACCCTTGCCGACTCATATATTAAAACAACCTCAAGTGATACTAGTTGGGGCGTCGTCTAATGGTAGGACAGCAGACTCTGGATCTGCCTGTGGGGGTTCAAATCCTCCCGCCCCAGTAACCTACACGAGAACCCTCCAAATGGAGGGTTCTCTGCTATCCAACACTGTCTATCTGCACCTACCATCACGGCCACGGCTGCCAGACAGTGCATCATAGGTCATCAAAGCCGAAACTGGCGGTTCAGCGCACCTGCAGCGACCCCTTCACGGATGAGGCTTCGGGAGGGACATCTAGAAAATCAGCCAGTGATCCTCCACGACGCCCCACTCGTCGGCGGTAGGGGGAATCGACCCCCACGAATAGGGTCGATTATCCGTCCAGTAATTGACGAACACGTTCGTGCCCAAGTAAGCGGAGTCGCAACACGGTGTGCCATCCGTTCCATCACCATAGTGTTCGTTGAACCGATTGCCCGCGATACGTGATACGTTCGGCTGCCTGTTGAATAAGATCGCGTGCTTCGCGGATGTCGAACTGGGACCACCATGGGTATCGAGGCGGCCAAAGAACTTGCAGCCAACAATCTCGATATCCGTGATCGTTTGGGAAGTAGCACCCGTAAGTGGTCCCACGACAACTATGTTCGTCGGCGGCTCGCCCCATGCGTCGACTTCGTTGCCGAATCGACATCGTGACACATAGGAACCACCGTAGTTCACGTGGATGAAGGGCTTGTCCAGGTTCCCTTGTGTACGAATCTCGAAATCGCAGTATTCGACGAGAATTCCTGTTGAGCCGATGACAACATCACAGTCAGAGTTCCGCCAGAAAGCGCAGCGAGAAATGATCCAAAGATCGCTGTGGACGAAACCAACGCTAACTCCACCTGCACAGTCATGGAAGACACAGTCGCGGATTGCAACATCGATCACGGACTCGCCGAGAGTTTTGATTGCGAAATCACCGATCCCGTCGAAGTGACAGTCCCTGAACCGTACACCCTTTACCCCGCCCTCGAGCTCGACCCCACCCTTCCAGAAGACGATGTTCTCGAACTGTACCTGGCGATTGCCGGACTCAACGTATATCGCATAGTTGCCAGCCCCCGTATACTCGATCCGCATGCCGCGAGGGCCCTCAGCGAGTAACTTGACAGATAACGAGTCAGGCACCGTGACCTTTGATTCCAGCTTCAACACCTTGTCATCGGGCACGTCCAGGATGACAACGTCTCCGCCGGAGTGCCGGGCACCTACGATGGACCAGCCGTCATCAACTGTCTGGACGGCCGCTATGGCACTGGTTAGCGCGGCTGCATTGTCTGCACTCCAGTCTGTCACCCACCTTGACAATAGAATCCGCCTATGAGTATCGGTAGGTTGCCAGGATGCACTCCCAAGACTGTCAGATGTTAGAACCAGGTTGTCTGACGCACCAGTGGGCAGCTTGAAGGCAGTAGTCTGGACAAGACCCGCGACATCCAGTTTTGCCGCTGGAGTGTCCGTACCTATACCAACATCACCTTCGATGATCATGCCATTAGCTGGTGGGGCTGATGCAGGGCCCACGTATCTTAGATCATCTGAGTGCTGCACTGGCTTCCGTACCGTGGGGCGGTACATCCCATCGGTGTCATCGTTTTCGGATGATGCTCCCAATGTCGCCGGGATGGAAGGGTCCTTCCCCTGCTTCCCCTTGTTGCCAGCGGGTCTGGGGTTCGTAACGGGAGCGGTCATCACCGGTGGCCCTCCGGTGTAGCCTGAGCCCACTATCACACCGCCACTCACAGCCACATCGCCACTCATGCTGATATTGCCCTCACCGTCCACGTAGACCACGTCCTCAGGCGCCCCATCATCCGCATCAAGCGAGTGGCTGTCTCCGGTGCCTCCCGAGAGCGAATACTCAGCTACATCGGCCCTCAAGGCCCAGGGTACCGAGGTGATTCTCATCCTCGGTGTCATTTCAGGATCAACTCCGACGGTGATTCCCAGCCAGCGCTCTGCCTCTTCGAACAGGCTGTCGGGGATCGTGGTTACACTCCCGAGGATCACATTAAAGAGTCCGTCATCCACCTGGACACCTGTATGTGGTTCAGTCCAGAGAGCAGTCGCACCCGCTGTGCTGTCCGCATAGATCCTGACCGTTAGATCAGGGGTTCCATTGATGGGAAGGCCTCCAGAGTCTGTAAGGATACCCTGGTAGTTAATAAGGCGAGGCACCTCCGCCAGTAGAGAAGGGGAGAGAGACAATACAATCACAAACAGAACAACCAACATTCCAACGCTACGCATGGCCAGACCTCCTATCTAAAGACGACCATCTTCTTAACAGAGCTATATGAATCAGTTCTCATGCTATAGAAATAGACTCCCGGTGATACCTCCCGACCTCGATCGCTCCGGCAATCCCAGGTGGCGAGGTATTTCCCGGCTGGTACACTTGCATTCACGAGTGTCCTCACCTTCTGGCCTCTCACGTTATAGACCGTTATCCCCACTCGGGTCTGGTGTCTCACTGAGTAGGCAACAGACGTGGAAGCCCTGAAGGGATTAGGGTAGTTCTGAAAGAGGGCATTCCTGAAGGGTGGTGCATCTGTCTCAAGAATGCCGGTTATGACCCAGGGCTTGGCCCAGAAGCCGGCATAGAGTATCTTGTCCGAAGACGATCCGGTCCCGATGGGAGTGGGCTGGGCCATGGTGCTCCGGGCCTTGTAGTTCGTGCTCGCACTCCTGGCACCTGCAGAGCCCATCACTGATGACTGAAGCCGGTAGGAGCTCTGGGCAGAAGCGGTGCCTGCAAGGGCAGCCACGGTGATCATTACCAGGGATGAAAGCGCAATTCGGGTGAGACGCATGACAGCTATACCTCCTCCTTACGGAGCACAGAGGAGCCTCAGCTGTCTATGCAGTCAATGGGCTAGTGTTGTGGAGATCGCAAAGTTGTGCCTGATCGCAGCGTGATGGCCCTGTGCCTCCAAAAGCTGTTTAAATGAGAATCTCGTCCTCTTTGCCGAGAACGATCATACCACAGGTCGGGAGCTGTTTCAAGGACTTATAGTGCTGTGGGACAACGCTCAAACTAGAGTGGACTTCGCTGTCGGTTTGAGAGACCAGGGTATGCAAGACCGGTCACATGCGGCGTCCCCGTCAGGGCCTGAATTGCTGTGGATTCAGCCTGGGATCTGTGGTACAATGTAAGCACTGTACCATTCATATGGGACAACACCCGCTGCCGACGGAATCCACAGAGGGGTAGATATGAAAACGATCGTGTTGCTTTCGGTGCTCATGCTGTTTGCTGTGAGCTTTGCTCATGGGCAATGCCCCGGTGTATACATCTATACCGACTATGATCGTAACGGGTGTGAGGATGATTTTCTCACACCTATCACCGTTCCAATCTACATCTGGGTCTACGCAGGGGCCGAATCTGTCGAATGTGCGGAGTTCACGGTCTCGTATGAAGTCTGCACAATCATGACTGAACCGGTGTGGGATCCGAGCGTCACGTCTGCCATAGGAAACTGGACTGCAGGGTACGGTGTTTGCTTTGCACCCTGTGACACCGGCTGGCATTACCTTGGTACGTTCAACGCGGTACCCATATCTTACTGTGCCTCAGTGGTCGGTGAAGTTGTAGGGGCTCCGATGTCCGGCTATGCCTTACCCCGGCTGAGTGGCTGCGCCCCCGAATACGGGTCGTATGAAGTCCGGGGTGGAGGGGTCTACGTTTCGGGCACGTCCCACCCGCCCTGCGAGGTATCTGCCGGACCTGACCTCGTGGTTGTGGACTGGGCACCTGGTACCCTTCCGGACACTGCCATGGCCGGAGAGGAAATCCCATTTTCGTGGTTCTGGTTGCGAAATGGGGGATGTGAGCACATGTCGTCCTTTGAAAACGGCTATTATCTCTCTCCGGACGCTGTTATCACTTCGACTGACGTACTTCTGGTCTCCGCTTCCCCTGTCAGTGGTCTTGGTGTCTATGGTGATACGTTATTCTCAGACACGGTTGTCACGATTCCTCCCGGGACTGCTCCAGGCGAATATTACATCGGGGTTCTCGGGGATGACACAGATGCAGTCGCCGAGACTGATGAGACCAACAACTATGTCAGCACTGGTCTTACTGTCATTGCGCCGCCGCGTGTCTGGCATATCCTTCCCGACGGAAGCGGTGACGCGCCCACGAT
>JALGZP010000045.1 GCA_025774845.1 bacterium
GAACCGCCACCTGAACCTCGGCCCCTCCGTAACCACGAGCGTGTCGGTAGTGATTACCCTGTAAAATGCCGGATCGGAAGGATTGATCCGTTCCTGCCAGTCGCAGTTTAAGAGGTTGTCTGTGTCGGTGTTACCCCAGTAGTCGGGATTGCCACCCGTGGACTGGCCGCATTCAGCACCCGGGTTGTTGCTCGTCGCGTTAAATGTCGCAAGCGTCACCCATACCGAGTCATTCCAGACATCGACGTAGAAATAGTCGTACTTACACTCGGTGTCGTACCTGGGATCGAAATAGAGGGTACAGCCGTAGGCGACATCGAAGGTATCCGGTAGCTCAAGTTCGACTATGCAATGCCACTGGTTGCCATAACCGGGATACCTACCCGGCGACCATACACCGCACTCCACCGGATGGCCGTCTGTCCAGATCGAGTCGGACCCACACCAGAGCGCGTACTCGCCGCAATAGATACGCTGATCGGTGCTGTAGCCGTCAAGGTGCCAGAAGTTGATACCCATGCGGGATGGTTCCGCCCGAACATCGACGTGATCGAAGCAGTTGGTATTCCATGGGGGATATGTGCCGCACGAATCTCCGGGACCACCCTCAAAACACCACGTCTCGAGCGGACCGGGCCCACCCGTAGCCTCACCACCGTGCCCCCAGCTGGGATCACCCGGACAGGAGGAGGAATCCATGTGAACGCGTATCCAGGTGGTGTCGCCGCTTCCCGAAAGTACATAGGGCTCGTTGAAAGATCCCAGAACCTGGGTTGGGGGCGTAAAACCGGGTTGCTCAGTGAATGCGTGGGTAACAGAGACAAGCAAAACAACCAGCAAAGCTGACAGGGGTGTTATCTTCCTTGGTCTCATAACACTGCCTCCTCAATAAGGCATAGTCCAACCTCCTAAAGCCCGCATGCATCCAAACCCGCAGCAGAATTATACCACATTTTGCACATAATGTGAACCCACCCCACGCCGGCGGATCCGGTGCCAAAACCAACGCAATCTAGCTGGGGTCAGAGCTCGAAAATTGCACAGGACACATATGTGGCGGGAGAGCTCGATAATTGCTGGATTCCTGTGCAATTTTCGAGCTCTGACCCCGGGCAGTTTTCTTAGCGCAGGACCAGCATCTTTCTAGTCGCTGTGAACTTGCCGGCCTGTATCCTGTAAAAGTAAACACCGCTGCTTACGCGTTCACCAGACCTGTTCCGGCCATCCCACCGTGCAAGGTGCACACCGGGCCCCCTCGTCCCTTCCTCCAGAACCTGCACCACCTGTCCAAGGGCGTTATAGACCTTGAGTTCAACCTGGCATGACCGTCCTACTTCATAACTTATGCTGGTCGGTCCGAGGCAGGGATTGGGCACATTCTGCGCCAACCTCCACCGGTAGACTTCATTCGGACCCACGATATCTGCGGGACCACCCCTCCCACCGGACGGCAGACCAAAGAGATCCTCGAGGATCACCTGCATCAACTCGACCCGGCCGTCATATGTGCCTGCATCAAAATCAGGAGCCGCACCGGGGGCATCACCACTACAGTAGTCCCGTTCATGATTCGCGCTTGCGCAGAGATCGAAATCGACAAACACGCACTGACCCACGCCCTGGGACTCAACGTAGATTGCCGCATCCGCCGGATCATAGGCCGGGGCCGGATTGAGCAGACGAAGCAGTGTCTGGGCCGTATAGCCCGTTGGAGGCGAGCTATTCGCCACGACATACGACATGTCCTTGAGATATGGGCACTCCCGGTAGAATAGAAGCGTGTCTAGATCGATCTCTACCGGACCGCCCAACACTTGAAGCGTTTCGACACCGGCCGCATACAGATGTGGCTTATCGAACGCACCTTCCATCTCATTAAGGTATGTACACCCCATGATGCCGTCCAGGAATTCGCCGCCAAGTGAGTCCTCGCCGACGCCACCCAGTGCAGGATCTGCCATGTTGTAGGCAATCCTGTCCCCGCATAGCACCACCTTACCACCGACGGCAAGATAGTCTCTTATGGCCTCCTGAGCTTCCTTATCAAAGAGGTAGTTCGAGAAGTACGGCCCGCAGAACCAGACAATCGCATCATAGTGAGCACCGAACTCAATCGGATGTATGTGAACATTGCTGCCCGCCCCTCTGATGTCAAACTTGTCATAGCAGTAGCCGGCATCGGTGAGTGTTTCCTCATAGATGTCCTCGAGCGGCTTCTTATCGGTCAGGTCGGTTGCGCACGGCGCGTAGTCGTAGTTGGTCCAATTGTAACCGTCCACCAGCAGGATCTTTGGACCGGTGTAGGTCACGGGGTACACCGGAAGGACCGAGAACTCGTAGTAGTCTCCTGCTTTGCCTGTGTGGTAGGGACTGGTTGGATCCGCTTCTCCGGGGAAGTACACTTCATTACTGAGTTCGTCCGTGGCCTTGACGTAATACCACACCTCGGAGCCGGTTTCCCAGGTATCAAGACCGAAGTCGTCCGGGCAGAGCGTACCGTAATACTCGCCACCCCACTCGGGATGGCTCGGGTCCCAGGGAACATTCAATTCCATGTCGACCGATACCCAGCCGGCACCACCATCGATGCTTCCGAAGAGCTCCACACTCGTGAGGCCGTCTTTATCCCGTACATCCAGGTAGAGCTGATCGCCCTTCCGGATTCTCACGTCATCATAGGGCGGACCCGAATAGTGGTCGACCGTATCAGGGTCATAGACATCGAAGCCTGAGTTAAAGCCGCAGAGATTATCGTGGAAGGTATCCTGGAGCATATCGATACCGCGTCCGTAGAAGTATGTCGCATCGGCATCGTAAAATCCTATGGATACGTTATCCACGATGAACTCCGTCTTCGTATGTCTGCCTTGGCACCAGTCACCGGGCCTTGATACGTCCATAAGATCCCAGGCAAATTGCATCGAGTCGGGTGTGGATGTGTACCAGTACGTCACATCCTCAGTGTCATTGAAGTTCCAGAAGAAGCAGCCGCCACCGCAGATCCAGACATCATAGCCTTCCCAGGGGCACCACCTTCCGTAGTCACTGTCATAGAAGCGCACCCTGACGGCGCTGTAATCGCAGGTATAATCGAGGTTGCATCTGAACTCATCATATTGAACCAGACATCCGCTATTTGCTATGGGGACACTCGGGGACATAAGCCTGTAGTACCACCCGTTCCTCCATGGTGCGCCGCCGGGATAGCCATTCTCAGGTCGTGCCCTGTATGCGGTGGATGAATCAAGCGTGCACGTTGTCCGGTCGCCGCCATCCCCACCCTCGTATGGCGGGTCGGCATCATGTACCATGTGCCACTGGTCTATGACGCCATCCGGATCGGGCAGGCTCCAGTAAGCAGGATCGAGGGTGCCGGTTTCAAAATCCTCACCATAGCGCTCACTGTCACCCCACACCCAGACATTATCAATGAAGGCACCACCATCGGTGTTACCTCTCCCGTCCTGATCACTCCAGGACCCATCCGACACAAACCTCCACCTGAACCGGGGGCCTGAATCCAAAATGAGCGTGTCCGCGGTTATCACTCGATAGAAAGCCGGTTGCGCGGGAATGGGCCGCTCCTGCCAGTCACAGTTCAGGAGATTGTCCTCATCCGTGTTGCTCCAGTAGTCGGGATTACCACTCCCGGGAGCACCGCACTCGCTGCCGGGGTTATTGCTTGTAGCGTTGAACGTCGCAAGTGTTACCCACACCGAATCGTTCCATATATCGAAGTAGAAGTAGTCATACTTGCACTCCATATCGTACCGGGGATCGAAAAGCAGTGTACAACCGCCGGCTACGCTGAAGGTGTCCGGAAGTGTGAGCTGGACCCAGCAATTCCACTGGTCGCCGTAGCCGGGAGTCTTGCCTGGAACCCAGGTGCCGCACTCCACGGGATAGCCGTCAGTCCAGAGTGAGTCGGATCCGCACCAGAGTGCGTAGTTCCCGCAGTAGGCCCGTTGGTCGGCGCGATAGGTGTCGAGATGCCAGAAGTTTATGTCCGTGGGGGATGACTGGGCCCTCACATCCGTGTGCGAGAAGCACCTCGTGTCCCAGGGCGAGTTGGTGCCGCAGGAGTCGCCTCCCTCGAAACACCAGGTCTCACGCGGTCCCGGTCCCCCGGTTGCCTCGCCACCATGGCCCCACCAGGGATCGCCGGGGCAGTATGTGGAATCTGTGTGCACCTGTACCCAGGCTGTGTCTCCGCTCGAGGAGAGCACAAACGGTGCGGCGACACGAGAAGATGCGAGTGGCTTTATCGGCGGATTGGTGTGCCACACGCACTCCGACGCCGCGAAGGCCACCGCACAGACTATAAGAATGTAGATAAAACAGATTCCGATTACCCTGATTGCTCCCATGGCTGGCCACCTCCTGACCATCCGGGCATGAGGCCCGTAGAAAACCCGCACATGTGACTGCGATATTGATTATACCATATATCTATCAAAACGCAAATACAGCGATTTGCACGAAATGCAAATGTGTAGGGGTCAGAGCTCGAAAATTGCGCGTGGTTCCGAGGCATAGGTATGCGTAGCAACGGGTCCGGCTGTGCAAATTTCGAGCTCTGACCCCATGTCATTGCACTCCTCTGACCCCAAGGTGCACCTCAGGGCTCTTAGGGAGTGGTGTAGGAGCCGGTCCAGGGCGGTGGGGCCGGCGGATCGGTTTCGAGGAGCTCTCTCCAGGCTTCATCGGTCAGACGATCACCCATCGGGTGCTTGAACTCATAGTAGGAAAGCTCGGGTCCCCCGCCGATATAGATGTTGCCGTCGGGGGACTTCCAGGCGGCCACCAGAAGATCGACATAGCCCACTGCTTCCTCAAGCACCATACTGCTGTTTCCGTCGGTGTGAACGTCCGCCACCAGGGTTGTCTTTCTTGATTTCCTCTCGAGACCTCCGAGGAGGTCATCTAGGGTGCCTCCGAAGTCATGGATGTAGTTGAGGTCCTCCTCTCCGAGCGGCTGACCCTCAAGTTCAAGGGTGCTAATCGATATCAACCTTCCGAGGGCGTTCTCAAGACCTGTGATGTTCCGAACACCCTGAGAACCGATCACCCCCATTGCAGTAAGACCCTCGCGCATCATTTTGGTGAGGCTTAAGAGCCTCGTATAAGTTTCGATTACAGGCTCGACATAGCCGGGCGGTGGTCCCACCGGCTCCTCGGGCGGTAGATCTATGGAGCCAAGCACCATGGTATAGCTCTGCTTGACATAAAGAATCGTATCATGCCTTAGTTCCGACCAGGATGCGAGGGCCTGCGTGATCACCCTGTCACGCCAGGCATCACTCTGCATAAACGCGGGATAGCCCCGGTGCGATTCTCTGACGTATGCCTTGAACATCCATATCCAGTTCCAGTAAAGATTCTGGTTCCATTCCGGCCCATAGATGGCATCTATCTCCTGCTTGATGTCGGCAAACGCCTGATCGTATTTTGCATAGTCTGCATCACCTGTCTCATCAAGGATACCCCGTGCCCGCTCAGACCCGAGAACCGCCATTACGTCCAGCCCTCGCGGGAACACCCGCTGTATGCCCACTCCCGGAACCGATAAAGCTGTAAACGGCATCTCGCCGCCTGTGAACTCACCGGTGTGTGGTGCCACAAGCTCGGAGAGGATATGAGAATCCGGAACGTAGCGCTGGCCCATCAGCCTGAACCCGCGGGTGGCATCCAGGATTTCATCTGCCTGTTCAGGTGTAAAAGGCGGGAAGATGATAGGATTACCTGTTCCACCGTAAATGCGCGGGGAATGGTATTCCGCCAGCCTCGTCTTAATCTCACCGTGATGTTCATCCGTGAAGGCAGCCAGGTTTGGCTCGCTCCCTAAGATGTCGTTCATGGCGTCGATGTACTCATAGGGTCCGAGGTCATCTGAAAACCCGACAAAGAAGGAGGTTACCCGATACATAGTCTCCCACCGGGCGAACAATGCCTCATCCGAGTCCATAGCTAAAGCTATCATGAGCGCTTCAAGTGTCTGAATCCGGGCGTCATACGCGGAGACAAGTCCGTCACGCGTCCGGCTGGACCCATCCACATCCACCGTCCCCTTTCCCTTGAGCAACATCGTCATCCGGCCGTACCACATCATCGCCTTGAAGTACTTCTTGAGTTTCTCAGAATACGTGTAGTGACCCCTCGGAACGTACTGCGAGTAGTCCTCCGCGTATCTGAAAAGCGGCGAGGCTGTAAACCCCGCGTGTTTCGATATGAGTTCGACTTCCTGCTCTACCTGTTCGACAAGCTCTTCCGGTACCTCAAACCGGTAGCCTTTGCGCGCAGTCTCATCTAACCCGCGAGGCAAGGGGGATCTCCCGGGTTCTTCCTCTTTATGAGTGAGCAACGATAGCCCGACGGCAAAGAAGACCGCATTCCGTCTGGCGGCTTCCGCAAGGTCGCCGTCTGATTCGCGGTACGTCTCGAGACTGCTATTGTGAAGATTCAGACTCAGATTCCAGAGTTCGTCATAAAGCCTCTCGCTTTCAATCGTACGCAGGAGATCGTCGAAGAGGACATGAAATACATGTAGCAGTGAACCCGATGTCACGATCACAGGAACACCCGCATTCGTTATCACACTATAGGCGTCGGCTACATCCTCGCATTGCCGTTGCAGGGTGAGATCGGTGACCACAAAGCCCAGGTCGAGAAGGCGCGTCACGGCATCAGGGCTCAGATCCAGACTGGATACGACCGGTTCGAAATCGGTGACCTGGTCCGCTTCAAGCGGGAGGTCGTATTGCGGAGCATCGGGTGTTACGACGGCAGGCTCATGTGAAAACCACTCGCTGAAATCAAATCTCTGTATCTGGGTCACTCTACCGGGATCGCCTGCGGTCACGTCGTTCTCGGATCCGGAGCGCTGCGCCCCGCATCCCAGTATGCAAAGCGCGATTCCGAAGAGCAGAACGAAAGTTAATCCGACAGCGAACTTACTCATCACGTATCCTCCGGTCTGAGATATCAAACAAGGTTACCCAAGGTTACCGCCGGCAGCTTTCGGAGACAAGCAAAACCCCGGCACCCGGGGGTCGAGTCTTGAAATTGAGTGTCGGAGATGGAACCCCGACGCTACCGGTGGCGGCCTCACCGGCAGGTCACACGCATATCAGTAATCCGAGAATTCTCAAGAAAGAGCTTGCAATGATTGCGAGATGTGAGGTATAGCGAAGACGGAAACCGTAGCGAAGCATGCGGTTGACACTATGCTTCGTTGGTGACCCAACAAAAGGAGGTATGCCGTGAAGCGAGCTACCTTGATCATGTCCCTCCTCTCAGTCACGTTCGTTACCACCATGCCATGCCTGGCCGATTCGACTTACTACGACGCGACAAACAGCCTCATAGACCTTTCCAATCCGGTCGGAACCCAGTGGCATGAGCTCTACCCCGTCTATTGCCAGGGACCATATGAGATCGTCGGTTGGCGGGACAATGGGGACAGCATCCTGAGCTTCTGTGACACCGTCGACATGCAACCACCAGGCGGTGGCGATCCCGAGCCCCAGCATATCCTGGAGGTCACCTATACCCTTGAATTGAGACCGCTTCTGCCACCGGACATCGTGAATTACTGGGATTACACCTATCACCAGGACGGCGGAGATCCGCTTCTTGAGCCGGTGTGCTCATGGTGGCACGAGGTGTATCCGGAGTTCTGCGGTGAGAGACACATAGGCGCCTGGGAAGACAACGGAAGCGGGGACCTTGACTCGTGTGATGTGATTGTCGACGATGTTTCAGGGTTGTCCTATCACGTCGAAGGTGTACACACAGACATAATAACCGAGCCCGTGCCGGGAACGGCTACAGATCAGTCAACATGGGGTAAGATTAAAGCCCTGTTCCGCTAACGGACAGGCTTATACGGTTACTCATTTTCTGCTAACCATGGTAATACAATCTTCAGGGCAGTCATCAACACAGAGCCCACAACCATAACACCTGTCACGGTCAACCTTCAACTCGCCGTCCGCAAGTTTCCTCGCTCCGAAGAAGCACACATCCGCACACAATCCACAGTGCGTGCACGAGTCGACATCGGTGCTTTCAATGAGATCCCCCTTATCGCAGGGATTGTCGTCCGGATTCAGGAAGTATTCGCAGCAATCGTCACAGCAGAAGCAGATACCCTCGGTCACTGTCCTCGTTGCGTCATCCCGGAACGGTCTCGTGACGAGATGTTTATCCTGAGCTTCTTTTAGGATCTCCTCGACCGCATCCCGCGTGACTTCCTTTATGCCCGAACCATCCGCCGCCGTCGACTCGCAGAACTGGAGACAGACATCGATGCGCGAGCGGTCGCACTTCCCTCGCGATTCACGGCACCCGCAGTTGGATACCCAGTACTTCTTCTTGCTGTCAACTATCTTCCTTGCTTCGTCAAGTGTACACACGAAGTGCAGGGGTGGGGTTTCCTCACTCATGTTGTCCTCCTCAATTGGGTCCCTGAGTCTTAATCAGTCTACACCAGCGCCGCCGTTGGCGCAACGGTCAAGCAGTTGTGACAAAGACACTTACACCAGTTTGGGCATTGTGCTGAATGTCCACTATAAAGGCCAGCGACCCGGATCACCGGAGAGAGCCACATCATGCGCTGCAGGAAGCGTTATATGCGAACCTTCCTACTTGACTTGCTGGTCAGCGTATGATACACTGAGATCGCTAGGAGTTCACGAACACCCGATAAGCCTTACAAACGAGACTTATATTTCCACTAGAGGAGGTAAAGGATGTCAAAGGTTATTGGGATAATAGGACTGGCTGTTGTAGGCGTATCGTTGCTTGCTTTACCTGCTCCGGCAAACCCCGATCTCTGGGGGAGCAGCACTGCTTGGGAAGCGACCGAACCCGAATATGCCGGCTACTGGAAGTACTGCTTCATGCTCAACTGGATCGACCTGCCCAACGGTGTGAGTCATGTTGATGTTCTGGTAATGCTTGAGTCATGTGCGTGTGCCTGTAGTCCGGGGTATTTTGCCTTTGCCGACACCGTGGGGAGCGGTCCCGGTACCAACAGTGTGCCTTGCACAGTCTACTATTACGGCCTCTTCGAGTGCTATGGTGATCCGTCGATAGGAGTTACCGATCCACTTGTCAAGTTTGAGCCCTTTGAATACCACTGTGAGCCGGACAAGGACGGATATGTTACCGCTTGCTTCTACTCGGTTGCAACACCGACTGAGGCAGGCCTTCACGGGAATGCCCTCGCCATGAAGTTCGCCGGCAATTGGGCATTTGGCGATCTCGACGGGGTGCTTCCTGTATGTGATCCGGCATCCAGTGCAACCGAAGCCACGGCATGGGGGCAGATCAAGACGCTCTATAGGTAGAAATCGACTCTCATAGCGCAGAGCTCTTATACATTAGCATTCCCGGCCCGTGTGACTCGAGAAATTCCGATTGACCTACATCCCCCCTCTGTGATATCATGTATCTACCACAGGAAACTGGATTCTTGTCCACAAGGCACCGTTTCGAATAAGCGGGGCACACCTGAGATTTGGTTGCGGGGATGGTGACTGTGTTGCTGACTTTGTCGCGGGTTCACCAGGAGGTATAGTCGCATGAGGAACTTGAGATTGACTCTGACTGTATGTGTGGTGCTGGCAGTTGTCCTCGTCACGATATATCAGGCTCAGGCTCGTAATCCCATCCGGAGGACCTTTTTCGATACCTATACAGTTGCGAAGGGTACGCAACTTGATGACCTGCCGAGCAATGCTGGGCATTGTGGTGCCTGCCACTTCGATTTCGGTGGTGGAGGGCCCCGGAACGCCTACGGTCTCGGTATCGAGGTGGGGTTAAACAATGGGCTGTCGAACTCGGACGCAATACTGGCAGTCGAGGGTAATGATTCTGATGCCGACGGATTCACCAACCTGACAGAGATCACCGACGTCATTACTTTCAGCAACACCCCGACGTTTCCCGGCCTCAGCGAGTCCAACTATGGGAGTGCGTTGAATGTGGTTCTGGCGGAGATAGAACCATATCTCACACCCGGCGGCGCGACCGACACCATACCACCGGATGTCACAGTCACATCACCCAATGGCGGGGAGAGTATGAACGCGGACTCTTACTTCGCCATAAGCTTCAGCGCCACCGACGCAAGCGGCGTCTCTCATATCAATATCTATCTTTCCGATGATTCAGGCTTGACCTTTAAGCCGGTCGCGACCAACGAGCCTCCGGGAACGGGCTTCTCCTGGTTCGTTCCCAACAGACCGGGTACGGCCAGCCGGATCGCAGTTGAAGCGGTTGATATCGCGGGTAACGTGGGATCCGACATGAGTGATGGCGACTTTACGATCATAGCACGTCCAGCCGGCTATGTCCCCACGACCCTAAGAGACGTTGACATGCCCGGGACCCAGCCTCACGAGGGTGCAATCCTTGACGATCCCGATCAATCGTGTGCAACCTGTCACGGCAACTACGATTCGGCGAACGAACCTTGGTACACGTGGCGGGGCAGCATGATGGCCCAGGCAGCACGCGATCCCTTCTTCTTCGCATGCATGGCGATCGCCGAGCAGGACGCTCCGTCAGTCGGAGATATCTGCATCCGGTGCCACACACCAGGTGGCTGGCAAGAGGGCCGTTCCGTTGATACGAGTGGAGATCTTCTTACAGCCAAGGACAGGCACGGGGTTCATTGTGATTACTGCCACCGCAAGGTGGATTTCAACTACGTCGAAGGTGTAAGCCCGGCCCAGGATGTGGATGTGCTGGCGAATATATCACCATTGCCTCTCCAATACGGCAACGGGCAGTTCATAAATGATCCGGCTCCTCTGATGAGAGGACCATACGCAGATGCCGCTGCGAGCCACCAGACGGTTGAATCCCCTTTCCACCGCTCGGCCAATCTCTGCGGCACATGTCATGACGTGAGCAGCCCGGCCTTCAACCGGTCGGCACCTGCCGACTATGTTCCCAATGCATTTGACCAACCGCACCCGGATACGGACGTCCGGAACATGTTTCCGGTTGAAAGAACCTTCAGCGAGTGGTCAAGAAGCGCCTATGCGATAGCGGGTGTCTACGCTCCCGAGTTCGCGGGGGATAAGCCCGATGGCATCGTCTCCACGTGCCAGGATTGTCATATGCGTGATGTCACGGCCAAGGGCTGTAACGAACCCGGTGCACCCACGAGATCCGATCTCGCACTTCACGATATGATGGGTGGTAACACGTTTGTCCCTGAAATCATCGCCAGCTACTTCCCGGATGAGGTTGACGTAGCACAGCTCCAGGCGGCTGTCCTGCGGGCCAGGGCGATGCTTCAGAAGGCCGCCACGCTTGAACTCACGCCCGAAGACTTTGGTGTCGCTGTTCGTGTGACGAACCAGTGCGGTCACAAGCTCCCGTCTGGTTATCCTGAAGGTCGACGGGTCTGGCTCAATATAAAGGCATATGATGGAGCAGACCAGCTGGTATTTGAATCCGGGGCTTATGATTTGGGCACCGCCGAGCTCAGCCATGACGCCGATCTCAAGATCTATGAGATCCACCCGGGGACGAGCCCGGCTCTCGGGGCACTGATAGGCTTCCCTGCCGGTAAGTCTTTCCACTTTGTCCTGAGTGATACCGTCTATTTCGATAACAGAATCCCGCCGCGGGGTTTCACGAATGCCAACTTCGAGGACATCCAGTCGGCGCCGGTCGATTATGCTTATGCGGACTTTCAGTACTGGGACGACACCCAGTACTTCCTGCCTGAAACGGCCGAGAGTGTGGATGTAACCCTCTACTACCAGTCGACGAGCAAGGAGTATATTGAGTTCTTGAGGGACGAGAATACCACCAACTCAGCCGGCCAGGACCTCTATGACGCGTGGGTGGCCCAGGGCAAGTGTCCGCCCGAGATAATCGCACAGGCTTCTACAGGTGTGACAGTAACATCCAGTGTCAAGGATGACCCGCAGGTCCCGCTTGTATACAGTCTCAGCCAGAACTATCCCAACCCGTTCGGTCCGGCCACAACTATCACATACTCGCTGGCCAGGAAGGAACATGTGCATATATCGGTTTATGACCCGGCCGGGAGACATATCCGTACGCTGGTGGATGAGATCCAGGAGCCTAGCCGGTACAGAACTGAGTGGGTCGGTACAAACAGCCGCGACGAGCAGGTACCTCCGGGTGTCTACTTCATCCGCTACCGTGCAGGCTCCCACGCTTTCACGAAGAAAGCGATAGTGCTCAAATAGACCTCGGGGAACATCCCTGGGGGTAGGGTCTTGAAATTAAGCGTCGGGATTCCAAGCCCGACGCTTATCTATACGCAGGGCACGGAACCCGCCGCCGCACTCCACCGGATAGACTCTCCCGGCTGGGGTGGGAACGCTATGGCTCCAAGTGCTTCGCGATCTCTGCGCTGAGTGAATCCATGTGATCTGCGTAGGACCCGGCAGCGACAATTCGGGAATCGTATTCCCTGGCCCCGTCAAGCGCCGAACTCGCCTCGTCCCACCGCCTCTGCTCGGCAAGTTGTTCGACGTACCGAAGCATCGCCGTCGTCACATTAGTAGCGATCCTGTGAGTTCCCGCTCTCCTGACAGGACTCCTGTCGACTATGGTTGTATATGATCCTTCGAAGCTAGCCGGGTCTATGGTTGCGAGACTTTGCCCGAGCCTGGCCAAGTCGGTCTCTGCCTCAACCGGAGCCGGCATGATTTCATAGTATGACCCGCAGTAAACCGTCCGCTCTCCGGCACCCTGCGTGAAATCGAGATCGGCGACGGTCACTGCTGCGCAGAGGGGCCGTGAGAGCTCGCCGCGCTCCTGCATTTCCATCCAGCCCTGGACGATCTGTCTCCCGACCAGTTCGACCTTACCCGTATCCCCTCTTCGCGGCGCCAATGTCTCAAGTTGATCCGGTTCAACCGGAAGCGGCAGGTCATACTTCTCTGCGATTCCGGCCACATACGGGGGCACATTGAGCAGGCTGAGATTGGCTATCACAACATCCCGCCTCAGACCTTCCTTCGCCTGAAGGGCGATCGAGGGATACGTATCCATGTCCCCGTTTGTCAGGAAGATCGCATTCGGCGGAAGGTGTTCGAGCTGCCACCTGTTATAGGCAAGTACGGGTGCAGAGAGAAAACCCGAGTCGATCATATTGACCGCGGCTCTGCGGGCAAGTTCCTCGTCCTGCTTCTGCACCGCCTGAACCCAGAGTGAGGACCATGCATTCCCGTCACCTCGATCGTATTTCACAGCCTCGTGGAGATGGAACCAGGTGCTATCTGCATTCACTCTGTGCCAGGTGCTGTACTGCGGGCTGAAGACATCGGCAAGCACGGTATGCGCGAAGGCATGCTCCGGATCGAGGTCAAGAGCCATGTAAGCGGCGTCGGCCGCAGCGTCGAGTTTCTTAAGCCGTCTCAAACACTCAGCGTGCCAGGCATGCGCATCCGGATTCTCGGCTGAGATCTTCGCCGAGGCGTCGAGCACCTTGAGTGCTTCTTCCAGCTCACCGGCGAGGAAGAGATCGATTCCGCGCTGGAGCGCAGCTTCTTTGACCTTGCTACAGCTCGTAACAGCAACGATGACGAGCAGCGCGACCGCAATGGTCTTCGATAACTTCATGATCCACCCTCCTCTGTTCACCGCATAACCCCGGGACGGATGACGCATCCGAGGGATGCGATATTCGCGCAACCAAGATGGTATCTCAATCCAGCCGATTAAACTGATCCTGAGACTGAGTAGTTCCCGCATGTTCAATATGAAAGCACGGGCTATGATCCCTCAAGTCGCTTGAGAAGGAGATCGGCAACCTTCTTACCGCTCAGCAGCATGCCACCGAAGATCGGGCCCATTCGCGGCCCGCCGAATACGGCATTGCATGACATCCCGGATACATAGACGTGTGGATAGATTTCTTTGGTGTTTTCAATTGTCAGCGTCTCCGCCACTTCCGCCCACATCGGCTTCTCCCCGATCACGCCTCCGGTTGGAGTAAGAAGCTTCGTGCCCACCTTTCGCTCTATTATGCGGGCGATCTCCGCAGCATGACCCGTGGCATCGACGACAAAGTGCGAATGAACCGTAACCGGATCGACATGGAGTCCCGCGATCTCTACCGAACTCCAGTTGATCACAAGACCGCTTACTATTTCATCCCTGATCGAAACATCCTCAACGCTGAAGAGATTCATGACAGTTGCGCCGGCATCACAGGCCGCCGCACTGAGTTTCGTCACCGTTTCAACCGAATCGCTCGTGAAGTACCCCTCACCGGCATCAACAGACCTGATACCCAGTTCATCTAGTATCTTTTTGGCTTCGTCCTGTACGACGATCTGATTGAACATGATCCCACCACCCCACATACCTCCACCAAGCGACAACTTGCGTTCAAAGAGCACTACCTGTTTGCCTGCTTTTGCCAGGTTGTAGGCCGCGCAAAGACCGGCAGGACCCCCGCCGACTATCGCAACATCACTCGAGAGGATACCGAGCAGTTTCTCCGAAAAGGACTTGATTATGATTTCCGAGATTTTGACATCATCAAGAGCCATCTTTCCTCCTCCACAACGTGCTTGTTAACCGGGCCGATCGGACCCGCAGCATCACCGTAACATACGGATGATGTTAAACCCAGCTGGGAGGATTAGCAACTGCGTTCTTGCTTGACCACTCTCCGCATGGGATGTTTCACTGTGAATGATCTACTCAGGAGGTTCGGAATGGTCAAAGTCTGCCTGTTGGCACTCGTACTCACTCTGGCCGAATTCGGTACCTGCTTACAAATTACGGAGTGCCACGCCTCGGAATTCGGTACCTGCTTACAAATTACGGAGTTACAAATTACGGAGTGGCAGTATCTCGGCCCCTTCTCGATAGGCCCACGGGAGGGTATTACAGGCATAACCGATGATCCGGGAGGGCTTACACCCCACGATGGCGATCAGTACATAAGCACACTAGTTCAGGGTGGCTTCGTAGGCTGGAAGCAGGCATACCTCGACTCCACAGGTTGGGTGAATATCGAATTCGAGGACGTTTGGTGGGATACGCTTATGGATATCTACGGTTATGCCGGGATCGTGAACGGCGCATACGCCTATACCGACTTCATGCTGCCTGCGGAGCGGCATGCCCTCATAGTCGCGCAACGGATAGGATCGTTCTATCTTAATGGCGATCTTCACTATGGTGACCCTTACGGGTATGACTTCATGCGGATTCCTGTTGTTCTTAAGCAAGGCATCAATAGAGTAGTTATTAATCTCAGCGGTTACGCCGACCATCGCTTCCGGTTCGAGATTGTGCCTGTGCCCGCTCCGGTCATCACACTTGATGACTTCACGGTACCCGACATCCGCGAAGGTGAAGATGGGCCGGTCTGGATCGGGGTCCCTCTTCTTAACACAACATCCGAGCGGCTTGATGAGGTTGTAGTGTCGATCGGCGACGGGAATCCAATTACCATTACCCGACGTACGGTGAATAACCTCCCGCCGCTTTGCGTAAAGAAGATACCGGTGGAGATTCAGGTTTCCGACATCTCTTCCTCCGTCGAAGAGATCAGCATACCTGTTAAGGTGACCTGTGACGGAACGTGCTACACAGATTCCATCAGTTTCAGAGTAAGAAACGGCGATCAATCTTATAAGCGAACGTTCATATCTTCCATCGACAGCTCGTGTCAGTATTATGCGGTTCTCCCGCCGGAGAACTACAATCCCGGTGAGACCTACGCTCTAATCTTCACTACCCACGGCGCGGGTGTTAGGGCCGAAGGCCAGGTCGAAGCGTATAAGCCCAAACCAGGGGCCTTTGTTGTTGCACCGACCAACAGGAGACCCTTCGGTTTTGACTGGCAGGACTGGGGACGCCTCGATGCACTGGAGGTGCTTGAGATCGTTAAGACCACGCTGCCCATCGACCCCGACCTGATCTATCTCACGGGCCACTCGATGGGTGGGCACGGCGCCTGGCACATAGGGCTCACGCACTCCGACCACTTTGCCGCCATGGCCCCGGCCGCAGGCTGGACATGTTTTGAACTCTATGTACCCTGGTTTTTGCAGAAAGCCCGTATCTTCGGCGAACCCGGCCAGTGTGCGATAAGGGACATGAGCCTAAAACAGGACTGGCCGCACAACTTCGTTGAGAACGCCTTGAACCTACCTATCTTCATCCTTCAGGGTGGTGCAGACGATAATGTACCACCCGTCCACGCGCGGCTCTTCGCGCGTCGCCTCGATGACCTGCGTTACCGATACTGTTACAAGGAAGATCCCGGAAGGGGGCACTGGTATGATATCGACAGTCTAGATGTATCGTGTGTTGATGATCCCGATCTCATCGGCTTCTTCACCGGTAAGGTCCGAAACCCATTTCCTCACCATGTCGTCTTTAAGACCACGAATGTAGGTCACAGTAACAGCGCTTACTGGATTAAGATCACGAGGCAGGCGAAGCCTTACCACGAATCCAAGATTGAAGGACATGTAATGGGCGATACCGTAAGGATCGCAACATCTAATGTGGCTGAGTTGGAGATTTCGCTATCCGAGCTCTTGCTTCCCATGCACCAGGCAACGCTATCCGTCGATGGAAAGTCCTGGCACCTCGATCTTAACGCCGGGCGGGATGTCACACTCTCGAAACGCGCAGGTGAATTCAGGCTCGGGAGTATGCCGCCGGGCGGTCTCGCCAAGCGGCAGGAACTCCACGGACCCATCAAGCAGGCCTACTTCTCACCGTTTGTGCTGGTCTACGGCACCCGTGGAGACAGCGTCACCACCGATCTTCTCCTTCATCAGGCCAGACTTGAAGCTTGCCAGTGGTGGCGGCGCGGAAACGGGTTCGCCGTGGTACTTCCCGACAGCGATGTAACGGCGGGCGTCGTGGCTAAGTATAATCTCATCCTTTTCGGTGGCCCCGCTGAGAACCAGATCACTTCACGCATAAACCGGTTCCTTCCCATAAGGCTCGCAGGCGGTTCATTCTATCTTGGAGGCACGCGAGTTGACGGCGAAGGGCTTGCCGCCAAGTTCATCTATCCCAACCCGCTTAATGAGGAGAAGTTCGTGGTAGTTCATGAAGGATTGGACCAGGAAGGCTTAAGACTTTCGACCTTCTTCCGGACATTCTACGCCGGCGCCGGCCTTCCCGATTTCATGATCTTCGATAAGAGCGTGATGCGAAGAGGCTGGGGAGGCATGATCTCCGCCGGTTTCTTCGACGCCTCCTGGCAACTCGACCGGAATCTTATGAACTAGTTCACTCTGGGAGCAAAATACTCGGAGCGTCTTCCCAGGTGCCAACTTCCCAAACCATCTGAAGGGATCTCCATGTCTCAACCCCTTCCCCACCTAACCCATTCTCTTGGTTGACAATCGTGGGCGCCTGTGGTACACTGCTAGCTCTCATCAAGTGTGGAGCAACGTCTATGAACGAAGAGAGGCCTTTCGATATATGCCCCTCTTCTACCTTCGCCTTGCTATCCAACGAGACCCGGCCCGTTACGTGGCCTTCCAGACAGGTAAACATGACCTGGAGGTGATTTGCATGCGCTACCTATTCACGATCTTTGCTGTCGTATCGATCCTCTTAACACCTCATATCGCAGCTTCGCACTCGGAGCTTCAGTGGGGAGAGGAAGGTTTCCCGGTCTGCACGGAAGACGGCGATCAGGAAGACCCGTCGGTCGCACCCGATGGCGTGGGTGGTGCCATCGTCGTCTGGGCCGACACGAGATACGGCACATACGATCTCTATGCTCAGCGGCTCGATGATGAGGCTTATTTGCAATGGGACTCAACCGGCGTTATCGTCTCCACAAATCCCTCTGAGAAGGTCTCCCCCATCGTGCTACCCGATGCTTACCTCGGAGAACACGGTGTGTACGTGGTTTGGACGGACGATCCTTCGGGAGCAACATCAATCTGGGGTCAGTGGGTGTCCCCCGACGCCACGCCAGAATGGGGAGGCGATGGTGCAGCCTTGAGCGGAACGATCGCAACCGACCCTGAGCAGGTGGATGCATGTCCGAACGACCTCGCTGGTATGGTTGACGGGTTCCTGGTGTGCTGGACCGACCAGAATACCGGGGACAGGGTGTCTGTTCAGCGGGCGGTATCCGATGCCACGCTTCCATGGGGACCTGACGGGGTAGAGGTCACGGTATCGGGAAGCGGTCAGATGAATCCCTCCGTTACGAATGACGGCGCAGGTGGCGGGGTGATCGTATGGGAGGAATTTAATATCCGCGCCCAGCGTGTGGACGACTTGGGAACCCGGCAATGGGGTGACTTCGGGGTCGAGGTGGCACCATCGGCAAACGCTCAGATCGAACCCGAGGTCGTGCGAACGGCCGACGGATACTACGCCGTCATCTGGACGGAGCTCGAGCTGGGTGGCGAGAAGGTTAAGTTGGCGAAGCTCTCGCCTGGTGGAAGCCTGGATTGGGGACCGTTCGAACTGCCATCGTCTGGGGACCCTACGACCGGCGGATCGATGGTGCCGGACGAGCTGGGAGGGGTGATCTGTGGTTACGGCAGTACGGGTGGTAACAACGTGGTGCGTGCTGTCCATGTGGAAGCGTTCGGTACCATTGTGTGGCAGGCGCAGGTGGGGAACCATGTCATCGCGGGTGAGCCCATCCAGCTGAGCCGCGATACGGGTGATGGAACTTACTTCTCCTGGCCGCGCGAGGACGCGGGTGAGACCAAGTTCATGGTTCAATACCTCGATGACAATGGTGGAAATGGACTCCAGTCAGGCGGGCTCAACCTGGGACGCCTTGTAACCGATCAAGGAGACCTGACGTTCACCAGGGTCAGTCCCTGCCTCAACATAGGGGTCTTCAGTGGCACATTCGAGGGAGGAATAGACCTTGTGTCCCAACTGGTCCAGTGCCATCCGAACGTGGAGGTTCAGTACAGCGCCAAACCGACAGGTACGGATTCGACGGCTCTAATGAACATAATCTCAGCATCGGGCGGCTATGTGCAGTACGTCGCACATCATGTGAATTCTATCTTCGTGATCAAGGCCAAGGCCTCACTTCATCCTCAGATACTCAACCTGGCCGGCGTGACCGCCGTGGTGCCTCAGTACCCAATGAAACTCTACCTTGACGTAAGCACCAGGGCGATGAAATCCCGTAGAAGCAGCACCTACTCTCCCGCTACGTCCGAAGACCTCGGCTACGACGGGACTGGTGTTAATGTGTGCATTATCGATACCGGTGTTGACGACGGGCATCCGTCACTCAACGACCTCGATGACAATGCCGGCACTGTGGATCCTAAGTTCGTTGCGGGTTTCAACGCGGTGACGGCCGTCCCAGGCGACACCGACGACGACACTTCCCCGGTCTTCCACGGCACCCATTGCGCGGGGATAGCCGTCGGGACCGGCGGTGGAACATTGTGCGGTACGCCCGCGGACAGTCTCTACGTGGGGGATGCCCCGCAGTCCGGGCTCGTCGAAGTCAAGGTGTTCCCCAAGACCGGCTCGTTCACGGGTGGAACTTCCGGAATGATCATCCGGGGTATGGAGTGGGTCCTTGATACGCACCGTACGCATTCGATAGACGTGGTGAGTATGAGCCTGGGGTTCTCGCGAATCTGTAATGGTACGCAGTTCTACAATGCGAGCGACAGCACCTGGAAGAACTGCACCGTCTGCCCGCTTGCCAATGCCATGTCGGACTCAGGTATGGTCGTCGTGGTCGCGGCAGGCAACGACGGGCCCGATAATACGAGACTCAAGAAGGGGCTGGGATGCCCCGGTGCTGCCGATAAGGTGATCACGGTAGCCGCCATGCATGACAGGAACACGATTGTTCGGACAGACGACTCACTATCGAACTATTCATCGCGGGGCCCACGCGCAAACGACGGCGACGGTGATTCGAGCGATGAGATGAAACCGGAAGTGTCCGCCATAGGCGGTATCGGTTCCACCTTTACCAAGGGGACCGAAGCTGTCTGGTCGTGCCGCGGTATAGCAATTGGCCAGCAGCCGGGTTGCCTCTTCTGGGGAATAAGCGGTACTTCGATGGCTACGCCGCATGTGGCTGGTGTGGCAGCCCTCATGCTTGATGCGAATTCTGCCCTCAGTCCTTTCAAGGTTAAGCAAATACTGATGAGCACCGCCGAGGATTTTGGCACGGCCGGCTGGGACTCGAGCTACGGCTACGGCCTTGTGGACGCCTACGCGGCGTGTTCCCTGGCCGCGAACTACCCCACCGGAGACGGAGAGATCTGTCTGTGGCCCAGGGAGGACTTCTGGTGGCAGGGTGTTCATATCGATGGCATCTGGAGAGACGGCATCCTCTTCGGTAATGTGATGATCCTCAACCTCGGTCCCGGCTCTACATCGGGTTACGATCTCACATTTATCTACTCGGAACCGACCGTCGCGGGTTACGTACCCGCCAATAATGACATTGTCGTGGAGACGATGGCGGTCCCGCCGCTGGATGATGGCGAGAGTGTACTTATGGACTCGATCGTTGTACCCGTGCCGGATTATAACTCCTTCGGGCAGAAGTACTGGACGCTCAAGGCCATGATCGAGTCTGATGCGGATCCAGGCACCAGCCCGTGGCCGGAAGAGGAAAACAATGTTGCGATGAAGTCAATGTGGACCATCAACCAGTTTGAAACAGGCGGCCCGGAGGATTTCTACTTCTGGGCGGAAAACCCTGAGGATGAACCCGGATTCGTGACGCTGGACGTGGTGGACAGTCTGCTCCCGGTTGGGTTCATCGTGACTCTTGACCCGCCGGAGGGGACGGTGCTCTTACTCGACCCGGACGAACGCACTCAGGTACGCCTTACGCCATCAGCTTTAGCCGAAGGAGACACCGCAACCGTTGTGGTCGAGGCCACTCTCGAAGTGGGGGCCAATCCGCCTCGTACCGAGGGCGGTGTCATGATCGATTACGTCTTTGACTCAATGGCAGGGAGCAGAGACCTTTCGCTGGTGGATCTGACCCTCAGGGCCGTGCCCAACCCATTCCGGGGACAGACGCGTATTGCTTACGGCCTCCGAACCCATGCCGAGGTCTCGGTCAAGGTCTACGACATTCGCGGCAGGCTCACTCGTGCGCTCCCGGTCGAGCGCAAGGCCCCGGGAAGGCATTTCATTGTGTGGGATGGCCGTAACGATCACGGCCGGACCTGTTCACCCGGTGTCTATTTCGTAGAACTCACTGCCGGTAATCAAAGCCGTCGCATCCCCACCGTGCTCCTGCACTAGAAAAGGGGGCTCGGGGAAGGAGAAAAAGTACCGGTAGCAGGAACTGTGCAAGTTCCCTACGTTCTGCGATTTGAGCACTTGAGTCGGCAGCCCGGACTACGTTTCGGCTTTCAAGCCGGCCAGTCGCAGGCGGGCATCCTCGACCTCGGGCAGGTCGGGGTCGGCATCCTTCCAGATGTCGAGGAACGTTTCGTATTGCTCGATTGCCCGCTTGTTCCACCCTGATTCCTCGTAACACATGCCTAACAGGTAGTAAGCCTTCACAACCACAGCACCACCCCATATCCTACCACCGTGATAAACAGAGAGGGCCTCTTCGAGGCTGGCCACCGCCTCTTCCAGTCTCCCCAGCTCGAGGTAAACGTGCCCAAAGTGGACACAGGCCTTTTCGTAGTTACCCCGCGCCATCTCAATGTAGGCAAGCGTAAATGAGTAGTTACGTGAGTGCCATTCCTTGTCGTCATCAATGTTCTTCCTGAGCTCTTCGGCCACCTGCCCGGCTTTCTCGAAATCACCGGTGTCGGCCAGGAACATAGCATAATTGTCCAGAGGATTGAGCTTCTCATCGGGATAGACCTCTTGAAAGTTCTCCATATACGTTTCGAATTCCTCAAGAGCCGTGACCGCGTCGTGCTTATGCCCGTGGATTTCGGCCTTCAAGTACTGTTTCCGAAGCTTGCCCCAGTCTGGCGCCTCATCCATTCTGTCTGCGGCAAGACCGTCATCGAGGATAGCAAGCGCTTCCTCGAACTTCCCCTGGTAGACCTTCGCACGGGCCAGAAAAACCCGGCCATCTGTGCGCCAGCCCTCGTCGTCGCTGGAAGCGAGTCTCCGGAAACAGCTGTCGGCCTTCGCATACTCTCCCAGATACAGATAGGTGTAACCCAGCTTGAAAAGGCTCTCCCACCAATCCTGCCTGATCGTGTTTGCCTTGGCGTATGACTCCGCCGCTTCCTCCAGCCTACCGTCGTCACGGTAAAGATCGCCCCTCGTGTCATACGGATTGTGTTCACCGGGTGCGAGATCGATGTATTTGTTTATGGCCCAGACAGCCTTGTCGGGATTCCCCGCACTGTGGTACGCATAGGCAAGCGAATTGTAGGCACTCTTATAGAGTGGATCTATCTCTATGGCTCTCTCAAGGTACCGGATCGCAACGTCGTAGTGCCCAGCACCGTAATATTCCGCCCCAATTCGAGTTAGAACCTCTTTGTCTTCGGGGTCACGCGCTATTATCTTCCTAAGCTCCTTGAAGAATGTAGTAGTATCCTCCCAGCCCGCTGCGGAGGCCCGAATATAGTGTTTTTCCTTCCAGCTCGCCTTGTCCGAGTACTCAACCGCTTTGGCCATTCGTTCCTCCTTGTGCTCCCAATGCCCCACATAGGCCAGATGGAAGTATGCCATCGCGAACGTGGAATCTAACTCAATGGCTTTCTTATAGCTCTCGGCAGCCTGCTTTTCAAAGAACCTGTTCTCATAGTCGAGGCCCTCCATGTAGTAACGATAGGCCTCCGGCGAATGTGTGGTTACATCTGCTACCGGTTTGTCCTTCTCTGCCATGGCAGCTGCAGGCAGGGAGAGGTCCTCCTTTATCTGTGCGGACAACCTGTCAACCACGGCAAAGACATCTTCACCTGCATCAGCAGTGATACGCTGGCTGGCGATAATGTCGCCTGTCTCGGCGTCGGAAATGTCGGAGGTTAGAG
>JALGZP010000108.1 GCA_025774845.1 bacterium
TGATGAGCCCTACTTCATCACACAGTTAAACGGAGCCTACATGCACCTCACGGACGGCCTCGGTAACCACATCGCGAGCCAGTACACGGCGTGTGGCGGCTACTACATGTTTGACTGCCTCGATCCGCTGTGGATGGCCGGCGGCACGTATTGCGTGAGCATAGACTACTGTCCGATCCTTCCTTGCGTGACCTCCATGGATGCAGCACTTGTGCTTCAGAACGTGGTGTGCCTGGAAGATCTGGATGACTGCCCGTTCCCGTATGGCGGAAACATGGTCTATCCTCAGCAGGTGGCGGCGGATGTAAACTGCAGCGGGGTGATAACATCACTTGATGCATCCTACATATTGCAGTATGCAGTCGGGCTCATCAACATCTTCCCGTGTCCGGACATGTGGAAGTTCTATGCCGTTCCGGGTGTTCCACCTTTCACTGCGAGGCCGCCTAACTGCGTTTACGAGTGTCCAGGCACGGTCGACTGGATCGGTATCCAGTACGGTGATGTGAACGGCTGTTACCCGTGTCCGCCGAGTGGTCTCCTGACAGCGGTTGCGCCGACTGATGCGTCGGTCAAGCTGGGTAGAGCGGTCAACTACGATGACCGGGTTGAGATCCCCGTCAAGGTGCAGAACTCTCAGGACGTGATGGCTGTCGATCTTACCGTCAACTACGACGCAGCAGACTTCTCGGTCGTCTCGGTTGAAGGAATCGGTCTGGCTGACGACTTCTCAATTGCTCATAACCCTGTAAGCGGTACGCTTCGTATCGCCATGGCAGGGATGACGAGGTTCAGTGGCAATGGCAAGATTGCCAGGATCACGCTTGAGAAGAACCGGCCACAGGCTACGACCGGGGGTAAGGTCAGTATTGCGTCAGCCCGTCTGAACGACATCGAAGTTCAAGTCGTAGGTGACACGGCTGAACGCAGAATGGACTATGCACTCGGACCGATCGCACCCAACCCGTTCTCAGAGGGCACGACGGTCATGTTCACGATGGCCACTGCCGCCGCGGTAAGTCTGCACATCTACAATGTCAACGGTCAGTTGGTGACGACATTGGTAGATGCCACGCTGCCCGCCGGTCAGCACAGCGCCACGTGGGATGGTAAAGACATGCGGGGTGAGACGGTTGCCCGTGGTGTTTACTTCTGTCGCATGACTACGGCCGATATGGTGGCGATCGAAAAGCTGGTACACATGAAGTAACCGCACCGATTTGTGTGGTGTATGAGATTGTCATACCGGCGAAGGGGGTATGCCTTCGGGCGTGCCCCCTTCTTTCATGAGCTGATCTTGCCTGAAAACTGCACTTGCAGGCCTCATACCTGGCATATGTAGCATTCAATGCCCCAAGACTGCTGACTTTTACGTTGCTTGCGCAAGATCGGTATGATACTCTCCATGATTGCTAGTGGATTTGCGGGTTTTGCTATCAGCACGCACAGCATGCGAGATCATAGAAGCAGGGGTATCTTTGGCACGCCTGGCCGGAAAGGCCGCCGGTGAAGAACGGGGGAATCCCAGAATGAGAATGACAGAGAACCAATGGAGAGCATTAGTGCTTGCCGCATCCATCGTGATTCTTGTGGCCACCTCCGCATGCGGCCGCAGTCCGGAAGACCACGTCCGTGGCAATGAACCCGGGGGCAGGAGATTCGAGCAGATGGAAGTCGGGGACCTGCTGGTTTACTTCCATCAGCGGATGATCGGCCATGCGATTGTACAGAGTAACTACATAGTCTACCAGTTCGACAGGGAGACCGAGCAACTGCTGGACAGGAAGTCCCACTGGCGAGAAGGTCTCCCCGAACGACTGCCTCCCAACATGATTGATGTCTCACGAGCGGAGGTGATGGTCGAAGGTGAGGTTCTATCCGCATACCTCTACTTTATAGAACCGCGATCCCCCCTCTTCCCTATCGTCCCGCCTCCCACGAATCCCTGCTGGATCGTAAGGCACCGTGTTGACGGTTTCCAGAAGGTGACCGTGATCGATGCAGTGGATAGGAGAATCATAGGCCAGGGTGTACCGCCACCCTCCGATGCGTTCTCACTCACAGGGCCTCAGTACGCCGACCCGTGCTCGAAGGCCTGGGAGGAATATTGCGTGGATGCCCGTAACTGGTTTGACGCCATGGGCTACTCCACCGAGGTCGTTTGGTGGCCGACCGAGCATGAGATCCAGGCCCATATCCAGTCCGACTCGACAGCGATGTTCTATGAGTTCGCTCACGGAAACTCTTATGGTTTTGATAGCGGTTGCTCCGACAAGTTGAACTACGACGAAACGACACCTGCTCTCATCGAGACCTGGCTCGAGGGATATGCCGCGATGCCGTTTACCTTTATAGGAAGCTGCACCGGCATGTGTGAAACCGGTGATAGCACGCTGTCCTTCGCATTCAGGAAGGGCTCGAGCATTGATGCGGTAACTGTCGGATACTGCAACATGGATATGCCGGAGTGCGATGAGTGCTGGTACAACTACTCGTTTTTCTGGCAGGGAGCCCTGTTTGAGTACATGAGTGAAGGCTGGACGGTCAAGGCGGCGTTCGACCAGGCACTTGCAGATTACCCGTCATGTCTCTCGGGACTCTGCATGAGGTTCGCGGGTGACACTACTCTTGCAGTGGTCCCGGTTATCCAACGGGTCTCGAACGAGCCCCCTGTGGCCCGGTGTAAGGATGTCACAGTGGCTGCTGATTCGAACTGCGTAGGCGTCGCGGATATCGACGATGGCTCCTACGATCCCGAGGACGGCCCCGTCTGGCTGACACAGACCCCACCAGGTCCCTACCCACTCGGAGAGACGGGTGTGACACTTGTGGTCAGGGATGACCATGAATGGGAATCCACATGCGCCGGTGTTGTCACCGTGGTCGATACCACACCTCCGAGTATCATGTGCCCGGAGGACATTGACGTCGAGGCCACACACCACTGCGGTACCCCCGCCGATGATCCGCAGTTGATCGAGTTCTTCGAAAGCATCCATGCTATCGATAACTGCGACACCGAGGTGGATGTGTCCTTTGAGCGGCCCGAGTGCTTCCCGCTCGGTACGACTGAGGTGATCTTCACCGCGACCGACGACGCGGGCAACTCAATCAGGTGCGCACGGTATGTGAATGTCACGGCCTCAGATCCACAGGATATCGACTGAGCCGACATGGTGGCGATCGAGAAGATGGTGTTCATGAACTAACCGCACGGCCACGTATAGTGTGGCATTGCGATACAGGCGAAGGGGGTATGCCTTCGGGCGTGCCCCTTCTTTGCTAGTTCGTCGCTCCTTCAAGCGCTTCGACGCGTTGTCTCAGGGCCTCGTTCTCGGCCCTGAGTTCCTTTATGGCCTCGATCAGGACCCCGGTCATCCGACCGTATTCGACTGCCCGATAGTCATCCTCGCCCCACGTGGTCACGAGTTCGGGGAACTCTGCTTCGACCTCCTGGGCAATCACCCCAATCTCTCTGTAGCCGGATGCGCGCCCGAGCGACTCGTAGAGTCCGTTCCATTCGAATGACACTCCTCGGATCCGCCCGAGTTTATCCAGGACTCCAGAGAGCGGCCTCACGTCCCGCTTGAACCTCTCATCTGAAGATGTAGGATGACTCGACGCGTGAGCCGCGCCTGCGACATCGAGCGGATAGCTCGGAGAGGATGTCCCGATACCTACATCACCCGTTGCATTCTCAATCACCATGCTGGTACCGGCCCCACCCGAGCCCCACAAATAGAGATATCCGCTGCCCTCGTTATACGCCATCTCCCACCTGGTGGCATCGTTCTTGGCGAGCCTGAGTCCGACATCGTTTGCCGTCGTAGAAACGGTGACGTAGGGATTCGCCCCGGCAAGATGGAGCAAAGTGGCCGGGTCTGCCTTCCCGATGCCTACATTACCGCTACCCAAGTACAGCTCACCCCAGCTTCCCAGACCATTCCTGTCATATACCTGGATGTAGCCTCTATCAAAGGTCGAGTTGTATGCGAGCTCCATCCCTTCACCCGCGGTGGGCCAGTCATCACCTTCCACACGTACAACCCCTTCCACAGCAAGCTTCACTTCGGGCAGAAGGAACCCCAGACCAACATCCCCGTTTGCCTTGATAGACATAGCATTCGTGTTATTGGTGCCAATGAAGAGTGGCAAATTCTCGTTTTGCCAGAGACGGCCGGCGCCGCTCTGGTCGAGTCCCACGAAGAGGCCGTCATTCTCACCAGAGCCTGTGACTCCATTTGTGAACTGAGCGTAACACTGGACCGCACTCATGTCATGAACATGCAGATTGCGCTGGGGGACGGTGGTACCGAGGCCGACTTTGCCGTCGCCAAGGATTGTCAGCCTGTAGAAATCGCCGGCCCCGAGGTACAGGGGGCCATCCTCCTGATTCACCAGGAAGGCCTTCCCGGGGTTATCCACGCCGAATACCAGACCGTCATCGTAGGTGCTCCCGGTTGATGAACTGGTCATGAGACCATAGCAGAATCCGCCCGCGGGCTCGTTAATATGGAGTTGATGCTCGGGCGAACTGGTTCCGATACCCACATGGCCGTCATTGTCTACATAGAGGGCATCGATGGGGCTACCGTCCGCGGCATCGAGTGAATGACCGTCGCCGGTTGCGGCGGGCTGCCAGCTACCGATGCCTGTGGCGTCAGACTCAAGCACATAACCGTCGACTGCACCTGTGGGCATCTTAAAGCCGGCCATCCGGGCTGTCCCCGCGACATCCAAACGCTCCCCGGGCGTGGTCGTGCCGATGCCGACATTGTCACCTTTCAAACGCACAAGGTCCGAGGTTCCATTGATCCGGAGCCCGATACCGCCGCCTGGGCGGTTGTTGAATATACGCATGCCATTCGGAAATGACAGCGATTCAGGATCGTAGGTGATGATCGCGGCGACCCCACCGTTTTCATCATTGAATGAGATGCGTTCGCCCGATAGGCTGCCGGTGTTTGGATTCTCGATCGTTATCGTGGCCTGGCCGTTGGTGTCTTCGTACACATGTAGCTTTGTTGACGCGTCAGTCGTCCCGATGCCGACATCACCTCGGAGGTCCACATAGAGGGCATCGACGGGACTGCCGTCTACAGCGTCGAGGGAATGACCGTCACCGACCGCGCCGGGCTGCCAGGTACCGGTGCCTGTCGCATTGGACGTAAGAACGTAGCCATCGGCCGCACCCGTGGGCATCTTAAAGCCGGTCATCCGCGTAGTGCCCGCCACATCCAGACGTTCACCGGGCGTTGTAGTGCCGATCCCGACATTATTGCCGGTCAGCCGCATCAGATCGTCGCCTCCGGTCACCTGGAAGCCTATGAAGCCTTCGCTACGGTTATTGAACAGGCGCATGCCGTCTGGATATGTGACGTTGTCAGGGTCGTAGGTCATTATCCCGGCCACACTGCCGCTTTCATCTTTAAATGAGATGCGCTCGGCCGAGCCGCTGCCTGTATTTGGGTTCTCAATCACTATCGCGGCCTGGGCATCCCTATCGGCATACACGTGGAGCTTCCCCTGGGGCCCAGTCGTCCCGACTCCAACATTTGCATAGTTGTCCACATAGACAACGTCTGTATGGACGCCTGAGTCTGAATCCAGCGAGTGACCGTCACCTGTTCCGCCTCCGCCATCATCGGTTCCGTCAGCAAAGCCTGCAGGCACATTCTTAAGCTTACTCCAGTCGACTGGATTAGCAGTATCGTTGAGTGTCCCGGGGACAGTCAGTGAATCCTGGGTGTAGTACCTCTCATCATGGACATGAGCCGTATCCGCAAAGTCGGCTGCGGCGTAGCCCGCGAGGCTGTCGGAACTGGTGGCGTGGGTCGCGACGCCTGCCGTGTCCGCAGTGACTGCGTGAGTGGCGCTCGTGGCCGTGTCTGAGGTGGTGGCGTGGTCTGCGCTTGTTGCGTGAGCCGCACTGTCGGCCTCATCGGCACTGCCTGCGCGCAGCGCAAACGGCACACTCACTATCTCCCGGCGTGGCATAAGGATTTCCCCGGCGACCTCGACCTCAAGCCAAATGGACCCGTCGAACTCGACGTCAATCAAATCAACACTTCCCAGTATGGCTGCAACTACACCGGTGGCATCCGGCAAAAGAGTCTGCTCCTCAGACCAGAGCAGACTTCCATTCGATGCCTGGTCGTAGATCCGGAACGTGACATCCTGAGGACCTGCAAGGGGATCACCCGTAGCACTGTCGGTGAGCCGACCCTGGTAGTTAAACTTCCTCGGAATCTCCGCTCCGGTGACACTTGCCCAGATGAGAATCACGAGAGCTGCTACTACAACGGATACACGCATGGTGTTGGAACTGAACACGGACCTACCTCCTTTGAGAGAGAGAGAATTGCTGCGTGGTGTACTCAGCATACAGGGATGCATACGTATGAAAACGATCTCCTGTCGTACCGGCGCTTATAGATAGAC
>JALGZP010000109.1 GCA_025774845.1 bacterium
CTGCGGATCTTGAGATTTCAGACGGTACGAGTAAAGCATACTCCTGGATCCGAAGACTCAGCCGGTCCTGGCGTTGCTGTGCCTCGCGGTCGCCTTGAATCACCGATGATTCGGGCAAATGGCTTCCTCCACATGATTCACATATATCTGTTAAATTATCGGCCGCGGGGCGGCCCGCCTTTAGGCCACGGGACCGGTTGCCGTGGTGGGGTCCTGAATCCAGCCGTCGCCGATACCGCTGAGTTCCAGGAGGGTTACAGCGTCCCTATACTCGCGTGTCGATATCTTTCTGTTGAGTTCGGGATAGGTGTGAGCCCTGTTTGCGGGGAAGTACTGCGACATCAGGCTGACCGGGACGTCCGGACCGAACGTCTTTGAGATGAAATCAATCGTCTCCCTGGTCTCCGGCATGAGTGAGGGCAACAGGAGATGCCTTATTATTACGCCATGGGTTGCCACGCCGCCTGTACACTTCACGGGCCCGACCTGGTCAAGCATCCGCTTCACGGCAAGCCTGTTATGATATGGATAGTCAGGTGAATCGGAGTACTTGAGCGCGGATTGGACGCTTGAGTATCGCATGTCTACCAGGTAAACCTGTATTATGTCCTTCAGCATCTCCACCGTCTCAGTACGCTCGTAGCCGCTACTGTTGCTTACGATGGGAATCTTAAGGCCCAGCCGTCTTGCCGAAAAGATCGCGTCGACAATCCCGGGCATAAAGTGAGTGGGGGTCACGAGGTTTATGTTGTGTGCCCCCCTGTGCTCGAGATCCAGCATCATTGCTGCCAGACGTTCGCGACTGACCTCATTGCCGTGCCCCAGCTGGCTTATGGGATAGTTCTGGCAGTAGACGCAGGCCATACTGCATCCGGCGAAGAAGATCGTTCCGGAACCGTTACTACCGGAGATGGGAGGTTCCTCACCAAAATGGAGGCAGTAGCTTGCTACCTTGACGGTTGTTCCCGCCTTGCAGAAACCGGCCTCGCCCTTGAGCCTGTTAACACCGCATCGTCGCGGGCAGAGTGTGCAATCCTCAAGTTGTGCCCTGAAGAAGTCGAGTGGCTCCCCGGTCATAGGGAGGGGTTACCTGAGTTCACCACTGAGTGAGAAGTGGTGGGTAAGACCGAAGGCGTTCTCATCACCGACGCGGACTGCATAAGCAAGCTGGTAGCGCTGGTGACGGAAACCGAATCCGGCGGTAAGCAGAGTCCTGCTGTAGTCCCCCGGTCTGTGCAGAAAACCGCCGCGCAGATGAAAACCGGTTTCCATTATGGGCGCATCGAGGCCAAGCCCCAGTTTGCTCCCGCCATTGCTGGTAACGGCCAGGGCGGCCTCAGCGGACATACCATATGGTATGACGACCGAACTTCCCAGGTTGACGACGACCGGGACGGCTTCGCTCTCACCGCTATCCCAGGTCGCGCCGCCCAGAAGGTTCCTGATAACGAGCCCGAGATCGACCCGTGGGCTGAGCTCCAGCCGTGTGCCGATGTCTATGCCATAAGCCTTGACACCTGCATCGTCAAGGTCGGAGCTGCTGAAAAGCGTCTTCGACAGGATGCCCGCCGACGCAAACTGCGAAAACATGTAGCCGAATCCCAGGGAAACCGTCTGGTAAGACCACCGCGATCCCTGGGCCAGATCGAAGCCCTTGTGATCGAACGAAAAACCCAGACCGTATTTATGGCGCGGAGTCTCGATCCCTGGATACCCTGCTTCAGTGCCGAAGGGGAGTGCGACCGAAAAACATGTTGCCGAGGAAGCCACCCCGTTGATCAGATTCCCGTGCGCCAGCCCCGCCTGCAGAGTCGTAGCAAGAGGCAGGCAGGACGGGTTGACGGCAAAACTCTCCGCATCTCCGGTCCCCACGAGCCCTGTCTCACCCATTGAAATACCACGGGTCGAAACCTGTGGCTCGAGTGTCAGTCCGCCTCGCCCGTCATGGGAAAGCGCCAGGTGTGCCGGCAAGAGCAATGTTCCTGCTATAAGCAGGCTGATCAGTGTCTTCATCGTGATACTACGACCACCCTTTTCTCTACCGACTCGTTACCGTCTGCAAACAGGATCTGAAAGACCAACAGGTACAGCCCGTTCTTCACGTCTTTACTGTCGGCGTCCTTGAGGTCCCACTCGAACTCATTGTAAAGATCCTTCGGCTGCCACGTCTCGGTGACGATATGATACCCGTCGATCGAGAATACCCTCAGGACCACCTCGCTGGCCGGCTTCGAAAGATTGACATCAATCTTGGCTCCGGGATCGAGTTTCTCCGGCACAGTTATCCCGGCAGTCTCGTCATAGACCACGGCAGCGGTGTCCGACCAGTCTGATTCGTTCCCCGCTCTGTCTCTAGCGAAGGCGCGGAAGAGGTTCCGTCCGATGCCGATCTCGAAGTCCGCCTCGAAACTCCCTTGAGCATTGCACAGGACCCTGGCACTGTCCTCACTGGCTTCGGGCCAGATGAGATAGACGAACACCGAGTCGTTGGGAGAGGAAGTGCCTCTCACAGTGATGTCGGCGCTTGAGACCTTGTCGGGTACATCAAACACCGGTACCCCTGGTGTTGTCGTGTCGACATAAACTACGAAGGTCCTGACCGTCTCATAGCCGACACTGTCGCCCGCAAAGCACGCGAGGTTGAAAGTTCCTCCTTGCTGAAGCTCCTCCGGCCAATCGATGTACCAGAAAAGTGTATCGCCCGAGGGTGTCACATTGACCGCTGAGTATTCGGTCTCCTCTGAGAACCGCAGGCCTATTGAATCCACATCACTCTGATCGAAGACCCACCCTGTGACACTGGTCGGTACTGAATCCAGCCAGGCCTTGTCAGGATAGGTGAAGGTAATGGTGGGTCCGCTCGCGTCAAGATTGACGGAGTAGGATGCTTGATTGCTGTTGCCGGCACGATCCCGCATCCCGACGAAGAGCTCATACGTCCCGTCGGCTTCTTCGTGTCCGTCCCACGTGCACGTATACACCGTATCACCGTGGATCAGCTGGGTCGTGCAAAGCGTTTCAGGCAGATCCTGGTTCATAATCCACAGCGAAAGCCAGTCGTCCGGCTCCGTGTCGATCCCTGTTATTTCCACGGTGAGGAGGGAATCCGCGAAAGGAAGACGGGGTACGTATGGATTCGGGTATATCAGCGTGGTGAAATTCGGCGCGGTCTTATCCAGGACCACGCCCGCAGAGTATGGCCCGTCGGAATCGGAGTTCGCCATCGCTACGATTTCAAAACTGTAGCCACCCTCACTGACGGCAGCACCCGAGGCATCCGTCCCATCCCACAGCTTGTACACTGCTCCAGGCTCCCGGGCCTCCGCCTCCGCGAGAGTCTTGACGGGGTTATCACCCTCGTCGGTGACTGAGATCCAGATGTAGACGGTATCATGGTCCGATGCGACCTCAAAACTGATCCCGGTCAGATCCTGAACACCGTCATCGTTGGGGGAGAAGAAGGGGACGGTGACAGATATCTCCGAAATCGATACCGATCCCGAAACCGTTACGGGCAAAACCAGAATAAAGAGTGTCAAAAACTTTAACATAGCACTTCTCCAGACGCATTATTCTGAATAACCGGATGGCCGTTGTCAAGTAATTCCAACCGCGTACCGGCCTTTCAACCTTGACTTTGGGGCGGGTAATTGCTAATCTCTCTTATGCATAGACGGAGGTAGTGCAATGAAGCGGGTAGGGATTGCCGGCTTTTTTTGTGTCCTTTTGCTGGTGACACTGGCTGTTGAGGGCGCGAAGGAGGCGGATAGCTCCAAGAAGGGTCTGGTCTTAACGCGGCTTGACGGCAAATCCGTATATGTCGACAGTCTGCTTCTTGATGGTCCGGTCGTGATCAATTTCTGGGCCACATGGTGCAAACCGTGCAGGCTGGAGATGCCTCAACTTGAGAAGATTTATAAAGACCTGGAGCCGAAGGGTGTCCACTTTGCCGCGATATCCATCGACAGCAAGCGCTCGGAGAAGCGTTTAGTCCAGTACCTTCAGAAATACAAGATGTCCCTCCCGATCTACTGGGACCCTGACGGGAAGCTCGCACGCCCGTTCAAGGTGGCGGCGATACCTACGACCGTTGTGATTGACCAGGATGGCAAGATACACCATAAGACCAGGGGGTATCGTCCGGGAGATGAAGTGCTTCTTAAGAAGAAGATCGAGGGCCTGATCAAGAGCAGTGTGAAGCCTGATCCCGCCGCTGGCGGAGAGTGATAATTGTGTTGACCACCGGATACTGGACTCTTACAATAGACGGGACTTTGGCACTCCAGTAGAGAGGTATGGTAATGGATAAGAAGAGCAGCAAGTTTGAACCGAAGATAGTCGGTTTCTTTTGCAAGTGGTGTACTTCCAGTGGTGCGGACCTTGCAGGCACAAGCCGTATGAAATACCCCCCCAATGTGATACCGATCCGGGTCATGTGCACGGGGCGTGTAGACCCCACGTTCGTACTGACTGCGTTCGCGAGGGGTGCCGACGGCGTATTGATAGGTGGCTGTCATCCGGGGGATTGCCACTATCTGGAAGGCAACTACAAGGCACTCGGACGTTATCATATTCTCTCGAATATGCTTTCGCAGTTCGGCATCGAGAAAGAGAGATTCCAGCTGCACTGGATCTCTGCTGCTGAGGCCAAGAGGTTTGTGGATGTGGTCACCGGGATGACCGAGCAGGTCCGGACCCTTGGACCTCTAAAGTGGCCGGAGCTCTTGAACACCGTAGAGACCGAATCTGAGGAGCTGATGCAGCAGCTTGAAGAAGCGCTTTCTGCAGAGCAATAGGCGCGCCACGCGTCCGTCCTTTAATGGCTACCGACTTTATTCTGATCGGACTCGGCAATCCGATTATGTCCGATGACGGAATCGGTCTTTTGGTTTCCAGAAGAGTGCACGAACTGCTACCTGACTGTGATCTGGAGTTGTCGCCTGCGGGTGGCTTCGAGGTTGTCGATCTTATGCTCGGGCACCGGAGGGCCGTGATCATTGACAGCATGGTCACCGGCAAGCACCCTCCCGGAACTGTTCTGAGAATAGACACCGATTCTGCGCTGGAGACCCTTCGCACCGGGCACAGTCACGGAATTAACTTCCTTGAGGCAATAGAGGTCGCAAGATCCTGCGATGCCGAGGTGCCGGGTGAAGTGGTTGTCTATGGGATAGAGGTACAAGACCCGTTTTCGCTCGGGCAGGAGGTTTCAGAAAGTCTATTGGATGGTATTGATGGGATGGCCCGGGAGATCGCAGACGATCTTCTGGGTGGGAGGTAGACCCGGTTGCATGAACTCGGAGTCGCGACCCAGATAGTGAACCTGGTCACCCGGGTCGTTGAAGAGCATTCGGCTACAAAGGCAGGTGAAATCACGGTCGAGATCGGTGTGCTGTCATGTCTCGATTCTGCTTCCCTGGAGTTCTGCTTTGATGCGATCACCAAGGGAACCGGGCTGGAGAGTGCGCGTCTCAAGATAGAGAAGATCGATCCGCGTGCGAAGTGCAGGTCCTGTGGTACCGAGTACACGGTTCGGATGGACGATTTCAGGTGCAAGGCCTGCGGTTCGGGCGATTTTGATATGATAGCCGGGCGCGAGATCTGCGTGAAAGAGGTGGAGGTCGAGTAGATTGAAAAAGGTTGACCTTAGGCAGAAAGTGCTTAGCGAGAATGAAAAGATAGCTATTGCAAACCGGGAACGTTTCGCCGAGGCCGGAACCTTCGTGTTGAATCTGGTGAGTTCGCCGGGCTCCGGGAAGACCAGGCTCATAGAAGAGACTGTGAAAGCTCTCAAGGACGACTACCGGATCTTCGTGGTCACCGGTGATCTCATGACTGAAAACGACGCGGAGAGGATCGGTAGACACGGTGTCGAGGCCGTACAGATAAGCACCGGTGAGGCATGCCATCTTGATGCGCGCATGGTCGATGAGAAGCTCTTGAAGCGTAAGGCCTCCGCTTACGATCTCATAGTGATCGAGAACGTGGGTAACCTTGTGTGTCCGGCGTCATTCGATCTTGGTGAGGATCTCAAAGTGTTGCTGGTCGCGGTGGGTGAGGGGGACGACAAGCCGGTCAAGTATCCTCCCATGGTCAGGGCGTCCGAGGTGCTGGTGATCACCAAGACCGATCTCATGCCGTACACAGATTCTGACCCGGACGTGATAGAGGAGAATGCGCTTCGGATCAAACCCGATATGACTGTTTTCAAGACGTCCTCCAAGACCGGCGAGGGCCTGGAGCAATGGATAGATTGGCTAAGATCTCAGCTGACGGCGAAGAAGCCGAAACCACACAAACCGTAAGACTCAAGATAGTGATAGGTGGGGTCGTGCAGGGAGTGGGGTTTCGCCCTTTCATCTATAGAATTGCCCATACCCACGGCTTGACCGGTTATGTTCTCAACAACCCCG
>JALGZP010000110.1 GCA_025774845.1 bacterium
TCCAGGCCCCACCGATATCGAAGAAGAACGCACCTCTGACACCACCGAGCGACAGCGGGATGGGGCCTCGCATAATGAGCCTGTCGATAAAGGGATACCGGAGCTCGAGACTTGCCAGCAAGACATTGTTGCCTTCAAATTCAAAGTCTTCGTATCCCCTCAGAGTGTAACCTCCGCCGAGATAGAACGTCATCGGCTGGGCGCCCTGGCTCGTGGCGCCAAACAGGCGGGCAGCCATCTGGGTGCGTCTCGTGAACCGGAGATACTTCCTGAAATCTATCACCCCGGTGGTGAATGATAGATCGCTTCCCAGAACATCGACTATCGACCTCTCCACGCTGAGCAGATACCGTGTACCGCCAACGGGGCCAGTGGGGCCCCAAATCGTGTTGTCCTTCACATAGGACAAACGAGGAATGAAGAGATCCTCAGTCTCACGCCTTTCGACGGGAAGATCGATGTCATAGAAATCCAGGCTCTCTCTGAAAATCTCCCGCTCTATTCTCATTGCGGTGAAATCGAAATCGAGCCGCCGGAATTTATCGATGGGCAGTGACAGTGCCACCAGCCCCCCGAAGTTTCTCTCCGAGAAGAGCTGGTCTTCCTTACCCTCACCTATCGGCGTCCCCATCGTGGTACGATCGGAGTAGTAGTAGTTCTTGAAGTGAAAGATCCCGCCACCATAGTCTATCCTTCGCGCCAGGTAATGGTAGATGCCGAGAAAGTCCGTCTCCTCGAACGAGGAGAAGAAGTCGGAAGCCAGGTAGATCCTGTGGTTCCCGAGCACGTCACTCACCTGCAAGCGCGTGAGTCCCCCGAGACCGAAGGAACTGCTGTACTGGAAGGACCCCGCAAGCCAGTCAGGGCTGAAGCGAAGCCTGTAAGGCGTACTTTCATACCCGCCGGCCACCCGCACCTCGGTTGAATCAGGCTCAACCGGACCCGGTAACTCCGGCAGGGAATCGACGGCCACAAGCCGTCCCTCGCCTACCCACGGTGCATCCCAGGTCCAGAGGTGTTCCTTGAGTACCTTCTTCGCTTCGAGAGCCTCAAGCGGCTCCTTGAGCTGAAACACGTCCCAGCCACCCGCACCGAAGACACCGAACGCCAGCCTGTCACCCTCAACCGACCAGGTAGGACTGAATATGCCGCCGAGTATGTCCGTCAGCTGTGATGTGGTCGAATCGGCGAAGTCATGGACAAAGAGGTTGTACGAGCCGTTCCTGTCGGAAACGAACAGCAGTTTCTCGCCATCAGGCGACCATGCAGGAGACAAGTCCTCAGAAGGGCACCAGGTTATCCTCGTCGTGAGCCCGTCTTCGGTCTGAAGCATATATATGTCCCTTCCAGGTCGGGTGCGAGGATCGGCCCTCAGAAAGACATCGAGCGATTCGACCTGGCCGGGGGCGATGGTCGAAAACGCGATGTGCTTTCCGTCCGGTGACCACGAAAAGCCTGCATACTCAAGCGCCCCGGTATGCAGCGCTTCAACATGTTCATCGTTGAGGTCAAACGTGAAGAGCCCGGGCCTGCCGCCCTCGGCACCGACAAACGCCAGTTGATCTCCGTCCGGTGAGAAGGCCGGTCTGTCTACCGTGTCGAAATCGAGTTCCATTCTTCTTAAGACCTTTCCCGATTCCGAACTGATGATGTAGATTACGTCCCTGTCTTTTCGTGTGCTCACAAACGCTATTTCGGTCCCGTCGGGAGACCAGGAGAAGGACGATCGGAGATAGTGAAAGGACTGGAAGTCCTGGCTGCGCTCACCCTTTACAAGCCGTTTTAACACCTTGCCGTCAAGCGCCGACATCAGGTACATGTCTTCATAACCGCTTTTGTCGGAAAGGTATGCGATTCGCTGCCCGTCCGGTGAAATCGAAGGCATGACATTGGCAAACGAACCGTCCTTTTGATGATCCGTCAGCCTGGAACCTATGTCCTCCGGGTCGGTCCTGGATGCTATCTCCGGCCAGTACTTCTTCTTGAGATGCTCGACATATGCCTCCGTAAGACCCTGTGAATCCACACCTATGCTTGTCACCAGGGCTTTGTCGAGGCTTCTTGCGGTATTGACGTTCTGCAAAATGTCCGTCAGCTTCTCCCTGCCGTACCTCTGTGCAATGTAGCGGATCACCGACTGGCCCTGCTTATACGCAAGATAACCCTGGACGTTTTGGTAGAGTGCGAAGTAGTAACCGTGGATGGCCGCATCCCTCATCACCATCTCAGCCTCAGCGTCCCAGAACTCCGAAACGTATTCCGCCAGCCCTTCGAGAAACCAGAGAGGAAGTGCGAATACATATTGACGTGTGAAAATCGACTCAAGGAGTCCGCCGTAGAGCATGTCGAAATTGAAGACGTGACCCAGCTCATGCACTATAACGTGCCTGAGCTCTTCGTATGAACCGGTAAACGGTATCACCACCCTGTTCTTGTACATCTCCGTGAAACCACCGACTCCCTCCCCCAGTAACTCGAGTGTGACGTTCGTCTGGCGGAATTCATTATTGGATTTATACACGAGGATGGGAACACGCGTCGACAGATCGTGGCTGAAATACTCGCTGAGGGAATCGTAGGCGGCATCGGCCAGCACGGCAACCCTCTCCGCGAGCAGCGCCTCGTCATCGTAGTAATAGATGTCGAAGTGATCCGACTTAAGAATCAGCCAGTCGAATCCCCTGTACTGGACCTTGTTCTTACCGAAGCCCAGGACAAGCGAAGGCACGAGTATGATTATCGCTATGAGCAGTGCTGTCTTCTTCATGTTCATCCTCCCCCCATGTTCAATACCCGAACCTGAATCTGAGATCGACGTCGAAGTATCCCAGTCCTCCGATGGTGCCGGTTTCACCTTCGATGGAGAACCTGTCACTTAACCTGTATTCGACCGAGAGTTGTCTCTCGGGAGACGAAAGTCCCATCTGAGTGAACTTCCGGCGGTCCTCATACAGGCTGCCAAGGGACTGGGTGTATTCAAGATAGACTTTGTCCGATACGTATTTCCCGAAGGTCACGCGCGTAGCCGCCAGAGCATCCCCACTACCCACTTCGTCAACCTCCACTCCGAACCGGTCAAGCCTCAATTCTCTCGCAACCTCGGCCCCAAACCGGTTGACCAGGGCAACACCCCACGACCTCAGGAATTCATCTGAGAAGAACCTGTCCTCCAGACCCTCTTCAGATGCTTCCCCGCGCCGGAGCGTCAGAGCCTCGAAGATCTGAGTTTCACTCCAACCGCTCTCGGAAGTCGCATTGATATCCAGTTCGTCGATGCTTCCCCGGGCCGATAGTTCGATCTTCTCATCCAACACCCTCGAATGTGCCTCTAAGTCAATATAAACATTTCTCAGACTGGTGACATCGGTAAATCTGAACTCGCCCCTCGTAATTCGGAAGACATTGTGATAAATATAGAATGTTCCCCTCAACGTTCTGAGTGTCCCCAGAACCATCAAACCTTCTTTGCCTCGCTTGGCGCTCAGATCACCCTGGAGCTCCGCCTCGATATCCCCACCCCTGATCCAGAAGGCATTGGGCACATCGATCTCCAGATTCATAACCCAGGATGGTGAGGCGCTCGGCCCGATTATAGTGCCCTCTCCGGCCTCATCACTCCCCCCGGTCAGTGAGTAGAAGTACTCGCCCTCTTTGATCTTGAGGTCCCCTTCTATGTTCGGTACGGGCTTACCGGATTCGAAAACCTCGGCATCGATCGTGACATCGCCGTCGAAGCGCGCGTAGAAGTCCTCGAACTCAGTGACCGCGAAATCATCGAACTCAACATCGAAATGCCAGTCCGAGATACTGGTCCCGTCAAGCGTGAAGAAACCCGCTGCCTTGAGCGCCTTGTCCTCAGCCGTCATCCGGGCAAGGGTGAATCGCGTGCCCTCCGCATGCAGTTCGAGCGAGAGATCTCTCATGTCCTGCGCAACCCCCTCGAATCTCAAACGGGCATTCGAAAGGCTGAGGTCACCATAGAACTCAGGGGCCTTTGCGTCGCCGGTGATACGGAGATCAGCACCATAGGTGCCCGCGCAAACCTTGAGTTTGGGAATCAGCTCACACATGAGTCCTACGTCTCCCTCCACCACTAGGATGCGCAGGTCAATCGGCCGTTCCAGGAGCTCGCTCGAGAACGGAAGCACTGAAATGGCGATCGGCACGTCACCCGATATCTGCCCCTCCTCCCTGCCCTCACCGAACGTCAGAGCGACCACTTCCAACAGCGAATCCCGGACCATCAGGTTCCATGCAACGTCACCAACGTCGACAGCCCCGTAGGACGCCTGGCGCAACCTACCTCTAGTGACAACCCGAGGGTTCGATTTATCCCCGCTTATTTCCATTGTGAGTTCGGCAAGACCCCCGAGCTTTGCTATCGGCGGGACCAGGGGTTCGAGCAGTGATATATCGATGTCTCTGGCCTCGATAGATATCATGCCCAGATCATCCACGATGTCGTATCCGTTACCAGCGCTTATGAGGTCCCCCAGGCGCGACGGAGCGAGATCGACCGGCATACTGCCTTCGATGCCGACACTCCCCCCATTCTGTGTCATCGCTATCCTGTCAAACTGGAGAGACTGACCATCGTACTTCAGTGAACCCGTCAGGTCCTCAAACGCCACCGACCTTATTTCGCCATTCCCAACGGCGAAATCCATATCGAATGTAAGACCGTCCCGATGACCGGAACCCTGGAGTTTCATGGCGAGGAGCCCCTTCGGGATTTCCTCTCTGAGCACTTCCCCGAGAAGACCGAGATCGAAACCGTCAACACGTGATTCAAACGAGTAGTTGCCACCGATATAGGAGGAGTTCAGAAGCGATATTCTGCCCATCTCGGACGAGAAGGCGGCATCGCCGATCGAGAGTGAGTCCGGTCGATATTTCACCCACACCGTGTCTTCGTTCTCCCATATGAAGCCGCCCAGTCCGACAAACATGTTGCTTATCCCGGCATCGAAACCACCCTCAACGATTTGCATGGCTCCGGTAACCCCTACCAGGGAACCGTCGTTTCTCGTAAGTACCGCCCGCTCAAGCGTGACGTCCCTGTCATCGATCACCAGGTTTCCGATGAACTCGCTCCCCTTAAACCCATGGATATCGACCTCACTTCCGAAGATCTCACCACGACCGGTCAGGTGATCTTCCACCTCATCGAGTTCGACGGTGACCACCAGACTGTCGACAAGCGTCCCCGAGTAGTCAAGACTCCTGCCGACCGCATTCGCATAGAAATCGAGGATCCCCTGGCCGGTTATGAAAACCCCGCTTGCCTGAAGGGCTCCACTGAAATCCTTGACCTTGTGATACGGATAGATTTCCTTCACCTCGGGACAATCAAGCGAGAAACCCAGCCGGACGCCCCCGTCGAATCCGATCCGGCCCTTTGTTTCAAGCCGGGTCTCGCCTATTCCGGCAACCACGCTGTCCAGCTCCACAGAACGGCCGTCGACATCAACCGTTCCGTCGATTGAATCGAACACGTAGTCCCCGTAACTGCCCCGGTCGAGCCGGGGCCACGTCCTGAGCTGGAAGCGGCTTGAATCCAGACCCTGTCCCCTGAACCGGATACTGCCATTCAAGTCGGAGGGATGGCCGGCGCCATCTTCCTCGTCTTCCTCGATGAAGTTCGAGAGATCCATATCGGAAAACGCGACTATACCTTCGTACCTGGGGGGATCTGTCATTGTATACTTACCCGAGAGGCTGACGGCGGTTTCGTTGAGAAGTGTGGTGAGATGATCTATGCTGATTGCATCTTCTTCGTAGAGACCGCTGGCAACAAGGTCGTCAAACCGCCAGCCATTCACGTCACCGGTCAGATTCGATTCAACCGAGAGCCGCGAGTACCGGCCGGTGGCACTGAGCCTGCCCGCAACAATACCAGCGTCCCTGCGGTCCGGGCTTCCGGTGAAGAGCGGAATCTCACCAAGGTCGAGGCTGTCGATCAAGGCCGTGACTGTGAGAGAGTCATTGTCCTCCGTACCGAAGAAACCTGAGAGCCCAAGTCTGCTGTGCGGGGTTCTGATCCTTGCCCCCTTGAGCTCGATCCTGTCCTCAAGATTGTGGATCATCCCCGCGATATCATCGATCACACCGGCTTTGCCATAAATGAACGACCCACTCCTTACCTTGACCGTTGAGCTTCGCTTGTCCCGTTCATACGACCACACAGCGTCGAGATCCCTGATGAGCTTCGGTTTCTCCCCCTCCCACCTGATCGAACCGTCCGTCACGCCGATATTCATCATCTCGAGACCCATGGGATCGCCGGTGGATGTCACCGGGTCGCCTGTGATATATATCCTGGTACCATCGGCTCTGAGCGGCACGACCAGTGTGGGTGAGACCACAGTCACCGAATCGAATTTCAC
>JALGZP010000046.1 GCA_025774845.1 bacterium
TGTAGGCCTCGACACTGTCACGGAAAAGCCTCACGAGCGATCTTTCCGTTGAGGATCTGATTGCAACATAGCACTTGGTGCAGGTGTTTCGGATATCGAAGTTCTCGCGGGCCTCTTTCTGGGTCTTGTACTCATGCTCGGGGAAGAACGAACATGCGTTCATGACGCCATCAGGCCGGATGATCAGGAAGCGCTCCCCGGCCTTGCAGCCTGGGAAATTGCCGTCGTCCTGGAAAAACCGGAGAGTGTTCTTAAGAAGATGGCTCGAGCTCAAGACGGTATCCGAATGCTTCTTATGCTCCACAAGGTAGTCTATGTGCCGCCTGAGCAGGTCGAGATCCTTCCCATCGGTTATACAGTATCCGCTGTCTCCGGTACGCAGTACACAGTAGGCACTGAAGGCTATCTTCACGCCCCACTTCTCCGCCTGTTCCACCAGTCCGGGTATTTCGGAGAAATTGGCCTGTGTCAAAGCTGAATTGAGAACGATGTTGTTCTTCCCGTACTTCTTAGCCATACGGGGGACCAGATCGCTGAGTTTGTCATAATGGCCTTTGATCTGACGGAAATCGTCATGTCTCTCATCGGGGAAGTCGAGCGACACCGAGAAGATATCTACGCCGGCCTCATTCAGGGACACATAGCGTTCCTCGGTCATCAACCACCAGTTGCTCACGCAGATCAACATCGGCAACCCGCTTGGCCGCTTCACCGCCCGGACGATGTCTTCGAGGTCATCGCGGGTCAGAGGCTCACCACCTGAGAGCTGACAGGTGCTGATACTGAGTTCGTGGGAGAGACGTCTGTAGTCGTCGGGGCCCATAAGACCGTTCTCTTCCTTGAGCCCGCCCCTGTTACAGTGACGGCACATCGCCGGACACGAATACGTGACCTCGAAGGAGACACACAGGGGTTTCTTTGCAAGCAGGTTCCCCGCCGAACGCAGTGCTGTCTTTACGGCCAGACCTGTTTTCATATCCCACATATCTACCACTTCGGGGACTGTCTGTCAACCGGCATGTCGGACCGGTAGCGACCCTCGGCTTGAGAGATTCTGTTTAGGGGTTGACGGCCAAATCGCGCTGTGATATTAGACACATGATGCGGGAGGGTTCTCATGAACACCTTTGAAGACCGGCTTGCACAGGTGGGTGCAAAGGGTCTCCACGCCAGTGATATAGAGATGATCCAGGTCAACCTGGGGCTCAAGTGCAACCAGGAATGCGTCCACTGCCACGTGAATGCAAGCCCTCATCGCGATGAGATGATGACCTGGCCGGTGATGGAGCGAATAGTCATCGTTGCGAGAAAGGCAAGGCCCAGACTCGTCGATCTGACCGGCGGTTCGCCCGAGCTCAATAAGCATTTCAGACGGTTCGTTGAAGCCCTCCACGGTGAGGGCCACACGGTCCAGGTCAGGACCAATCTGACGGTGCTCCTCGAGCCGGATATGGAGACGATGCCTGAGTTTCTTAAGGAGCACCGGATTCAACTGGTGGGTTCGATGCCGTGCTACCTCGAGGAGAATGTGTGTGCGCAGCGCGGTCAAGGTGCATATGCAAAGAGTATCGCGGCACTCAAGCTGCTTAACAGTCTGGGCTATGGTATCGACTCCGGCCTTGTACTCAATCTGATCTACAACCCCGCAGGCCCCATTCTACCACCGGGCCAGGCTGATCTTGAGGCCGACTACAGACGCGAGCTGGGGGAGCGTTTCGGAATAGGGTTCTCCAATCTGCTCACGATCGCCAATATGCCCATAGGGCGGTTCGGCGGCACGCTTGAGGAGCAGGGTCAGCTCGACCGGTACATGGAGCTCCTCCGGGACTCCTTTAACCCCTGCACCGTCGAGGGACTGATGTGCCGGCACCAGCTGAGCGTAGGCTGGGACGGCAGGCTCTATGACTGCGATTTCAATCTTGCGCTGGGACTCACGGTCGATCACGGCGCCCCCGATCACATAGAGCATTTCGATCTTACAGGACTTGCACAGCGGAGAGTCGTGACGGGGGATCATTGCTTCGGATGCACCGCGGGTCAGGGCTCCTCGTGCGGCGGCGCTCTCGCCTCTAATACCTGACGTACTTCGAATCAGGATGCAGTGTTGCCCACTCACTCCAGGTGGTCACCGATCCCTCAATGGGGTCGAGTTCGCGATCAGCATAGTTGCCGGTGATGGAGGTAAGATGGGTGTCACCGTCTAACAAGAACCACATGCTCTCGGTTTCGTAGTCGTAGAGCACAAATCTCGTGAAGTAAGTCCAGCCACTCGCACTGAGGGTCAACACCCGGCCATCGATCTCACGGCTGCTCACGGCAGCCAGATCCTCGAGTGGTCAGTAGGTGACGGCAACATGTTGACCGCCCACGATGTCATTTACAACTTCGAAACTGCAGAGTGCACCCGTTGGGTATGCCCTGGAGTCCCCGTCTATGCTTACCCCGATCACCTCGAGGTCAAGATGCGTTCCCGGATAGCCCGGATCCCCCGGCGAATGATAATCGGGGTTGATCACAGGTCTTATCGCAAAGGGACCAAGGCCGTAAGCGAAACTCCGGGGTACCATATCAAAGTGTGTGACAGCATGGGTTATGTCCCAGATCTTACCCGTACGGTCGATAATCACGATCCGTCCCTGTATGGCAAAGACAGCGTCGGAGATGTCGCGATCAAACAACCCACTCGTGTCGGTAGCACTGACGCGTGTCACATAGTCCGTGCCGTCGATAAAGGCGCTCACATCCCATAGGTAGACCCCGTCGTTCGCTCTACCCGAGTCAATGGCAGACCAGGTGGCTCCGCCATCGTCACTGTAGTCGAGGTCTATGACCAGGAGTTCCTGCTCGCCCGAATCGGGGTCGGTGGCCAACCACGTGATCAGTACGGAGTCGATGAAAGTCTCCCCGCCGTTGGGAGACGTGAGGGTCACATCAGGTGCATTGGGATCGGGCGCCGGTCCGCACTCCCTGGGCCCCGTACACTTGTCCCCGGCGCACCCGGCAAGTACCAGAACCGTGGCGGTCAAAATCGCCGGTATCTTAAAGGCTCTCATCATCTCATCCACCTCCCTGTCCCCGGGCCTTCACGATAGCCTGATCTCAAACACTGCTTATCCTATTCAGTTACAATTGTTTAGATGTGTGAGTGTCCGGAGGGATTCATCAAAGGAGTTGCGGAATACACCCGCGGGGTTGTAGAATGGGGGAGATCGAACCGGAAGTGAGGTCAGATGGTCAGGAGCGTTATACGCGTTGTTGCTGTAAGTTTCCTTGTCTTTACCGGCTGCCTGGTGGTTTCCACGCCTTCTTATGCTTACCTGGATCCGGGAACCGGCAGCTATATGCTCCAGTTGCTAATCGGGGTCCTCATCGGGGCGGCCTTTGCAATCAAGTTCTACTGGAAGAAGATCTGGTCCTTTCTAACCAACCGTCGCTCAAAACGTCAGAAGAATGAAGAAGAAGCCGAGTAACGGCAGCATACCAGGTTCCTTTCGGGACCCAAGCGGTTTTCTTTTCTCCCGGGACGGCACACTCTTTCGCCAGGTCAATACCGTCTATAAAGATGACTACGAACACCTGATGCAATCAGGACTGTACCAGGCCCTGATCGAACGGGACCTGATGGTCCCCCACACCGAAGCAGACGTTCCCCCGGAGAGAGGGGAGGGCGCCTACAAAGTCATCCAGCCGGAGAGAATACCTTTCATCTCCTATCCCTACGAGTGGTGCTTCACCCAGTTGAAACAGGCCGCTCTTACGACACTTGAGATCCAGAAGACTGCGTTCGATTTTGGAATGTCACTAAAGGATGCGAGTACCTATAACATCCAGTTCTTTAAGGGCAAACCCGTTTTCATCGACACACTTTCTTTCGAGATGTACCCGGAAGGAGAACCCTGGGTTGCCTATCGTCAGTTCTGCCAGCACTTCCTTGCCCCGCTGGCGCTCATGGCCTACACCGATATCAGACTCAATCAACTGCTGCGGGTCTATATAGACGGGGTACCTCTGGACATGGCAAGCACACTTTTGCCGTTTTGGACGAGACTCAATTTCTCACTCCTCTCGCATCTTCATCTCCACTCGAAGAGTCAGAGTTACTTCTCCGATAAATCCGTCGGCAAGCGCCGTTACAAGATGCGGCGGGTCTCATTCCTCGGGGTGATAAGCAGTCTTGAATCGGCCGTCAGGAAACTCAAGTGGAAGGCTAAGGGCACCGAGTGGGCGGATTACTACGATGACACCAACTACACACGGGGTGGTTTCCAGCACAAGCAGGAGATTGTAAGCGGGTTCCTGGAACGCGTGCAGCCGGCGAATGTGTGGGATCTCGGTGGGAACGTGGGAGTATTCAGCCGGATCGCATCTGATAAGCAAATACCGACGATATCCTTTGACGTGGATCCGTCGGCAGTTGAGAAGAACTACCTGGAATGCGTAAAGCGGGGCGAAACTCATCTACTGCCGCTTCTGCTTGATCTGGCTAATCCCAGTCCGGGTGTAGGATGGAGCAACAACGAACGAATGGCGCTTATTGAAAGAGGGCCTGCCGACGCGGTGCTTGCTCTTGCCCTGCTTCATCATCTTGCGATCTCAAACAACCTGCCTTTCGGGATGATTGCCGAATTTCTGAGCGGGATCTGCAGGTTTCTCATCATCGAATACGTGCCAAAGACCGACTCACAGGTCAAACGCCTCCTGGTCGTGAGAGAGGACATCTTTACGGATTACACCCAGGAAGCCTTCGAGGCAGAGTTCAGGAAGAGATTCACCATACGTGAGAGCGTGCCTATAAAGGACTCCGAGCGGACTCTCTACCTGATGGAGAGAGCAGAGGCTGAGTCTTGAAGAAGACCCTCGTGATCCATCCATTCCTGTTCGGCATCTTCCAGGTGCTCTTTCTCTTTTCCCATAACAAGAAGAGCATGTCTCTTGGCGAGATGGTCATTCCCGTCGTTGTGATAGGCCTGGCGGTGGCCGTGATTTTCCTGATCCTCCAGGCGATCATGAGGAACAGGATAAAGGCAGGCATAATCGTATCGAGTTTCGTGGTGCTCTTCTTCTCTTACGGTCATTTCCACAGCATGACCCGCGGCGTAAGACACAGGTACATGCTGCTCTTCTGGGCTGTGCTCTTTATCATTGCGCTCTACCTGACTTTAAGAACACGCCGGCCGCTTAAGGGTCTCACCAACTTCCTCAATGTTGTAGCCGTCTCGCTGGCCGTGATTTCACTGATTGACATAGGTGTTTATACGATCAGGCGGGATACCGCATGGTCGCGCGACACAATTGTGCTTGATGTGGAAAGCCATACCCAGGGAACGGGTGACACAGGTTCACTGCCGGATATCTACTACATAATCCTGGATCGATATGGGGGGGCCGCCAGCCTCAGCGAATTCTACGACTTCGATAACAGCAGATTCATGGGCTATCTGGCCGACAAGGGCTTCTATGTAGCAACCGAGAGCAAGGCCAACTACTTGAAGACTGCCCATTCGCTTGCATCATCGCTTAACATGGAGTACATCAACTACCTTACTGAGGAGGTGGGGGAGGATTGCTCTGACTGGATGCCGCTCTTCACGCTTCTCCAGGACTATAAACTCTGGCGTTTCTTGAAGGCCAGAGGTTACAGGTTCTACCACTTCGGTGACTGGTGGGAGCCTACGACCCGCAACAAGTACGCTGACGTCAATGTCAATTACTACTGGTTGTCAGAGTTTGCCACGGTTCTCTATGAGACCACAGCCTTTCTCCCCATCGGTGTTCGACTCGGAATCCTCGACAGCCGCAGGGAGCAATGGAAGCGGATTCGATACAAGTTCGATAAACTCGCCGAGATCGCCGACAACGGTGAGCCCGCGTTCGTGTTTGCACACATGCTTGTACCGCATTCACCGTACGTGTTCGATAGCGACGGCGATTTCATTACGGAGAAGGAGAGTCTTACGCGAAGCGAGAGGGAGGGCTACATAGATCAGCTGGTATACACCAATAAGCGGGTTATGGAATTGATCGATACCCTCGTCGCACGCTCGGAAGTCCCTCCGGTGATCGTATTACAGTCCGATGAGGGTCCGTTTCCCGAGCGCTACAAAGAGGACGCGTATCGTTTCAGATGGACTGACGCTACGGATGAAGAGATCAAGCTGAAGATGCGGATACTCAATGCCTACCACCTGCCGGGTGCGCCCGACAGTGTACTGTATCCTTCGGTGTCACCTGTGAACTCATTTCGAATCGTCCTCAATACTTACTTCGGACAGGACCTGGAGTTACTGAGTGACGAGGTCTACGCGTTTACGGATCACGATCATCTGTACAAGTTCTACAGCATAACGGAGGTGTTTGAGTGACGGCGAGACGAAACACGACTGTCGTTACACTTATCCTGATGGTGATTGCAGTCCTGGCGATTTCGGTCGTTTACAGGGCGTATCGGTACCCCACGTTCGATGTGCTGGTGAACGACAGGGAGAGGGCGTACAGGGGATACACGCTGTTCACATTCACGATCGATGATATCGGCCAGGAGCTCACGAGCCCCAGTGCGATCTACCTCGTTGACAACGATGGGGAACAAGTACATCGGTGGAATGTGATGGGTTCGGTCCAGCTTGCCAAACTCAAGCGCGATGGGAACGTACTCTACAAGACCAGGGACCGATCCTTTAAGGAGAGGGCCGGACTTCGTGAGACGGATCCCTTCGGTAACATCCTCTGGTACTACAAGTCCTGGGCAGATCACGACTTCGATCTCCTTCCCGACGGCAATATGCTCATCCACTATATAGAAGACAAACCGGTGCCTGCCATCGGCACGGGGGATGTGCGGTGTCCCGGGATAGTCGAAGTGACCCTTGAAAAGGAGGTTGTGTGGAGTTGGCGGGGAGAAGACCACCTGGCCGAATTGACCGGCCTCCTGGGTATATCGTTTCCGATAAAAGAAAGTCAGGCGCGCCGGAGGGATGGCGTGCTTGACTGGGCGCACAGCAACACGTGCAGGGTGATTCCGGAAAATGCGAGCGGACACGAGGATTCCCGGTTCCGGGCGGGTAACATTCTTATCAGTTACCCCAACTTCAATACGATCGGCGTGATCGATAAGGATTCCGGCGAGATAGTGTGGGCGTGGGGTCCTGGAGAGCTGGATGGTCAGCATAACCCCGTGATGATGAGAAACGGTAACATCCTCGTATTCGATAACGGGACCGAACGCGGTTACTCGAGAGTGATTGAACTCGCACCGTTAGCCGAAGAGATCGTCTGGGAATACAGCGACAGTGAGTCACAGAAACCCAGATTCTTTGCCGGGTATACCAGCGGTTCGCAGCCGCTCCCCAATGGGAATGTCTTCATCTGCCAGTCGAGTTGCCGCCCCCCGAGTGTGGTCGCAAGGTTTTACGACATATTCCGGCGACGTGTACTCCGGAGGAAAACGGTCTGGAGCCGCCTGTTTGAAGTCAACCGGTCGAACGAGATCGTCTGGGAGATGGTGGTTAACAGGAGCGGAGACGACAAACTTCATGCGGTCTACCAGGCCACCCGTTACTCTGAAGCCTATCTGCGCCCTCTGCTTGAGGCGCTTGAGAAGGCCAGGGACGCGGACGGAAGATCGTTGCGATCCTTACCCTACACGAGATAGCGGCCAGGCGTCAGGCAGGTTCCACGATGAAGAGGAGATCCCCGTGTTTGACCTCAGTGGCGTCCTGGGGAATCGCACGCACTATCCTCGCCCGGGCAGGAAACTCCGGTTCGCCGGGATAGACTATGGGGTTGAAGCACTTCATCACTTCCACGAGAGCCAGTACGGTACCGCTCGATACCTGTGCATCCTTCTCCACGTAAGCCGGTGATTGTGGATTCGCCCTGCGGTAGAAGATACCGTCGGTCGGGGACTTGATCCCGAACATGCCTTCGGGTACACCATCCTCTGCGGTCTCTGTCTCACCCTCCACACGGGCGAATTCAGCACTCAGACCCGTCTCGGCCTTGGGGCTCACCGTAAAGAGCGGCTCACCGTATTCGACACGCTGTTTCCTGGTCTTAACATGAAGATGCGTTACGACACCGTGCCGGCCTTCCGGGATCACAAGATGGAAGTAACGTCTGAGTACAGTGAGATAGCCCACAAAGGAACCGGGTGTCACAAATGTCCCAACCGCGGGTGGTAAGTCAATGAAGCCGATTCCGGGGGAGAGCACATCAAAAGCACCATCGGGACCGCCGCTTTCCTTCACGATACAGGTCTTGGGCCGACCGACCAGTCTTACAATCTCTGCATCCTTGGACTGCATCTAAGTCCTCGCTCTAAATATCCGTCATTGCATGGAGATCATGTACCGACCAGATTCTCGGATTCTTGACTCTTCTATAGCCTATGGACTGGTAACACATCTCAGCCATGGCTCTCAGGTAGCGCCTGAGCTCGTGCATGCAAACGATCTCATCGGTATCCATTATCGATGCGGACTTGATCGGATCCATATCCTGCGTTATCCGGTCCTCGACCCGCTGCATGCCCTGCTTGATCTTCTCGTACTCCTCGTCGGTCGTCCGGATGATCTCGAAATTGTCATCGAGTTTGGTCCTGAAAGCACCGATTGCAAGGGTCCGGCCTTCCATCACCGCAAGCCGCGTGATCGGTGTCGAGAGCTGGATCACCGGATCATAGGCGATGCTGGACATGGCGTAGTAACCTGCCCCCGAGGACTTTCTTAAGAGCACCGTTATCATCGGAACGGTGTTGGTCGAGTTGGTGTAAATCAGGTTCGAACCGTATCCCAGCAGACCTTCCTTTTCGGCCTCGGCTCCGATGTCGAAGCCGGATATGTCCTGGAGCCAGACGATCGGGATACCGTCGTCGTTACACGTCCTCGAGAACTGGGATATCTTTGCGATACCCTCCCTGTAAAGTATGCCGCCGGGCCGCTTCTGGTCGGGATAGTCGGTGTGCCCGATAAGGAACTGGTTGTTGGCTATGATCCCGACATAGAGGCCGCCGATCTTGGCTATGCCGGTGATCATCTCTTCGCCCTTGCCCGGCAGGACTTCCCAGAAGAGGCTCGAATCCACCAACCGGGCGATCACCTGCCTGGTGTCATAGGACATCCTGTAGTCACTGGGGAAGATGCACTTGAGCTGGTCCGTATCGTACCCCGGCTCGCTGGTGTCGCCACCGTACTTGTAGTACTCGGCACCGGAAGTTGGAAGCATCGAGACATCACGCCGGATCATCTTGAGAACGGCCTGGTCGTCCGGTCCTCTGAAATCCGCGCAGTTCGAGATGTGAACGTGTATATCGGCCCCGCCAATAGTGAGCGACGTTATGTTCTGGGACTTGCCTCCCTTTATCAGCGCCGCCCCGGCGATTACCATGTAAGCCTGTTCCGTCATGTAGACCCGGTCACTGATGATCGGCATGTAACCGCCGCCGGCGATGCAGTCACCGAATACGGCCGCGATCTGGGGTACACCCGTCGCACTCAGAAGACTATTCTGTTTGAAGATGTGACCTGCACCGGTCGGTCCGGGGAAGGACCTGCTTTGCTCGGGAAGATAGAGACCGCTGCAGTCAACCAGGTAGATCACGGGTACCCTGAGCCTCCTGGCTATGTGCTGGGCCCGCTCGATCTTCTCAGGCGTCAGAGGCCACCATGCCCCCGATGCAACGGTGTTATCATTGGCGATGACCATCGTATAGCGGTTCTCAACCTTAACGAACGCCGTCACCACGCCGGCTCCAGGGCATTTCTTCTTTTGCTTCCCCTCGCCGAACTCTCTGCCGTAGTTGACAAATGTGCCGATGGGGAGGATCTCGGTTCCGGGATCTTTCAGGAGATCGAGGCGCTCCCAGGTCGTGAGCTTCCCCTTCTTGTGGACACGCTTGACATACTCTTCACCCCAGCCGTTCCTGACTTCTTCGCGCTTGAGTTCAAGTGCTTTCTCGAGCTCCTCCATGGCCGCAGCATTGGCCCTGCTGTCTTCATCAGGCATGAAGGAGTCGAGCGGCGTTCCGATAGGCTGTAACAGAACCTTAGCCATTATCTGCCTGCCCCTTTTTTGCCAGTAATTCAGGTATGAAACCCGTGTCGTAGGTGCCCTTCTTGAAGTCACCCGCCGACAGTATCTCTATATGAATGGGTATCGTTGTCTTCACGCCTTCTATCTTGAAGTTCTCAAGTGCGTTCTTAACAGTCTTGATTGCCGTGTTCCTGTCCTTGCCGCGGCCGATCAGTTTACAAATCAGGGAATCATAAAACGGAGGTATGGTGTAACCCTGTCTTATATGCGTGTCGATCCTCACCGAATCCAACTCCGGCGGCTCGAATGCCGTTATTTTTCCGGGATCGGGCTTGAAGGCCTGGTTCGGGTCTTCCGCGTTAATCCTGACCTCGATTGCATGTCCCTTCAGCTCGATATCCTCCTGGGTTATGCTCAGAGGGCAGTTGGCGGCTATCCGGAGCTGCTCGGCCACGATATCGAAGTCGGTCACCATCTCGGTCACCGGGTGCTCCACCTGAAGCCTCGTATTCATCTCCATGAAGTAGAGTTTGCCGTCTGAGTCCCTCAGGAATTCGACCGTGCCCGCGTTTACGTAGCCTATTGCCGCGACCGCCTCGGTGACCTTCTTGCCGAGGTCTCTACGCGTAGTCTCATCGATCACGGGTGACGGGGATTCCTCGACCAGCTTCTGGTGGTTTCGCTGGACAGAGCACTCTCTTTCACCGAGATGTACCGCGTTTCCGAAGACATCGGCAAGTATCTGAAACTCGATGTGCCTGCCGCGTGTTATGTACTTTTCCATGTAAAGGGCCGGGTTGGCGAATGCCTTCTCGGCCTCAAGTGAAGCCTCGTTGAAAGCATGCTCAAGGTCGCCATCCTTCTCGACCACCCTCATTCCTTTTCCGCCGCCACCCGCGCTTGCCTTGAGCAGGACCGGGCAACCGATTTCCGAAGCTGCCTCTCTTGCGTGATCCAGATCTTTAAGCGCACCTTCGGAGCCGGGAATGGGATCGAGCCCGAGACTCGTCATGGTCGCTCTCGCCCTTGCCTTGTCTCCCATCAGTCGAATCGCGTGGGGAGGCGGACCGATGAACGCAACCTTGCTCTGTGTACACAGAGCCGAGAAGAGGGGATTCTCGGCGAGGACGCCGTACCCGGGGTGAAGCGCCTGGCAGTCGTTCTGGACGGCCGCCTGAATGATGGCATGGCCTCCATGTTGAGATAACTGTCTGCGCTGCGTGAGCCGCCGATACACACGACCTCGTCCGCGTGATCGAGGTGTGGGGAGGTGCGGTCGGCCTCGGAGCAGACGGCTACCGTCCTGATTCCGGCTTCCTTACATGCCCTTATCACTCTGAGCGCTATTTCACCACGATTGGCTATGAGAACAGATCTGAACACACTAACCCTCAATCTCTGGGGTGAACCTCGATATTACCGAACCCGGGACTGCTGGCGTGAGCCCGGGGCCCCGTCCTAGGCTTATAGCCCACTGAACAGGACTTTAGCATCCGGCACGACCTATGTCAACAAAATGGGGTCAGGCTTGCGAAGTTGCACTAACTGCCCGGGGTCAGAGCTCGAAAATTGCACGTGGCGAGACCCGCCTTGTGCAATTTTCGAGCTCTGACCCCATGTAATGCTACTTCGCAAGCCTGACCCCAGGGGTTTTGCTTGAAAAGAGGGGGGTGGTTGGAGTAGATTGAGGGCAGAGGGAGCTGTGCAGGCTCTTGCAAAGGAGGTTGATGAGATGTCGGTGATCAAGAACATAATGCTCTTCGGTGTTGGTGTGGCCAGCCTTACCAGGGAGAAGATCGAAGAGGCTGTTGAGGATCTGATAAAGCGTGGTGAGATCGCCAGCGCCGACAGGTCGAAGGCCGTCGAGGAACTTCATCACAAGGCGCAGGCCGCTGCGGCAGAGATCAGAAAAATAGTCGACGAACGTGTGGAGGCGGTCAGCCAGAAACTTCGCATATCAGAGGATCTCAAGAAGCTCGAAGCAGCGGTCGGGGAACTGGCTGCGCGGATTGATAAGCTTGAGGCTCCGAAGAAGGCCAAACCTAAGAAGTAAGGCGGCTGCAGTTGCCCACCCTTAGAATACAGCGGAAGCTGAGGAGCATAGCACGCTTCCGTCATATCACGCTGGTGCTCGCGAAGTACGGCTTCGATGAGGTGTTCAGACGCATCCACCTGCCGCTTCACGTCAAAGGGATACTGACAAAGCGTCTGGGTACCAAAGCGACAGGTCCGGAGCGTCTTGTACTTGCCATTGAGGAACTCGGACCGACCTTTATCAAGTTCGGACAAACCCTGAGCATGAGATCGTATCTCCTGCCGCCGGAGTATGGTATCGCGCTCGCCAGGTTGCAGGACCGGGTGAGTCCATTTCCTTTTGAAGACGTAAAGAGGATCATCGGCGATGAGCTCGGTGGGGACCCTTCGGAGGTCTTCAAGGAATTCGACAGAGAGCCATTCGCTTCGGCCTCGATTGCACAGGTCCACAAGGCCGTGCTTCCAACAGGGGAGAAGGTCTGTGTCAAGGTCCAGCGTCCCGGAGTGAGAGAGACCCTGGATCTCGACATTATGATACTCAAGGATCTAGCGGGCCTGCTTGAGACCTATGTCCCCGAATCCCGCAGGTACGATCCAACGGGAATCGTTAGTGAGTTTGAGAGGACCTCGCGGAGGGAAACCGATTTCACGACTGAGGCGGCCAATCTCGCGGTTTTCAAACGCAATTTCGAGAATGAACCGGCCGTGTGCATCCCGGCCGTGTTCAGGCAGCTCTCGACGTCGCGGGTTCTTACCACAGAGTTCATTGACGGTATAAAGATCTCCGACATCGACAGGCTCGCACAGGCCGACATCGATGTCCCCGATGTCGCACGCGCGGGTGCGAGGGCGGTACTCAAACAGGTATTCGAAGACGGTCTGTTCCATGCCGATCCCCATCCGGGGAATCTCTTCGTCATGTCCGACGGCAGGATCGCCCCTGTCGACTTCGGCATAGTCGGCAGGCTCACCCGGAAGGAGATCGATGACCTTGCAGAGTTCTTGATAGCCGCCGTCCGCAAAGACGGAGAGAGGTTGCTTGCGGCCATAGAGAAACTCAATATCATTCCCCGCGATGTCGACCGTCGGGATGTGCTTGAGGATGTGATGCTGTTTCTGGACAAGTACGGTTCAAGGGATCTCGGCGATCTCAATATCAAAGAGGTATTCACCGAGTTCGTCTCGTTCATGAGGCGCTACAGGGTGAAGATAAAAACGGAATTCATGCTTCTCGGCAAGGCCCTCTCAACCTATGAGGAGGTCGGTCGTGCGCTTGACCCGGGCTTCAACATGATGGCGGAGGCCAAGCCATATGTTACGAAGCTCATGAGCAAGCGGCGTTTACTCTCATCGATCCTTGGCGGCAGCGGCAAGAGTTTCGGGGAGATAGTATCCGCGCTGTCAACGATCCCTTCCGATCTTTCGCATGTCATGACGCTTGCCAGGGAGGGAAGACTCAAGATCGAGTTTGAGCACCTCGGGCTTGAAAAACTGACGAATGAACTGGAAAGATCGAGCAGCCGTGTTTCCTTCAGCCTGATAGTCGCCGCTCTCGTTGTTGCCTCCTCTCTGATCCTTGTGTTGGGCGGTGACGTATTCCCCTACCGCTGGCTGGGGATTGCAGGTTTCGGGTTTGCCGCGGTCGTCGGCATCTGGCTGTTGATCGACATAATCCGCTCGGGCAGGGTATAACCATTGCTGGGTTTTCTCGCGATCTTCTGGACATCATTTCTCATAGGGTTCTCGGGTGCACTCGTACCTGGCCCGGTTCTTACTGTTACCATAAAGGAAGCCGGCAGACGCGGTGCTCGCGCGGGTCCCCTGGTCACGCTCGGTCACGGCATAGCCGAGATCGGGATCACGGTGGCACTGATTCTCGGTGTCTCAGCTTTCTTGACCGATCCACGTGTGAAGACCGTGGTCGCCATAGTCGGCGGGTTGTTTCTCATAGCAATGGGCATCAACATGCTTTACAGGGTGCGGTCGCTCGGTGAGGTGATCGCAGAGGAGACGGGTAAAGAGATAAGCAGCGACAGGACACCGATATTGCTGGGCATGTCGGCGACGCTCTCCAATCCTTACTGGTTCGGCTGGTGGGGCAGTATCGGTGCGACGATGCTGGTTGCCTCATCATCACTCGGGCATATGGGGATCGTCGCATTTGTCACCGGACACGTGCTCTCGGATTTCGTATGGTACACGATCGTATCCTGTCTTGTGTCACTCGGGTTGAGCTACAGCCGCGGTCTGTGGTACAAGATCACGTTCGGTGTGTGCGGTGGCTTTCTTGTGGTTGTGGGAATACTCTTCATCAGGTACGCCGCCGGCATCGGGAGTTGAGTATGAAGCTTGTGTGGTCGGAAGCTTATGACGTCGATCTCTTCGGTCATGTCTTTCCGGTTGAGAAATACAGGTTGATCAAGGAAAGACTGATCGAACTGGGAGCAGCGGCCGAAGCCGATTTCATACGACCTGGACCCGCCGGACGGGACGATCTCCTCCTCGTACACACACCCGAGTACGTCGACGATCTTACCAATCTCCGAGTTACACATCGCACGGTGACATCGGAGTTGGCGCTCACACGTGAAATCGCCGACGCCTACATCATGGCGGCTGGAGGGAGCATGGAAGCTTCCCGCCATGCTCTAGCGGGCGGCCTGGGTTTACACCTGGGGGGCGGATTCCATCATGCCTATCCCGACCATGCCGAGGGTTTCTGTTATGTCAACGACGTCTGTGTCGCGATTGAAAGACTCAGGTCTGATCGTGCGGTTGAGAGGGCATGTGTGATCGACTGTGATCTTCATCAGGGTAACGGCACCGCGGTTATCTTTGCACGAAACTCTGATGTGTTCACCTTCTCGATCCACCAGGAGAATAACTACCCACCCAAGGAACGAAGCAATCTTGACATAGGTCTCGCCGACGGCACGGATGACGAACGCTATCTCGACCGGCTCAAGGTGGTCAGTGAGATTCTTGACAACCACCGGCCGGAGATTGTCTTCTACCTTGCCGGGGCCGATCCCTTTGCCGGTGATATGCTCGGAGGTCTGGCGCTAACTAAACAAGGCCTCAAAAATAGAGATATATTCGTATTTGAGGAGTGCAAGAAACGCCGTATACCTGTCTGTGTGGTGCTCGCCGGTGGCTACGCCAGCGATGTGGCAGATGACGTTGATATACATTCATCCACCATGCTTGAGGCCCAGCGACTGCTTGGTTAGATTGCCGGTCTTTGTGAGGAACCGTTTGAAATCAAAGGTGTTAAAAGACCTATGAAACCTGCAATGAAAGGAGAACCATATGGAACTTGACATTCTCGCGCTAAACGAGCGCATACGAAAGGAAAGCGCGTTCGTCGCTGAGATGCTCACCCAGATTGAAAAGGTGATAGTCGGTCAGAAGCATGTGGTCGAGCGACTGCTGGTGGCGCTGCTCTGCCAGGGCCATGTCCTCATCGAGGGTGTTCCAGGTCTCGCGAAGACCCTTGCCGTGAAGACACTTTCGGATACCATCCGGACCAAGTTTCAGCGTATCCAGTTCACACCCGATCTTCTTCCGGCAGACCTGATAGGAACGTTGATATACGATCAGAAAGAAAGCTGCTTCAAGCCGCGAAAGGGTCCGATCTTTGCCAATCTCATCTTAGCCGACGAGATAAACCGGGCTCCCGCCAAGGTACAGAGTGCCCTGCTTGAGTCAATGCAGGAGCGACAGGTGACGATCGGGGATACGACCTTCCCGCTCGAGGAGCCTTTCCTCGTAATGGCAACCCAGAATCCGATTGAACAGGAAGGAACGTATCCACTGCCTGAAGCTCAGATCGACAGATTTATGCTCAAGGTCGTCATCGACTATCCGGGCAGGGAGGACGAACTCGAGATACTGCGCAGGATGACCAAGGGTAACGTGCCCGGCGCGCAGGGTGTGACCACACCCGAGAGCATAATCAATGCCCGCAAGACGATATACGATATCTACGTCGATGAGAAAATCGAGAATTACGTCGTTGACATCGTGATGGCCACGAGGAAACCCTCTGAGTTCGGTCTGGGTGATCTCGAATCGCTGATTGACTATGGAGCGTCTCCCCGCGCGAGCATATACCTTACACTCGCTTCCAAGGCGTATGCGTTCCTGAGGGGTAGGGGCTATGTCACGCCCGAGGACGTGAGGGCCATTGGGATGGAGGTCCTTAGACACAGGATCATCCCGTCCTACGAAGCCGAGGCCGAGGACGTAAAGCCTGAGGACATCATAACCAGGCTGTTCGAGACCGTTGAGATACCGTAGGTGAGGTAGCCTTGATACCGAGAGAAATACTCCAGAAGGTAAGAAGAATCGAGATCACGACGCGTTCGATCGTCCGTGACACGTTCGCCGGCAGATACGAGAGTATCTTCAAGGGCCGCGGGATGGAATTCGATGAGGTCAGGGAGTACCAGCCGGGTGACGACATACGGACAATTGACTGGAACGTGACGGCGCGAACCGGATGGCTCCATGTTAAGAAGTACGTCGAGGAAAGGGAGCTCACCGTTTTGATCGTTGTCGATGCCAGCGGCTCCTTTGATTTCGGGACGAAACTCAGGCTCAAGCGGGAACTCGCCGCCGAAGTCGGTGCGGTCCTGGCGTTTGCAGCGATAAGAAACAACGACAAGGTGGGTCTCCTTATCTTCACCGATGAGATCGAGACCTTCGTACCGCCGCGCAAGGGCAGCAAGCATGTCCTGAGGATCATAAGAGAGATCCTCCACTTCGAGCCCAAATCGAAGGGTACGAATATCTCGAGAGCACTCGAGTACGCGATGAGAGTCATCAAGCGGCACAGTGTGATGTTCTGCATATCCGATTTCAGAGATTCCGGTTACGAACCCGCGGTCACTGTTGCAAACAGGAAGCATGATGTCGTAGCACTCACGATTGTAGATCCAAAGGAGATCGAGATTCCTCAGGTCGGGCTGATAGAAGTGGAGGATGGTGAGACAGGAGAGAGAACGGTGCTCGACTTCCGGGGTAGAAAAGGAGCCGACGCATTCCGTGATGCTGCTGCGGAGGTGGCGCAGTCACGGCAGGCGATACTCAACCGTGCCAAGGTCGACCAGATAAATCTGCGGACCGATACGGATTACGTTGAGCCGCTTATCAAGTTCTTCCAGGAAAGGCAGCGAAGGTTGAAATGGCGCTATTGAGAGTCTGTCTACTGCTTGTGTTACTCCTCGGCGCTGGAGGTGCGCATGCCGCCGGTGAGGTGCCCCTGTCGGTGGAGGCGGGTGTCGAGCGGAGGACAGTTGCGGTGGGAGATACATTCAACCTCCATCTCGACCTCGACTGGGAGGATGGTGTCGATATCAAGCCTCTGGCAATAGGCGACAGGCTCGGCGGTTTTGTGGTGAGGGATGTGCGGGAAGGTGTGGCGTCGAGGGTTGGTGAAAGGTTTACGCGGAGAATATCGCTGCTGCTTACCGTCTTCGAACTGGGACCCATGACGGTGCCGCCCGTGACGGTTGTGTACCTGGCGCCGGACGGTGAGACCCTCAAGGCCGAAACATCGCCGGTCGAGATCGAAGTTGCAAGTATCCTTCCCGATGACGCCGGTGAGATAAGGGACATAAAAGACCCGATCGCGGTCCCGAGGAGATGGAAGGACCTGATCTTAAGCTACGCGCTCCTCGTCGGTCTGGCGGCCGGCACCGCCGTGAGCGTGCTCCTGTCCGTTAAACGCAAACACGAGATTCAAGCCGCACTCCGGACCGTCTGGGTACGGATCACAGGGCCGCTCGTAAAGCTCTTCCTGAGTCTTCTCCGGCTGCTGGGACTCGCAAGACGCGGGGGAGCCGCGCTGGACCTCGATATAGAGGTCACCGAGCCTCATCTCGTTCCCGAGGATGCCGCACTCAAGGAGCTCAAGAGAATAGAAGCCCTGGGCCTCATAGAGCGCGGCATGATAAAGGACTACTACACGCTCGTATCCGAGATCGTACGAAGATATCTTGAGCGCAAGTTCCAGGTGCTGGCGATGGAGTCACCGACATCCTACACGTTGGGTGCGCTCTTCGAGATAGAGGTAGCGCCCGAGGGTATTGATGCAATCAGGGATGTACTTGAGGAAGGTGACCTGGTTAAGTTCGCAAAACTCAACCCGGCAGGTGAGGCCGTTGCTTCACTCCTTACGCGGGCAAGAGAAGTCGTGAAGCTCACGGGGAGTCCCGTTGGAGTCGACCGGCAAGTGGAGTCAGGATAGTTATGAGATTCGAAAACCCGCTCTTTCTGTTCGTTCTGGCTGCTCTGCCGCTTCTTTACAGGTATACATTCAGGGAGGCTTCCCGGCGGTATGCCGCCGTACGCTACTCGGATCTTAAGTCACTAGGGGGCAGACTCCGTGTGAGACGTGGCTACCGCGGTACGCTCTTTGCGTTGCGTGTTGCCGCTCTCGTCTTCATTGCTGTCGCTCTGGCAAGGCCTCAACTCGAGAAGGGCTTTGAGACGATCAAGGCCGAAGGCATAGACATCATGCTGGGGCTTGATATCTCAGGCAGCATGCGCGCCGAGGATTTTAAGCCTAAGAACAGGATCTACGTCGCAAAACAAGTCGTATCCGACTTCATCACGCTGATAACAAACGACCGCGCGGGGCTGGTTGTCTTTGCATCCAAGAGCTTCACGAAGTGCCCGCTGACGCTTGATCATGGAGTTCTGCAAACAATGATCGAGGACGTAGAGATCGGGATGATAGAAGATGGTACCGCGATCGGTCTGGCGCTGGCCAACTGTGTCGCGCGGCTTAAGGACTCAGATGCCGAGAGCAAGGTTGTGATTCTCCTCACCGACGGTGTCAACAACAGGGGTGAAATAGACCCGCTTACCGGTGCATCGCTTGCGAAAGCTGCAGGGATCAGGGTTTACACCATAGGTGTTGGAAAGGAGGGAGGTGCACGCGTTCCTGTCCCGACGCGTGACGGGAGGATGGTTTACGCACGGAACCGGGACGGCAGCCTCCATATGACCGAGCTCGATGAGGATACACTGAAGGAGATAGCACGTATCACGGACGGGAGATACCACAGGGCGACCGATGAGAAGGCACTCGAGGAGATCTATAAGAAGATCCTTGAAATGGAGAGGACGGCTTTTGAGGTTAAGCACTTCAAGCACAGGAAGGAGCTTGCCAAGTACATCTTGCCGTTTGGGGTGCTGGCGATGTTTGTGGAGATCATGCTCCTCAGCACCGTATGGAGGAAAATACCCTAAGGGGACACTGTGATGGAAACAGGAAATCCACTGGCCCTTTACTTCATCCTGGCCGCGGCGGCCGGGGCCATGCTCTTCGTATTTGAGATCATCTCAACGAAGCGGGCGATGGAGAGGTTTGCCGATTCAGGCATATTCTCCAAGGTAGTGAGGGGTTATTCGCGGAGGAGGAGAATCGTCAAACGCGTGCTGATGGTGGTAGCCCTTGTCCTCTTGATCCTTGGTTGGGCGATGCCGAGGGTTGGAAGGGGAACGAGGATCATCAAGCGCGAGGGGGCGGATATTGTCATAGCTCTGGACGTGTCCGTCAGTATGTATGCTGAGGACGTGAGCCCTAACAGGATGGAGGTCGCCAAGCGGGCCGTCAGGACCCTGATTTCACGTCTGGGTGAAGACCGCTTCGCGCTCGTCGGCTTTGCCGGGGTGGGTTTCATCCACTGTCCGCTCACGATTGACAGCGGTGCGCTCGCCATGTTTGTGGATTTCCTGAACCCCGGTGTTGTACCCGACCAGGGGACCAACATTGGAAGCGCGATAACCGAATCGCTTGCCGCACTCAAGAGTAGCAGCGGGCGGGGCAAGGCCATTGTGCTCATTACGGACGGGGAAGACCATGGCCGCGAGCTTGAAGATGCTATCAAGACGGCCCAGTCAGACGGTGTTAGGATTTATACTCTGGGTGTGGGAACGCCCGGGGGCGAACCGATACCTGTCAGGGATCGTAGTGGCGCCGTTACATCATATAAACGCGATGAAGGCGATGACGTGGTGGTTTCGAAGTTGGACACTGCTCTTCTCAGGCGGATCGCAAGGACAACCGGTGGTGATAGCTATACTCTCGGGCTCGGCGATAAGGAGATAGCGAAGCTCGCGCGCTCGATAGAGGAAATCGAGAAGGGTGTGCTCGAGCAGCGTTCGTACGAAGACTATGCCGAGTTGTTTCAAATACCCCTCCTCTTCTGCTTTCTACTGCTGGCTGCGGAGGGATTCATAGGAGACAAGGTGAGACGTGCGTAGATACATTCTCGCATTAGGTGCTATCGTGGTGATCGCAAGTACGTCCCATGCCGTCACCTTGAGGGACAGGATGCACGGAACGATAAGCAAGGGTAATCACCACTATGAAGAAGGGGAACACCAACAAGCCCTGGATCGATATCTTGCGGCTGAGAGACTCGATTCACTGCATTCGGTACCTCACTTCAATGCCGGGGACGCTCTTTACAGACTCGGCAAGTTCCCGGAAGGAGCACGCGAGTTTCTCAATTCATCGGCGTCTCCCGCGGACAGCATCGCGGCCATGAGCTACTACAATCTGGGTAATTCGATGTTTAAGAGCGGCGATCTCAAGGGGGCGGCCGAGGCTTACAAGAGAAGCCTGCTCATAGATCCGGATGATGAGGATGCCAAGTACAACCTCGAGTACGCCATAAAGATGATCGAAGAGCAGGAGCAGGAGAGCGAGCAGCAGGAGGACAAGAAGGAGCAACCCGAGGACAAACAGGACGATGAGCTTGCCAAGGAAAAAGAGCAGCAGGATCAAGGCGAGGATGAAGAGGATAAGGACCAGAGCCAGCAGGGCGAGGACGAGCAAGACCAGGACAGCGAACAGCAGCGGGAGAGCCAGCCCCAGCCCGAGCCTGGTGAGATAAGTCCCGAGGATCTCGAGAGAATACTTGCGGCAATAGAGGCAAGCGATAAGGATACACAGGAGGAGATGCTCAAGAAGGCGGCGAAGAGGAAGCGAATAACGGGTAAGGACTGGTAATACACATGAATCGTGCTGCGACATTGGTGGTTGTCTGGCTTGCATGCGGACTCGCGCTTACAGGCGCCTCGGTGGCCGAAGACTTTCGGGCGGAAGCCTCGGTTGATAGAAGGGCTGTGGGGGTGGGTGAGGCCCTGACCCTTACTATAGCGGTCTACGGCGGGGATCAGATTAAGGAGCCCGACCTGAGTGGTATCGATGGTTTCCGCGTAGTCAACAAGTCAACCTCACGCAATGTCAGCATCGTCAATATGAAGATGACCCGGTCGTTGAGTCTTCAGTACACGCTTGTGGCCCTCAAGCAGGGTGAGCATGTATTGGGGCCGTTCACCGTCGCCGCGGACAAGCAAACGTATGAAACCGATCCTGTCAGGGTCACCGTGACCAAGGGTCGCGCCCCGTCCGAGCGAGAGCAGGACGGTGCTCAGTCGAATGAGGACCTTGTGTTTCTCACCGCGTCGGTGGACAAAAGCACAGCGTATGTCGGCCAACAGATCACATATACACTCAAGTTCGCATACCGCGTGCACCTCAGCGGTATGCAATATGACGCACAGGATCATACCGGTTTCTGGTTCGAGGACCTGGGCGATACCGGCCCCGAGATAGAAACCATACGCGGCACACAGTATTATGTCCTTACCAGACGCAGGGCCTTCTTTCCCATCTCCAGCGGGAAGTTCACGATCGGGAAAGCAGGCGTGCGATTCGAGGCGCGCCAGCTGGATCCGTTTTCACGTGATCCGTTCAGTCTCTTCGGGCGTGATCGTTTCAGCGCATTCGGAAGGAGGCAGGGGGCTGCAGAAGCTAAATCCATCGAAATCGAAGTACTCCCGCTGCCGAGTCAAGGTAAGCCCGTTGACTTCACAGGGGCCGTCGGGAATTTCAGCCTTTCTGCACAGGCGAGCGCAACCGAGGTAATGGTCGGGGAATCGCTGACGCTTTCCGTCAAGGTGCGGGGCCGGGGCAATCTCAAGTCGATAGGGGAGATCCCTCTCCCTGAGATAAGAGACTTCCGGGTGTTCGCTCCCAAGGCCAGGGAAGTGATAAACGCCGACGGGCAGGTCGTCGGTGGTGAGAAGATCTTCGAACTTGTGCTTGTGCCGCAGCGACCGGGCAACTACACGCTGGAAGGTTTTGAGTTTTCCTACTTCGATCCCGCCAAGGCAACCTACGTGGTGACATCTGCCGATCCCGTCCGGGTCGCAGTGCTTCCTGCCGATGAGTCGTTCGCCGGTCAACTCAGTGAGGCGGGTCTGGATACCAGGATAGCACGCCAGGACATAAGGCATGTGAAACGGGTCGCCATCGACAGAGATGATCTAACCCTCACATTCAGCGCCGCCGCCGGTACGCTGATCAAGTATCTTCCGGTGCTGATCGCGCTTGCCGGTATTGTGATAAGCATTCAAAGAAGACGTGCCGCAGGTTCAGGTCGGGCAGGGGCCCGGAGGGCTTCCAAGGTGCTCATGCGGGAGCTTAAGTCCGCTGAGCGTATGCTTGCGAGAGAGGTACGGACATCCGATGTCTCCGGTCACGTCGCTAGATCCATAAAGAGGTATATTGCCGTAAGAGCAGGTGTAGGTGAGTCGGTGGTGGATGAGGTCTTCGTGGGATCGATGAGATGGGTCTCACTCGAGCGACGCACGGAGATCGGGCAACTTCTCGGCGATCTGGACCGCATCAGATTTGCACCGGTAAGCCCCGATCGCGAGGAGTTGGTCCAGATTATCGAGAAGGCATGGCACATCTTTAACGTGGTAGACAAAGAATGGAAATAACCACCTTGGGGTCAGGTCTTGAAGTCAAGCGGTTTGGGGGTACTGACGGCTGGCCCGCCTTTCGGCCCGCCTTGCTCAGAATGAGGATATTCGCTGGCGTCCCAAAAGGCTCGGCCCGCCGATACTTAGGCTTGGGCCTGATGATTGCCCTGACGTGCCTACTCCTGACCGGTGTGGCTCGGGCTCAGTCCCCGCTTGGCGACATCAATACCGTGTTTAACGACGGCTGTGACCTCTACGAGCAGGGTGATTTCGGTCTTGCGGCCGAGCACTTTGAATCCCTGATTGCGCGGGGTGTGAAGAGTGCCGCGGTGTACTACAATCTTGGCAATTGCTACTACAAACAGGGTCACACCGGCCGGGCGGTTGCGACCTACAGGCGTGGCGGGATGCTCGCGCCGAGAGATTCAGACATAAAGACCAATCTCAATCTCGTACGGTCGGTTGTGGGATTCAGGGACACTACAGCATCGTACGATCTTGGTGGTGTCGCCGTATTCCCGTTGCGTCTGGCCTCGCCGCGGGAACTCATGCTGGTCTTCTACGTGGGCTACTATCTCACAATCATATGCTTAGTGTGCGTCCTGTTCTTTGGAGGCAATCTCCGCAGGAAGAGTCTTCGCATCCTGATCGTGCTTCTCGTCGTGACGGTCGGGGCCCTCGGGTTTGCGCGGTATGGGGTATCGAGATTCAACAATGGTTCCGATGGTGTCGTCACATCCGAGAAGGCCGAGTTCATGTCGGGCCCGGGTACGGCATTCGATGAACTGGCCCGGCTCCCGGATGGGGTGGAGGTCAGGCTAAGGGCCAGGAGCGGTATCTGGGTCGAAGTGGAACTCTCAACGGGTGATATCGGCTGGATCCGCGAGAAGGATATAGAGAAGATCTGACCCCAACAAGAGAGCGCCGCCACCTGAGTGGCGACGCTTAATTTCAAGACCTGACCCCGAGGGTTCCCCGGGGGTCCTTAGTCGGTGGCCGCTTTGGCCTCTTTGTCAGGCTTTTTTGCCTTCTTCTTCTTGGCTTTCTTCTTGGCTTCCTGGTCGGCCAGGATACGCTTGGTCTCCTCGACCTCCTCGACGGTGACCGTCTTTCTCAGCTCTTCCATCTCCTCCATCACCTTCTGGAAGCGTTGACCTTCGGCGGCACTGATCCAGTAAAGCGGAAGCCTCTCACCCCTGATGCCCAACTTGACGAGCTGATCTCTCAGTTTGTCCACCCGCTTCTTTGTCCAGTGGTTGGCATCGATGTAGTGACAGTCGCCAAAGTGGCACCCCGAGACAAGTACAACAGGTGCCCCCTTCTTAAACGCATGCAGTATGAACTTCGTACTGACCCTGGCGCTGCACATAGTTCTTATCAGACGCGGGCTTGCCGGCTGCTGGAGTCTCGATACGCCTGCGAAGTCCGCACCGGCGTAGGAGCACCAGTTACACGCGAAAACCACGACCTTGTCCATGGGGTTCTCTTCAAGCATCGCGTCTATCTGCGAGATGATCTGCTCATCGGTGAAATGCCTCATGACGATCGCATCGAACGGGCACTCAGCTCCACAGCATCCACACCCGGCACAGGCTGCCTCGATTACCTTGGGCGGCTGCTTCGATGCCTTATCGAACTGGATGGCATTGTAGGGGCATACCTTGGCACAGATGCCGCACATCTTGCACTTCTCATCTATGATCCTTGAGGTAATGGCCTCTACTGTGATCTCACCCTTACACATCAGGCTGCCTGCTCTTGCGACAGCACCCGAGGCCTGTGTCACCGAGTCCTTGATGTCCTTCGGTGCCTCGGAACACCCGGCGAAGTAAATCCCGCGTGTGGGGGCATCCACAGGCTCAAGTTTGGGATGTGCCTCGAGCAGGAACCCATCAGCGGTCTTCGAGAGGTTGAGCATCTGCCTCATCTCATCGAGTTTGTCGGGAGGTTCGAGTCCGACCGACAGGACCACCATGTCATAGGAGTGCTTCTCAGTCTTGCCGGTCTCCACGTTCTCAACGTAGAGATCGAGCATGCCGTCCTCGTTCATTCTTATCTCGCCCGGCAGTCCTCTCATGTACCTGACACCGTGGGACTTGCTCCTCTTGTACAGATCCTCAAAGCCTTTGCCGAAGGCACGGATGTCGATGTAGTAGACCCCTACATCTATTTCCGGCCAATGCTCTTTGATGAGAATCGTGTCCTTGACGGAGTTCATGCAGCAGACATTGCTGCAATATGGCTGTCCCTTCTTCTCGGATCTCGATCCGATACACTGGAGGAACGCCACCTTCTTAGGGAGCTCACGGTTGTCCAACCGTACAAGTTCCCCGCCGGTCGGACCGCCCGCGTTGATCAGCCTCTCAAACTCCATGCTTGTTATGACATTGGGATACTTCGTGTAACCGTACTCGGTAAGCACGGTGGGATCGAAGACCTTCATGCCCGTTGCCACGATGATCACTCCGACTTCGAGCTCGACGTCCTCGTCCTCCTGGTCGTAGTTGATGCATTCCTTTTCACAGGCCTGGGAACACTTCTCGCAGGCGAGCGGCATATGACCGAGGCAGTCTTCAGCGTTCAGGACGTATGCAGGCGGTATCGCCTGAGGGAAGGGACTATAGATCGCCTTACGTGTCGCAAGCCCCATCTCGAACTCGTTGGGCCTTGTGACGGGGCATACCTCAACACAGTCTCCGCAGGCGGTGCATTCCTTCTCATCCACAAACCTGGCCTTGCGATGGACGGTGACCTTGAAGTTGCCGACGTAACCGGTTACCTTCGTGACTTCGCTGTAGGCCAGCAGTTCAACCTTCGGATGTCGACCGACATCCGTCATCTTGGGACCGAGAATTCATATAGAGCAGTCCATGGTCGGATACGTTTTGTCGATCTGGGCCATTATCCCGCCGATCGACGGCTCCTTTTCGACCAGGTAGACCTGGTAGCCGTTTTCGGCGAGATCAAGCGATGCCTGAATACCGGCCACTCCGGCTCCTATGACCAGGGCCTTGGCGGTGACAGGCACAACGGTCTCGTCCTGCTCTTCGAGCCCTGCGGCTCTTGCCACCGACATCTTGACAAGATCCTTTGCCTTCTCGGTCGCGCCCTTCTTGTCGTGGAGGTGCACCCAGCTACAGTGCTCGCGGATATTGGCCATCTCGAGAAGGTAGGGGTTGAGCCCAGCTTCTTCGACGGCCTTCCTGAACGTAGGCTCATGCAGCCTGGGTGTACACGAGGCAACAACAACCCGCTCGAGATTATGCTCGGCTATTGCCTTCTTGATCTCCACCTGTCCAGGATCGGAGCATGTGTACCTGTTGGCTACCGCCGCGACCACACCCGGAAGGGTCTTTGCGTATTCGGTGACCGCGTCGCAATCTACGCTGCCAGCGATGTTCATACCACAATGACAAACAAAGACGCCGATTCTCTTGCTGCTCAAGACTTCCTCACCGCCTTTCTATACAGGAATTGCAAAACATTATCCATCTCGATCTTTGCTTTGACATTTCCCATCTCCATCTGGGCGCAGGCAAGGTGGATTCGACACTTGTCACATGATGTGAGCACGATGCCGGCACCTGTCTTCCCGGCTTCGTTGAGCATGTCGACCTGCATTTTTCTTGATATCTGGTCACAGTTTATCCAGAGATTACTCCCACAACATGGAGCGCTCTCGCGTGTGAATTCCATCTCCCGAAGCTCCACTCCATCAACGAGACCCAGCAGGGCCCGCGGCTCGTCGTAGAGACCCGAGAAACGACCCATCCTGCACGAGTCATGATAAGTGACACTTGCTGTGCCGTTTGCCTGGATACCTGCCGTCATCTCACCGGCAAGGAACTGGATCGTGTTTATGAACTCGATGCCTGTGTCGCCAAGGTGCTCAGGATACGCTGTTGTGAAAGTGTGGTAACCCTCCGGGCAGGACACAAACACCCGCTTGGCCCCGGCTTCCTTGAAGATTTCCAGGTTGGCTTTGGCGAGCTTCAAGAAGAGGTCCTTATCTCCCGACCACAACGCGTCGTGTCCGCAGCAACGCTCGTTGGCAAGCACAGCGGGTGTGACGCCGCACGACTTTAAGAGCTCCAGACCGGCCGTATGCGTCCCGAGGAGATCGAGTTTGAAATCATCGAATATAGTATCGAAGTAGGGTGAGCACCCTACGAAGTATATGTCGCCTTTGGATTCCTTGGACTTCCCGCCGTCAATGACCTCAACCCAGTCAGGAAGCCAGCCCATCTTGTTCTGCTTGAGATCATCCTTGGCGAGTATTCTCATGAGTTCTTTGATCGTACCCTGGTGTGTAGCCTGGGGCTTGACGCCTCTTGCGATCGCATCCTCTCTCAAGCTGCTTATGAACTCAGGGTACTTGACATCCGCAGGACAGCGCTCGTGGCAGAGCCCACAGGTGAGACAACGCCAGAGATGGTCCTCAGTGAGACCGCCCCCGTTCAAGACAATGTGCTGAACGACCGATCTCGGGGAGTAGGTGGCGCCTACCCTCCCGATGGGGCAGCTACCCGTACACTTGCTGCAATCCATACAGAGGTAAGCCCCTGTCTTCTGGATCAGTTTCTTAATCTTTTCTTCGGATTGGGCTTTCTCCAAGACTCTTGATCCTTTCTACGAAGCCGGTTACTGAGTCTGCAAACTTCTGACCCTCCGAGGCGGATACCCACTCCAGATGAAGCCTGTCAGGCTCAAGGCCGAGTTGTTCAACCAACTTCTTAGCCAAGGCTACTTGCTTCTCTGCCATCTTGTTTCCAAAGGCATAATGACAATCGCCTATGTGGCAACCGGAGACATACACACCGTCCGCCCCGTGTTCGAATGCCCTCAGGATCCAGCCGGGGGTTACCCTGCCCGAACACATCACCCTGATCGTCCTTATGTTAGGTGGATACTGAAGCCTCGAGACACCGGCAAGATCGGCGCCGGCATAGCTGCACCAGTTACAGGCGAATGCAACGATTCTTGGTTCGAAATCTGCCATTAGGTCTGCTCCGCAAATAAGATGTCAATCATCGCTTCAACCTGTCCGTCGGTGAAATGCCGTGCGACAATCGCACCAGTCGGACAATGCGAAGCACAGGTCCCGCACCCCTTGCAGAGTGCCTCATTTATCTCAACGTAGGTTTTCCCGTCCTTCTCGACCATATTCGGGGCGTTGTACTCACAGATCTCAACACATGTCCCGCAGGCCCTGCAGAGTTCCGTCCGAACGCTTGCCGTTGTGGGGTCGAGGTTCACAAAGCCCTTCGAAAGGAGGGCCCCGACCTTTGCCGCAACACCCGAGGCCTGGGCAAGCGAATCGGGAATATCCTTCGGATACTGTGAGCATCCGCACAGGAATATGCCCTCGGTATTGGTCTCGAGAGGCCCGAGTTTGACGTGTTTTTCAAGATAGAATCCATCCAACCCCATCGGGATGCGAAGCATCTCCGCAAGCGGGGCCGCCGTCGGTGAAGCCACAAGCGGCACTGCCAGGACGACAAGGTCACAATCGAGTTTGAGATCCGAGAGCAGTGTCTGATCGAAAACGGACACGCTCTCCGCCGTTCCGTTACCCTTGACATCGACTTCGCGATCATCGGGTCTTCTTATGAAATGAACGCCGTCACGTCTGGCGTCCCGGTAGAGGGCTTCCCCATCCCGGGTGAAGGCCCGGACATCTCTATGTATGATGGCGGCCTTTGCGCCTTTCTTTACTGCCGCACCGGCCTGCTTGAGACTCACGTGGCAGCAATAGCGCGAGCAGCCGGTATAACCCTCGGTCTGGCGTGACCCGACGCACTGGACGAATACGATCTGCTTATCACCGTCAAAGGTCTCGGTTTCCTTAAGCACCTTCTCGAAGTCATTCGATGTGATAACGTTCTTAAACTTGCCGTAGCCCACCTTGCCTTCCGGGTCGAGTATCTGCCCGCCGGTGGCCAGTATGAGGGCGCCGATCTTGAGATCACGCCCGCCGACCTTGACCTCGAAGTTCCCGACAAAGCCGTCTACCGATTCAACCTCGGTGGATGTCATCACCTCGACACCGGCCTTCTTGAGATCCTCAAGCTTGGCCTCAAGCAGTTCGCTTGCGCTCTGGTTGGAAGGGAACAGGCGATCCAGGTTGTTAAGTTGCCCGCCAAGAGCCGCAGTCTTCTCAACGAGATAGGTCTTGATACCCTGCCTGGCCGTATCGATGGCGCACTGGATACCCGATATTCCCCCGCCTATCACAAGCGCGGACTTATCGACTTCGACCGTCTTTCGCGGTAGCGGTCTGAGGAGCTGGGCTCTCGAAACCGCCATCCTGACGAGATCCTTTGCCTTTTCCGTTGCGTCCTCGGGCACATCGGCGTGCACCCACGAGCATTGGTCCCTTATGTTTGCCATGTCGAACATGTAGGGATTGACACCGGCCTCGGCGCAGGTCTGCCGGAAGATCGGCTCATGCGTCCGCGGTGTACAGGCCGCTACAACAACACGGTTGAGGTTATGCTTCTTGATCCAATTATAGATTTTCTTCTGAGTATCGTCCGAACAAGTGTAGAGGTTGTCGGTTGCGTAAGCGACCCCGGGCAGTGTCTTTGCATACTTAGCCACACCCTTGCTGTCGACAACGCCGGCGATATTGAGCCCGCAATGGCAGATGAAAACACCGATCCGCGGTTCCTCATCCGGATCATGCTCGGGAAGCGGTTCCTCCTCGGCGATAACCTTATTGTCTCCGAGGTACGCAAGCGCCTTAGCACACGCAGCCGATGCCTGGGCCACTGAGTCCGGGATATCCTTCGGCCCGGAAGCGCAGCCGCAGATGAGCACGCCCTCCCTCGTTGAAGTCAGCGGATCGCGAAGCGGATCTTCGATCTTGAAATAACCGTCCGCACCAACCTCGATTCCGAGGGCCTTGGCCAGATCTTCGGTTCCAGCGCTCGGTATCATCGCACACGACAGGATAACCATGTCGACATCGATGGATGCGGGTCGTGCTGTTTCAGGATCCTCATAATGTACGGCGATCCTCCCGTTACCGTTCTTCTGTATGCTCGATGGGGAGGATCTTATATAGTTTACACCTGTCTCGTTCTTGCCCCTCAGGTAAAACTCCTCAAAGCCCCTGCCGTATGCTCGCATATCACGGTAGAAGTAGTGGAAGTCCTTGACCTTGGGTTCGTGATCCTTGGCGACTATGCACTGTTTGACGGAGTAAACACAGCAGACTCTTGAGCAGAATGAGTTGTAGCGCTCGTCCCTTGAACCCACGCACTGGACGAAGGCGATCGATTCGGGGATTTCCCCGTCCGAACGCTTGACCACATGACCGGTCGTAGGACCTGAGGCGTTGAGCATCCTCTCAAACTCCATCCCTGTGAGGACGTCCGGTATATCACCATAGCTCAAGTTCCTTAATGGGCGCGGATTCATCTCATCGAAACCTGTTGCGACCAACACCGCAGCAACATCGATCTCGACAATCTCTTCCTTGAGGTCAAAACTTATTGCACCACGCGGGCACTTGGACACGCACTTGTCACAAACCTGCTCGAACGTGCCGTTCTTGAAGTTGAGGCAGTTCTCGGTGTCCACTGTGTAGACCAGCGGTGCCGCCTGCTGGAAAGGAACGTAAATCGCTTTCCGGTCACCAAGACCCATCTCGAATTCGTTTGGTACTGTGACCGGGCACGGCTTCGCACAGATCCCGCAGCCCACGCACGTTTCTTCTGAAACATACCTGGCTTTTCTTAAGACCTTTGCATGATAGGAACCGGGAGTGCCCTCAAGACCGACAACCTCACTGTAAGACAGAAGCCGGATGTTGGGGTTTCTCAAGGCCTCGACCAGGAGGGGGGAGAGAATGCATATCGAGCAGTCATTCGTCGGCAGTGTCTTGTCGAGCTGCGCCATCCTGCCGCCGACCGAGGGAGTCTTTTCCACGAGATAGACCTGTGCCCCCGCACGCGTAAGGTCAAGTGCCGCCTGGATGCCGGTAACACCGCCACCGATTACAAGGATACCCTTTCCGGTTCCGGCTGCCGGGCAGTCAACCGCCGGGCTGTCTTGTCTTTCTTCCTTATCCGCCATCCGTTTCCCTCCAGGTATCACTTCTTAGCCTTGGATCCTGCACCTTCCATGAGACTTAGTGCGTGACTTCTGCCCTTCTCATACGCGTTTATGTTAAGTTCGGTTGTTCCCTTGGGTACCGCGTCGGTGATTGCTTTCCTCACCGCCTCATCATTGACCATACCGGTTAGCGCTGAGAAGAAGCCCAGCATCACAATGTTGGCGACAATCTTTCTGCCCAGTTCTTCGGCGAACCGGGTCGCCGGGATCTTGAAGATCTTCTTGGCCTTTTCTTCCGGGGAAAGCGTAACGAGATCCTCATCGTAAAGAAGGAATCCATCGTCTGCAAGATGGGTTCTATGCTTGTCGTAGCCCTCCTGGGACATCCCCACCAGCACATTGGGCATGATCACGTATGGATAATGGATCTCACCGTCGGCAATGACCACCTGCGTGCTTGAAGCCCCGCCCCTTGCCTCAGGACCGTAGGACTGGGTCATGGTAGCGCTCTTGCCATCATAAACGGCTGCGGCCCTTCCAAGGATGTAACCCATCACAACCATTCCCTGGCCGCCAAAGCCCGTGAATCGTACTTCGTCTCGTTTAGCGGCAGCGGCTTTTTTCATTTCTTGCCTCCTACGATCTTTGAGAGATTGTCCGTGAGGAACTCCCTGTAGGTGGGTCTCTCAACATCCACGAACTTGCCGACGATTATCTTGCCGTGCAGGGGGATGTCAACATCTCGCGGATCTGCACCGTGCTGGATAACGCTGTTGTCATGGTAGTACTTCATAAGATCAAGCCCGGAACCCAGTCGGTTCTTATGCGCGTAAGCAGTCGGGCATGGGCATATGATCTCAATGAACCTGAACCCTTTCTTTACAAGGGCCTCAGACATCGCGTTCTTAAGTCTTCTTAAGTGAAGTGCCGTCCAGCGCGCGACATAGGTCGCCCCACTTGCGGCTGCAAGCGCCGGGAGATTGAAGGGGAACTCATAACTGCCGTAGGGTGCTGTGGTTGCCTTCGCTGTGATGGGAGTCGTCGGTCCCGCCTGGCCACCTGTCATCCCGTAGGTGAAGTTGTTGACACAGACTATAAGCAAATCCATGTTCCGGCGTGCAGAGTGTATGAAATGGTTGCCGCCGATCGCAACGATATCGCCGTCACCTGAATAGACAACAACCCGAAGATCGGGATTCGCAAGCGCCAGACCCGCGGCGAACGGGATGGCCCTGCCATGGGTGGTATGGAATGAGTCTACATTCAGGTAGCCGGCAACACGCCCGGTGCAACCAATACCCGATACCACGGCAATGTCTTCCTCTTTCACCCCCGATTCCCTCACACCCATTATGAAGCAGGTAAGTGTTGAGCCAAGCCCGCAGCTTGAGCACCAGATGTGCGGCATCCTCTCCATACGGAGCAG
>JALGZP010000047.1 GCA_025774845.1 bacterium
TAGTAGAGGTACTCGAAGAGGACGGCAAAGGCGAAGGCGCCGATGAGGCCGAAGAAGATGCTCCCGACAAAAGGAACGATGAACGTACCGCCTATCGCACCTGCAATACCGCCGACAAAGGCCCCGAGCACTCCCCACTTCGTTGCACCCTTATGCGCGACGTAGACAAGACCTAGAAGGGATTCAATCAGCTCGCCAACGAGAAGTATCACAGCCATAACGATCAGCCACTTCCAGCCCACCGTTGAGAAACCCGTGGCGATGTCATAGACAAAGATCCCGCCGAAGGCGATCCAGCCCCCGGGGATACCGAGGAATATGCTCACATTAAGAGCAAAGAGAGCAATATAGAAGACAACCAGACCGATGTGCTGAAGTACCTCAACCAAACTTAAGTCCCCCTGCCTTAGAGAGTTCTCAGACAAACCAGATTGTATACTTATAGTGGCTATCCTACAAGTGGGTAGTGGCAAGAAGACGTACGATTATAGTATAATCGCGATTCAGACGACTACCGGGAACGTCGGGGACGCTTTTCCCGATTCTGCACCGCGCAGCCATGGAGGTTACTGATGAAGAAGTCCCTGCTGATCATAATTGCATTGCTTCTGTCTATCTACGGCTGTAGCGATGACACCGGCACGAACACCGGTGACGTGGTGGAAGACGAAGAGGTACTGCTGGCAGTCGATACCATAGGTACCGGGGGTGGCACCTTCGATGCCGGTGTATTTCAGCTTCTGATCCCACCCGGAGCATTCGATTCGGATACAGAGCTCATGCTCTACGAGTCATCTGAAGAGCACGGTTTCGGTGACAATTGCATATCAGACTTCGTCCGTCTTTTGGGTCTCCCCGAAGGTTTCGCTGAGTCCCTTACTGTCCGGCTCGAGTACGAAGGGACACCGGGCAGTGATGTGCTGGTCGGGGTAGCCCAGATGGCTACATTCCTCGATGACGACTATGACACATCCGAAGCGCTCGCATTTGACTTCTATTCTGCGACGGAATCGGCCGGGTACCTCGAGGCGGTGATCCCTGCGACCCCGCCTCTTACCTCACAGGTGGAAGCATCCCCTGTTGAGGCCGGTTCGAGAATGGACAATCACTTCGCCGCACTCAAGAATCTCAGGCACAGGGGGCACTCGGAGCATGTAAGGATAACCTATCCTATTTATCTCTATGAGCACATGGACGAGCTAGCGGGCTACCTGGAGGCGGCCCACGACACGGTCGTCTCCATCGGAATGGGGTATGAGGGCAGGTATTGGAAATGGCCCCTTCGTGTCGTCGTAAGAGATCTCTCGGTAGGCAGCTCGTCCGTCGTGATGCCGGTGAGATACGATATATCCCACAGCAAGGGCTTCAAGATCCAGATCCATCAAGACTTCGTTATCGAGTCGAACCTACCCTGGCTGAAGTATTTTCTGGGAAACGCAATGGCTGGGGCCGCCCAGCACATACCCAGTGAGCATGAGTTTCATGATGGCGATCACTATCCATGGAACTGCGCAGTAGCCGCCTGGATTCAGGGGTACTGGCCTGCGCCCGGCTATACTGATCGGCCCAGGCATCTCACGGGTAACGAGGTGTTTGCCCTCACGGGTATGCCTTTCGGGACTCTCGGGCCTCGTATGGGGGCCACGTACGGCGGCGGCTGGTCACCCGTCGTCAAATACCTGGTCGACCGTAACGGTAAATCTCTGATCGGCAATGTCTACAGAGCCACCCAGACAACAGACGAGAAGCCCATGCCCGATCTGATGGCAAGAGTGCACCCGATAATGCCGATAGCTCGATCCTGCTTTCCAAGATTCTCCGTAGCGACAGGGAGACGATCGACTCTGCAGCAGATTCGCTTTTCAGATTCAGCAGAACGGCGAACCAGCTCTCGACAGGGATGTTCCGGATAGATCTCGACTATGCCCTGATTGACGAAGGTGCAGCGTTGCGGCTGGCGGGTAGCGCCGGGGATATCGACCTGGAGTGGTTCACCCTGCTGGTTTACAAGACAAAGGATGGCGTCCTCGAGCAGATCGCTTCCGGAGATACCGTGACCGTAACCGGGCTCAGGGACCTTACGATCGAGGGTTACGATATCGTCATCATGGATGCCCTGAGCTACAACGATGATCCCTTTACGGAAACTGTTACCGATAGCATCGTATGCAAGATCGTTAGGCCCCTGCCATTCACAGACTGTGAGATCCGCGTCGGTTATACAGGCGAGTGGCAAGTAGGAGATGATGACCCTTACTGGAACTATATATCGCCGGGGTGGCGTGCCGAAGGAAGTTTCACCGGTGACACTTTCACGGGCGAACTCGACCAATCGCACCACGGCGATAACACCACTGGCTCCATGACCGTGACCATAGACCGGGAAACCATGTCGGTTACCTCATTCTCCGCCAATGCCCTTTCGGTGGATCAGTATGGTACAAGCAGTTGGGGTATCACCGGGGGCAGCGTCCCCCAGACCTCCTCCACACCGGGTTTCAGCCTCGAGTGTGGGGCTGAGGGATCGGCAACATGTTTTCACATCACGTCACTTCAGTGGAGTTATGTACCCGTGATAGGTGACACCTGGACTCTGCTCAGGTACATGTGCGATGGGGGGTCCAGTCTGGAGTTGACGTTCCGGGCGCACTAGGCACCCGGCTGTCACAGTGCCTGGCGCCATAGGTTTTCTGAAAAAGGATATGCATGATGCTTGAGTCGCTGCTGTACCCCAAAACCATCGCCGTAATCGGCGCCTCGCGCACACCCGGTAAGGTGGGTCACGAAATACTGGCCAACCTTATTGAGGGTGACTTCGGTGGTACAATCGTACCTGTGAACCCGTCCTCAGACGAAGTGCTCGACCTTAAGTGTTACCCGGATCTTAGGAGCTCCGGTCAGACCATCGATCTCAGTGTGATCGCAGTGCCCACGAAATTTGTCCGTCGCGCAGTTGAGGATTCGATTTCCGCGGGGGCAAAAGCTATAACGGTGATAACCGCGGGCTTCAAGGAAACCGGACCCGAAGGTGCCGAAGAAGAAAGGGCGCTTGCCCAACTGTGCTCAGATAAAGGCGTCCGGATGTTGGGCCCCAACTGTCTGGGCCTGATCAATACCCATCACAGGATGAATGCATCTTTTGCCAAGCATATGCCACCAACCGGGGGCATATCCGTTTTGTCCCAGTCGGGAGCGTTGTGCACTGCCATTCTCGATTGGGCAGCCGCAAGGGGCATGGGGTTGGCGAAACTCATCAGCATCGGCAACAAGGCGGATCTAAATGAAACCCATTTTCTGCAGGCATTGGCAGCGGATCGGGAGACATCCGTTATCGTGTGTTACCTGGAAAGCATCGATAAAGGTAAGGAGTTCGTTAAGGTTGCCGAAAGGGCCGCTTCCGAAAAACCGGTAATCGTACTCAAGGTCGGGACCACTCAAGCCGGTGTGAAGGCCGCATCGTCCCATACAGGAAGTCTTGCCGGTGCTGACATCGCCTATGGCGCAGCATTTTCACAGGCTGGGGTCATACGAACCGATACCTTTGAAGCTCTGTTTGACTCCGCCACGGCTCTTGCGATGCAGCCACTGCCAAGAGGCGATCGTGTTGCGATAATCACGAACGCCGGGGGCCCGGGTATTATGGCTGCGGACGCCATTGAAACTTCCGGAATGGTGGTTACCTCACTTGATTCCTTTACGGCAACCGCGCTTAAGAACAAGTTACCGGCCGCGGCCAGTGTGGGGAACCCTATCGATGTGCTGGGTGATGCGGATCCGGAACGGTATGCAACAGCTATAACCGCTACCCTTGATGATGAATCGGTTGATGCTGTTATTGTCCTCCTTACACCGCAGGCGATGACCCATCCAGCGGAGACCGCTCGAGCTGTTGCCCGCTGTGCGCGTGGAGATAAACCGATTCTCGCAGCCTTTATGGGCGGCAGAGATGTCATGCCGGCTCGCGACGAGCTGGTGGCGTCCCGCCTGCCCGACTATCCCTCACCCGAGCGCGCGGTCGAGGCCTTGCGGACCATGTGTGAATATGCTGCATGGCGGCGGCGCCCACCACGAATAGTCGCCCGGTTCCCGGTTAACAGACGCCGGGTCGACCGGATCATCACGCGCCAGATACGCGCGGGGCTAAAAGAGCTGGGGGAAGTCGAGGCCAAGGATATCCTGCGTGCATACGACTTTAACGTTCCGGAAGGACGTTTAGCCATCTCCGCCGACCAGGCCGTAACCGTCGCACAGCGGGTGGGCTATCCGGTAGCCATGAAGATTGTCTCGCCTCATATCATACACAAGTCCGATCTCGGTGGCGTCAGACTTGGGCTTTCGAATGCCGGGCAGGTTCGGGATGCCTACGATCTCATGATGCTCAGGATCGGTCGTGCCGCCCCCGAAGCCGATCTGGTGGGTGTATATGTCGAGGAGATGTGTGACCGCGGAACGGAGGTCATTCTCGGTATGACTCGCGATCCGCAGTTCGGGCCGATGCTTATGTTCGGGCTCGGCGGTATCTTCGTGGAGGTGATGAAGGATGTTACTTTCCACCTCGCCCCGATAACCGCCGAGGAAGCAATGCAGATGCTCGCGAGTACGAAGTCCTTTGCACTTCTAAAAGGGGCACGCGGCCGGGCGGAGGCGGATCTTTCAACCATCGCGGGAGGCCTCCAGCGAATAAGCCAGCTCGTGACCGACTTCCCGAAGATTGTAGAGATGGATATAAACCCGTTTATCGTCGGAGAGATCGGTGCAGGAGCCGTAGTCGCGGATGCCCGGATGACGCTTTCAGGAGATGTTCTCAAAGATGAGTCATAACAACACAGACAGCTACGACCCTGACTGGCAGGACAAGTACCGTGATGCGGTGGTCTCTGCCGGAGAAGCCGTAAAGAGCATCAGGCCCGGCCAACGTGTCTTTATCGGGACAGGTTGTGCGCAGCCTCAGATGTTGACTGATGCATTGGTGGCTCGCGGCGCTGATCTTGCCGACACTGAGATTGTGCATTTGCTTACACTCGGATCTGCTCCGTACGCTGAGGAAGAGCTATCCACCCACTTCTCCGTTAACAGCTTCTTCATAGCCGAGAATGTCCGGGACATCATCCAGCGCGGGCTCGGTGATTACACACCGATCTTCCTCTCAGACATCCCGCAGCTCTTTAAGTCCGGCCAGTTGCCGCTTGACGTGGCTCTGGTCCAGGTTACCCCTCCCGACACCCGGGGGATGTGCAGTCTTGGCATCTCGGTCGATATCGTTAAGAGTGCCGTCGAGAATGCAAGTCTCGTGATCGCACAGGTCAACCCCCGGATGCCACGCACCCACGGCGATAGTTCCATCAATGTGCTCGATATCGATTTCCTCGTTCCCGCCGACACCGAACTCGTTGAGGTCCAACCACCCGGAACCGACGATGTAACCCGTCAGATCGGCCAGTATGTGGCCTCCCTTGTCGATGACGGCTCGACAATCGAGTTGGGGATCGGACGGGTGCCGCAATCGGTCCTGCAGTTTCTGGGTGAAAAGAGAGATCTCGGTATCCATACGGAGATGCTTACAGACAGCGTGGTGGATCTTGTCGAATCTGGTGTTATCACCGGGGCACGGAAATCCATTGACCGGGATAAGGTTGTCGCCAGTTTCTGTCTGGGGACACGAAAGCTCTATGATTTTATCGACGGTAATCCTGTCTTCGCCTTCCATCCGACCGAATACGTCAACGATCCTTTTATCATCGCGCAACAGAGCAAGATGGTGGCAATAAACGTCGCCCTCGAAGTCGATCTTACCGGACAGGTGTGTGCCGATTCGCTCGGGACGCACTTCTACTCGGGTATCGGGGGGCAGGTGGATTTTAACCGCGGCGCAGCAAGAGCACCCGGTGGCAAGGCCATCATAGCTTTCCCATCAACGGCCCGGGGCGGCACGATATCACGCATCGTCTCGCGGCTCAGTCCCGGCGCCGGGGTCGTAACGACGCGTGGTGATGTTCATTATGTCGTCACGGAATACGGTATCGCCTACTTACACGGGAAGAATGTCCAGGAACGGGCGCTGGCCCTCGTGAATATCGCCCACCCGGAGTTCAGGTCGACACTGTTCAGGGAAGCTATTGAACACAAGTATATCCGCGAGGAACTGGCATCGGTAGAGGAACGGATTTGCTCTGGGACCCATGAATTTCATACCACTTACCTCATAGACGACGGTACGCTTGTAGATTTCCGCCCCGTGCAGATGACCGACGAGCCCGGTATGAAAGATCTCCTTTATGCACTTTCACGTGACACCCTCTATTACCGGTTTATGAGCCGTATGAAATGGGTACCGCGAAAGCAGATCCAGGATTTTGTGTTTATCGATTACCGGAGTGAAGTTTCAATCGTCGCGACAGTCCCCGAAGCGCACGGCGAACAGATTATCGCCCTGGGCGGTTACTATCTGGACATCCAGACAAACCGTGCCGAGGTTGCCTTCATAGTCAAAGACACCTGGCAGAATAAGGGGATCGGCACGTTCCTGCTACAGTACCTTACCAGTATCGCCAGGCGTCACGGGATCGCAGGGTTCACGGCTGAAGTGCTTCAGGATAATAAGCCCATGCAAGCGGTCTTCAATAACGGTGATTTCAGAATCCAGACCAAACTCCATGAAGGCGTGCTCAGTTACATAATGGATTTCACCTAATCCATGTTCTATCACAGCAGCAGCTCGTTCAGCCGGCACCCGACCGCTCAAACGTGTCATGGGCCACTGAGATCATGAGCCCACCCATACGGGATCACGCTTGGCCACCTTCAGCTCCTTCGATCGGGCACGCACAAACATACTGAGGCGAAGACCCCTGTAAAACCGAGCGGTCATCCCCGCCCATGCTTCGCCGATTACGGGATTGAGGTCCCGCCTCGAGAATGTGACACGACTCTCTTTTGCATCATGTCACTCGGGCTCTTCCTTTTCAGTATCTGAAACCCTTGAACTTCACCCTGAAGAGGATTGAATAGAGTACCGGAACGACTCCCAGGGTGAGCGCTGTAGCGAACGCCAGACCGAATATAATAGCGATCGCCATGCTTTCCCACATAGGTCCGCCACCCAACCATAACGGGAGAAGGCCGCCTATAGTTGTTGCCGTTGTGAGCAGAATCGGCCTCAGGCGTCTCTGGGCGGCTTCTATCACGGCCCTGGCTGGTTCGAGCCCATTCACTTCGATCTCTATCTTTATGCGATCCAGCAACACGATTGCGTTGTTGATCACTATGCCCACCAGCGAAATGATACCAAGGAGGGTCATAAATCCAAAGTACGACCGTGCTACAAGAAGCCCGATCACCACCCCGATGAGTCCCAATGGGATGGTCGTCAGGACTATTACCGGACGGCGTACCGAGTTGAACTGGGCAACCAGAAGTATGATTATGATGAGGAAGGCTATCGGTAGCTTAACCATAATGGAATCGTTGGCCTTCACCGAGCTTTCCAGCTCACCACCCATGCCGTACTTATAACCCACATCCCACCTGGTGCGCTCGGCCTCGAGCCATTTCTCCATGGCCCGGCTTACCTTGATCGGCGTTGTCTTATCTGTGACATCGCACCTGACAGCGACCGTCCTGAGCCGGTCCCGGCGCAGCACCTTTGCCGGTTGCCAGACAACTTCCACATCCGCCACCTGCTTAAGCGGAACACTTCTTCCGGTCGCCTGTGAGTAGACATTGATTGTCTCGATCTTGCCTATGTCCTGGCGTTCTGCTTCCACGGTTCGCAGCGTAACAGGAATTACCTTGTCTCCTTCGCGGTATTGGGTCGCCTCAATGCCGGTGAGCGCAGTCTGTAGGGATACGGCGATATCTCTGTTTGTTACCCCTGCGCGCTTTGCCCTTGCCTGGTTGATGTCGACAATGAGCTTCTTGGTGCGGAGCCCCCAGTCGTCGCGAATATTCTCAGTACCCGGGATCATCTCCAGTTCGGCCTTCACCTCGTCGGCTATGTGGAAGACCTTGTCCAGGTCCTTACCCGAAATTCTGATCTCCACAGGCGCTATGGGTGGTGGTGCGATCGGGAGCAGATTGATGTCTGCTATGAGATCAGGGTATCTCTCAGCACAGAACTCCTTCGTCTTCTCTATCAACGGACTCGCGATCTCCAAAGAGGTTGTGTTCACAATCAAGACGGCATATTCCGGCCTGTGAGGCTCCGGACTGTAAGTGAGCACAAACCTGGGGGCACCCTCGCCAACATAAGTCGACCAGTTCACGATTCCCTCATCATCCTCCGACCCCGCCATGAGATTCTCGAGCATGAAGCTTTCAATCTCCCGGACCATCTCATCTGTGCGCTCGATCGGAGTGCCGATCGGGAGTTCGAGCTCGGCCGTATAGATGGGCTTGTCATTGGGTGGGAAATAGATATTGGGCAAGAATCTGAAGCCTTGAAGGGCCAGGATGAATACGGCAAGGGTTCCCAAGATGGTCAGTCCGGGACGCCTGAGCAGTTTCACCAATAGTGAACGGTATCTCCTGTAGAACCCCGTGTCGTACGGGTTGCCGGCTGCTACGGTCTTAACCTTCAAGAAGCGAGAACAGAGCAGCGGCGTCATGGTGAGCGCGAGCACCCAGGAAGAAATCAACGTTATCGTCACCACCTTGAACAGAGGTGCCGTATATTCGCCGACTCCGGATTCGGCCAGGTATATGGGCAGGAATGCCGCCGCTGTCGTGAGTGACGAGGTCAACATCGGTATCCGGAGTTCTCTTGCCGAGTCTATGGCAGCATCCACCGCCTTCTTACCCGCACGCATCTGTACCATTATGGACTCGGACATCACGATCGCGTTATCCACGAGCATTCCCAGGGCGATAATCAGGGAGGCCAGTGACATCTGATCGAGGCCGATCTTAAAGAATGACATGATCAGCAGGCTCATGATCATGGCCATTGGTATCAGTGAGGCCACCACAAATCCTGTCCTGATCCCCAGGGTGATCAGCATGACGATGAGTACGATGACAATTGCCTGGATGAGATTCCCGATGAAGTCATTGACCTTTCTATCCACCGCGTCGGGCTGGAAGGCGACAAAATCGAACTCAAGCCCTATGGGGTAGATAGTCTGCAGCCTGGTGACCGCCGCCCTCACCTTGTCCCCGAGAATGAGGATGTTTCCACCTTCGCGCAGGTTTACGGCGAGGGCCAGCGCGGAGACACCTGAGGAACGCACGATGGACCTGGGCGGGTCAACATAGCCGCGATACACATCCGCCAGGTCCTCAAGGTAGATAAGATCCTGCCGGCCCGGGACAGAAACCAGAGTCCGGCTGAGTTCTTCCACGCTAGCGAAACTCCCTGTCGGCTCGAGCACTATCCGCTCGCGCCCGGTGGTTACATCGCCACCCGGAATCACTATATTCTGGCTCTGGAGAATGCCTACAAGCTGGCTCGCCGAGAGCCCGACCTCCGCCAGCCGGGCATCGTTGTACTCCACGAAGATCCGCTCATCCTGCGCACCGTGGATCTCTACCTTGGCGACTTCTTCTATCAGCAATAGTTCGTCCCGGACGTCATCGGCGATCTCCTTAAGCTCCGCATAAGTATATCCTTCACCCGTAACGGTAAGGACGGTGCCGAACACATCCCCGAACTCGTCGTTGACAAGCGGCCCGATTGCCCCCTCGGGGAGGTCTCCCCTGACCCTTGTCATCTTTCGCCGCAGGTTGTCCCATATGGGGCGCATCTCGGTGTAGCTCTCTTTGATGTTGACTATCACTACGGACACACCGGTCTTTGATTCGCTGGTGACAAAATCGAGCTCCGGCATCTCCTGGATGGCTTTTTCAAGCTTATCGGTGACCAGCGTCTCCACTCTTTCAGGACTTGCACCCGGGAAATAGGTGAGCACCATTGCTGCGCGCACTATGAATCCGGGATCCTCGGCCCGAGGCATCGCCCGGAACACCATCAGACCGGCCGTTAGAATCAGAATCAAGAGGACCGCCGTCACACGGTTTTTCTCAATAGCAGTACTGGTAATGTCCATGGGGTGAACTCCTCTACTCAGATCTGCACTTTCTGACCATCGGTGATACGGCTGACCCCTGCCGTCACGACGAGATCTCCGTCAGAGAGGCCCTCGAATATCTCAAGGCCGTCACCGGTCAGCTCTCCGACGGTCACGGGGCGCCGATGGATGATACCGTGTCCCGGTTCCTCCGCTATGGGTTCGACAACGTACACGAAGCGGCCTTCACGGTCTTCACCTACGGCAACCGAGGGGATTACATACCTCTCCCGCTGATCTGCCGACTCAAAAACGAATGAGACTACCGCGGCCATGCCGGCCCGAGTGTCGGGGCTGGATTCACCAAGCAGCACAGTGACCGGGAAGGTGGTTACCATCCCTGTAGATGCAATCCCCACCTCGGTGATGCTTCCGTCGAAGTCCCTGCCCGGTATGGCATCAAACGAAACGATCACTTTCTCACCCTCCGTCACCTGGGAGATCAGAATCTCAGGCATTGATACCTTTACCTCGATATCGGAACCTGCCGAAAGCACCACCACCGTCTGACCCACCTGAACGTTTTCATTGACCTCAACCTCAACGCTCGCGATATCTCCGTCTGTTGGTGCAGTCAGCCTGGCATACCCAAGCTGAAGCCGGGCTAATTCCAATTCCTTTTCAGCAGCCTGCGCCCCGGCGGTTGCAGACTCATTGGCAGCCCTGGCAGTATCGAAGTCGGTTCGCGATGCGCTGTTATTCTCATAGAGAGATCTAACACGCTCGTAGCTGGCAGCAGCATTACGCGCCTGTGCTTGAGCGTTGGTGAGTCTTGCCTCTGTTTGTTCCACCCTGAGCTCGTAATCGCTCGGATCGAGCTGCGCTATCAGATCGCCCCTCCCCACCTTATCTCCCAGCGCCACGGCAACACGCCGTACTATCCCGGGAACTCTGAAGCTAAGCCTGGACTCCTGCCCCGACCTCGCTACCCCTGAGAAAGTCCTTACTCTGCTGCCACCCGTGGAGAAGACCTGCGTATATCTCACCGGGCGGATGGTTTCCAGCTGCTCCTCATCCTTCCCGCAGGACGCGAGGATAAGTGAGACAGTCAACAGAACCAATATCAGGCTGGACGCTGATTTCATAGTCATCACCCTCCGAATACGGTGCTACGACCCTACTCTGATCATCGACCTCTGAGCCCTGTCAGGCCTGGCTCATCGGTCTAGCGCTACTCCTCTATGTTTGAAGTATGCCTCAACGCGCTCGACGAGCCCCTGGCGCTCTTCATCAGTTCCTATCATATCGAAACAGCCTGTAGCCCTATCCACGGCGAGAAGATCCACAAGAAAATCGTACATCGCGTTCGCTGCAGCAAGGTCGGCGACAAGTGCCGCGTTCTGGGCATCCAACAGATCCAGGATTGAAACCACCCCACGCGAGTAGGCATCACTGACCACCTCAAGCGACCTGGCAGCCGCCTCAGCAGCCAGACGCGACTGCTCTATTCCAGAATTCGATGCGCTTGCCACGAACACCGCAGAGCGAACTCGTTGCTCAATCCTTTCGGCCAGTGACTCTCGCTCCATTTTGAGTTGTGCCAGCTCCTTTTCTGTTTTTCTGTTGTCCGCCATCTTGGATCCACCCGCGATCAGTGGGAAGGACAGGCCAAGACCGACACTCCAGTTAGTATCATCCAATCCAAGGGCGGAAGCATCAGAGCCTTCACCTTCCTTCCAGAATGTCCGGCTGACCTCTCCGTCCAGCGCCAGATCCGGCTGCCAACAGGTTCTCCTTGCTGATCTAAGAGCACGCTCTCTGGCAGCGATCGCTGCATCGAGTGCCGCAAGCTCCGGTGAATTTCTGACACCTTCTTCGGCCATGAAATCGCGAACAATGACCAGCGTCATCGGATTCTGAGTGAACCGGGTGTACCATGCTTCCTCGCCATATAGCGCGGGATCGTATACGTCATCCTCGTTGGTGAGAAACGGCTCCTCCAATGGGTGATTGAGCAACCGGTTGAGTTCGACTTCTGCTACTCTCCGCAGAGCGTCCGCATCGGTAACGGCCTTTCGGCTCGTTGCGATCTCACTCTCCCACCTGTAAACCTCAGCCGGCCCTGCAACACCGACCGTCTCCCTGACCCGCGCTATTTCAAGGTTCTTCTCAGTACGCTTAAGGTTCTCCCGCTGAATTCTCTCAAACGTCTTGACTCTAAGAACATCGAGGTATGCCGTAGCTGCATCCTGGATTATATCAAGTCGGAGCTGTTCAAGTTCAGCCCGGCGGGTTATCTGAATGCTCTTCTGTATGGACCAGTCTGCCCAGGCTCGTTCTGAGTAGATGATCTGGCTTGCAGCAACAGAACCGGATGCGGCCCGCTCGGGTTGTTGCCCGAAGCTCGCCCTGGCACGGTCTTCATCTATGGCCATACCCAATGCCGAAAGATCTACGTGGGGAAGAAGCCGGGAACGCGATTCATTGACCTGTTGCTTGCCCGCCGCCACGTAGTATTGCTTTGCCGAAAGATCGCGGTTAGCCGCGAGGGCTTCATCGATCGCGCCGCGCATGTTAACTGTCCGCTCAATGTCTTCGATCTCTTCGTTGAGGAGCCTTGCGTAGGTGAGCACGCTCCAGCTGGGAAAGACACCTATAGCGCGGGCGGTCGCCATGTTGATTGTCATCTGTGTCCCAATGGCAAACGCTACCGGAATCGAACCCGGTTCCTCGCCGAGGAGTATTCTCTGAATGTTGATTGCCATTCTCCGCAGGATCCGGGGAAAGATGTCACCCCTTACGCACGCCAGTGCACCCTCCCTGACATCACAGTCGCCCATCTGGGAGAAGCTGGGCAGTCTGCGCTCAATCAGTCCCTCTGTCAGCATATCGAATTCTTCCGGTGATAGCTGGGTCAGGGAAACAATGTAAACAGCTTCAGCATCCTCTGGTATATCGGCAAGTGCTTCCGCGGCCGACTGCCCCACCTGGACAGTGATCACCTCAAGGTCGAATTCCTCAGCCATGGCCTGGACGCGGTGAGGCGGTACCTGAAGGGCTTCAGAGTAATACTTATTGGTCAGCACTGCTAGCTTCTTGAAACGCACAATCTCGAGAAAGGCCTCCAGGTCCGACCTCACTGGTTCGGGAAAGGCCACGTAGTTGAGGTTCTTAACACCGCTTGTGCCGTCCTTCGAGAGAATGCCCTGAAGTTCGGCATCTATTATGAAGGGCGCAATCACTGGCTTTGGCAGGGGGCCACGAGTTGCTGCATCATTCGATGCAATTACTCCCCCGGCTATTACGATGTCCACTTCAGGGTCATCAAGCAGATTGTCAAGTACAGATTTCACGCCTCCGGCGGTCCAATCCGCATAGATGATCTTGTCTTCGGGGAACCGGACATCGAACTCACCCTCCGTAAGACTGAGGATTTCCGTCTTTAGGAGCTCCATGAGCTCCTGATCTCGCTCCCAGTATCCGTCGACCACGATGCCGATATGCACCAACGGCTTGGCGGCACGTGCTGGCGAGGTTATGACTAGAGAGATGCCTATAAACATCGCGATTGCCAGAATGCGAGATGCGCGTCTCATATTCTTCCTCCGAATTGCCTGTTTGCTCAGCGGCCTCCCCGGTTGAGGACACCCACCGTACTAGCAGTAGCTGAATTCACTAGGCATAGTTCTATAGTGGGCTGCTTGTCAAAAGTCTACTTGATTGGTTACTAATTAGGCTTATTCTCCCAGATGGTCCCGGGCAACGCAAACAAAAACTCGTCTGAGCGCGCCTCAGTTGATCCTCTGGTAATACCGCACGGCACCAGGCGCGCCGCCTTGAACCTGTGCATCATGAATCGCTCATCCAGAATATTACTACCCCTCGATCTTGAACATCCGGTCTACAGAACACTGGAAGAAGTGCGCGATCTTGGGGGCAGGGTCATTACACACCTGCCCCGCTCTGTGGATAGATGTCAGCTGTTGAGGAAGACTGGTATCCCCTCGCCTAGCGCGAGGGGTGCCGTCATTTCGCGGTACTTGTCCTCATCATGGTTGCCTCAAAGATTGCCGGCTCTTCGACTAGATCTCCATCGAAGTCGAAGCTCGAATTCTCGTCCATGATATTGAAGGTGTCCCCAATCAGCGTGAACGAGCCCTGAGTATCAGTCAGAAACGGCGGGTGCTCAGGGGTAAAAGATATCTGGATAGTGTCCTGTTTGACGAGACTAAAAGCCCCTGTGAAACCGGTGATGACAACATCCTCCCCCGCTATCGAGGCCGGGATGAATACATCGCCCAGGACACCACCTGCATCGTCAATGTCGAACTCGAACGTGGCTCCGAGAGCGATTACCTCCATTGTTATCGCCGGAACAGCAACGCTTGTCACCCTGTAGGTCGCAGCCTCCCAGGAGCCTTCGAAGTCCGCAACAAAGATGACCGGGGGCTCGGATCCTTCATACTTGACCATCGTCCCCTCAAAGATCGCCGGCTCCTCGACTGTATCCCCGTCGAAGTCAAAAGTCGCGTTGGTATCGGTTATGGTGAGCATATCCCCCTCAAGCGTGAAGGCACCACGCATAGTGGTCAAGAAAGGCGGAAGCTCTGGAGTGAAGTTGACCTGGAGCGTATCCTGATCAATGAGCTCGACGGATCCCTGGAACGGTAGCTCGAGAGTCATTCCTGCCACCGATGCAGGGATGAATCCCCGCCCGGCGAATGCTCCGGCATCGTCAGCATCAAAAGCAAACGCGCCACCAAGTGCGATCAGCTCAAGCGTAATCATGGGATTGGCAGAACTCGTCACCCTGTAGGAGTCCGCCACCCAGGATCCCTCGAAATCAGCGATCACAATGAGCGTGGGGCCGCCTCCACCATCTCCGCCACCGTCATCACCACACCCAATAAACAGGACTCCTGCAAGTAGAACCGCAGGCAGCAGATACAGTACACCAGACCTGTTGAAGAACCTCATGTTGTGCCTCCTTCCTCGATGCTGTCCCAGCCCTCTAGATAAGGACTGACGGGTTCTCTAATTTACCGGTCCCTGTGGCATCCGGTCAGAAACCGAACTATTCTACCATAGAACCCATGGAGGCGCAACTCCTTATCACGGACAGGACTGGAGGGCCACCGGCATCCAGATTGGGGCTGTTATACAGCTGGATACTCCCGTGCTAGTTTGTCCTCTGGTAGTACAGCATCGCACCAAGCTTCGTTACGGCCATTATCACCAGTATGCCCAGCAGGTCCCAACGTATGGCACGGTTTACAAACATGTCGAAGCAGAAGAAGCCAACCATACCAATCATTCCTACCATGAGCGCGAGACGCGTCGCCTTGAACCGGTGCATTATGAATCGCTCGTCCAACATATGGCTATTCCTCCTCAATCGTGAACATCTGGTCTACAGAACACTTGAAGAACCGTGCGATCTTAAGAGCCAGTGCCAGGCTGGGGACATACCTGCCTCGCTCAATGGATATGATCGTCTGCCGGGAGACCCCCAACGACTTCGCGAGATCCTCCTGGGTAAGCCCGGCTTGTTTCCGGTGCTCCTTTACGCTGTTCAGGACGCACTCACTCATAGCCACGCAGCACGCCCAGAGCGATGAGACCGAAAACACTCAGCGACATCGCCAGTCCAAGGAACAGACCCTCGGCGAAGATGATCCACCGGATCCCCTCGCCGGCAAACCGTCCCAGCAACATCGAGACGTTGATGCAAACCACGCTCAGAGGCACTATGAGGTGCTTGTGCTTCATAAGTAACATGTCTCCCATCCTTTCGCGTTTGTCCCTGGCGTTGAAGTAAAGCTAACTTTACATTTCTGAATATACCTACGCATGGGCAATTTGTCAAGTAGGCTTTACATTTTTCTACAATTGCTCAAACAGCCGGTTGATCTCGGCGATGCCAGAACTCATAATGGTTGGCGATGGCTGAGCTACGATTCGGGACGTGCAGCTGGAAATACCCGTCGTGGAAGGGCCTGATCTATCCTGAAACCGGTGATTTCGACTATCTGGCAGAATACGCCAAACAGTACGACACCGTAGAGATCGACCAGTGGTTCTGGACGCTTCCCCAACCCGCAGTTGTTCAGGGGTATGCCGCCGCCGTACCTGCCGACTTCCGCTTCAGCATCAAGGTGCCCAACAGCATCACACTGACCCATTTCTACCGGGATTCCAGGTTGGAACCACTCAGGGAGAATCCCGACTTCCTCTCGGTCGAACTTTTCAAGAGATTTCTCGATCTCCTTGGGCCGATGCGGAAGAACCTCGGCCCTCTCATGCTTCAGTTTGAATACCTCAACAAGAAGAAGATGGCATCCCAGGATAAGTTCTTCGAGGTGCTCCAGAGTTTCATCTCACACGCGCCCGGAGGATACACCTACTGCATCGAGATTAGAAACCCGAACTATCTCAATCAGGCGTATTTCGATTTCCTTCGTGAGAACGGTCTATACCATGTATTCATAGAGGGTTATTACATGCCCTCGATATTCCGGATCTACGAGAAGTACAGGGACAGCCTTGAGGGGCTAACCGTCATACGCCTTCATGGGCCCGATCGAAAAGGAATCGAAAAGAAGACGCGCAAACGGTGGGACACGGTGGTGGAACCGAAGGACAATGCCCTTCCAGAACTCGCGGATCTGATTACCGACCTTGGTTCACGGGACGTCACGACTTACGTTAACGTCAATAACCACTATGAAGGCTCAGCCCCTCTCACCATAGAACGAATCCGGTCGCGTCTGTAAGGTCGGTATCTCTGCGCGGCAAAGAAGACAGCCGGGGGCGCATGAAAGACACTCAACTCCATACACCACCGGCCATCTTCCGACTGGTGATTTCCAAAGCAAAAACTGACTACTTGTACTCTGCCTTGACCTCTCCCCAGCTCCAGGTGCTCACACCCCCCGGTGTTGATTCATGGGGGTAAAAGCCAAGTAGCTCGCACTCACGACCGACCGTCACCGTGGCACATGTTACGTCATAGGCGGTGCCGAGCTGCACTTCGAGACAAAGCGTGTAACATCCGGGTGGCGTTCCCGGTGGTAGAGGAATATCCACGCCCCGCTTGATGGGCACACCTGCCGGCACACGCACACTGAACTTAGCCGATCCGGCAACCACGCCGTCTTGTGCGGCAGTCGCTGTGAACATTGCCAGACCCGGCTCGCTACCGCAGTTACCGCCCTGGAAGTACAGACTCAGAACTTCACCATGCGTACCCGGGACAATTTCGGCACCAAGCTTGATGCCGACGCAATCTTCTGCAGCCGCAGGGACCGCACAGAGGATTGCCACAAGCACACCTGTCAATATTAGCCCTTTCGTCATATCTTAACACCTCCTCCCATTTTCGTTAATTTGCAAGCGTGAATGCTTTATCCGAATATTGCCATAGCCAGGCACACAAGTCAAGCTATTACGAAAAAACCTTCGATCTTGCGAGTTCTGCCGCCCGCGAAACAAAGCCTTTTGCTGTCCGCCTTGCCGTCTGGTAAGATTGCGTTGAAATTGCCTGGATACGGCCTGAATGCGTAGGCGTTCCCACTTTGCCTGGAGGAGTATGATCATGCACAGAATTCCTATCGTAGTACCACTTGTGCTCACATTACTTGCTGCCGGTCTCACCCATGCAGACGAACCGTTCGTCTTTCCCGAGACACGTGCGGGTGAGATTGCGAGCGACTATTTTGAGGCCTTTAACTCCGGTGATCTGGAGCGGCTGCGGCAGCATTACCAAGACTATCGATCGGAGGCTTCTCTTGCGGAGCGTTCCCCGGATGAGAGGGCAAGTGCAACGTTGGGTCTGTATGAACAGTTGGGCCGGCTTGTCCCGGCGCGTGTCACCAACGAAACTGAATTCAGCATCACGATCACAGCGCATGCAGAAAAGGTTAAGATGTGGGCTTCCTGTTTGTTTCAACTGGAGGAGCAGGAACCGTATAAACTTGACATGCTGATGATCGGACCCGGATCTCCACCGGAGATGGTTACCGAAGGTGTTAAGACGTGGACAAGCCTAACAGATCTGTTGGACCAGGTCCGGACCGACACCGGGCTCCCTGCAATCGCGGTTGCCGTCATTGAGGATGGCGGTGTCATCCAAACAGCTGCCGTTGGTATCCGCAAGGCTGGGTCGACCGATTCGATTGAGATCGACGACCGCTTTCACATCGGCTCGATAACAAAATCTGTCACCGCAACGATGATTGGGCGGCTGGTTGAGAAAGGCCTGCTGGCCTGGGATACGACCATCGCCCGGACATTAGAGGACATCGAGATTCGCGAAGAGTACCGCGACGTGACGCTCGAACAACTCCTTCAGCATCGGGCCGGCCTTCCGGGCTACCTCACATTTGAGGACAGCACCGATGCCCGGTTGATTGCCCTTCCGGGGACACCCACGGAGCAACGCAGGGTCTTCGTCGCCGAAGTGTTGCAGACCGAGCCTATCGCCCGGGCGGGCGAAGACATGAACTACTCCAACGCCGGCTATGTGGTCGCCGGACTGATGGCAGAGCAGGTCAGCGGAACCGGTTGGGAGAACCTGGTCAAACAGTATGTGCTGGATCCCGCGGGGATGAAGAACTCAGGCTTCGGATGGCCGGCAACCGAGGCCCGACCAGGCCAGCCGTATGGCCATTTCTATGAGGACTCGGATTTTCGCCCCCAGGGCATGGATGAGTACCCATTGGGTGGCTTCATAGCCCCTGCGGGAGATATCCACACATCAATCGGTGACCTGGCGCTCTATGCGAAACTCCACATGGATGGACTGGCAGGGCGCGACGGTGTTGTGAAGGCAAGTACCATCAGATACCTGCACTCGCCGCCGGAGTCCAAGGATAATGAGGTGCGCTACGCCGGTGGATGGATGCTTGTGGAAAAGGAAGGTCTCGGAACGGTGCATACTCACAGCGGTAGTGCCGGGACTTTCTATGCAACTGTCGAACTGTATCCGGAAGAGAACCGCGCGACCGCAGTGGTCACGAACGCCGGAGCCGGTGCAGGTGCGGTTGAAAGCATAATCCGGTCAATCAATGAAGTAGCGAAGACCGGCACACCGTGATCGTAGGTATAAGGAACTGATGGAGATTGCGGAGCTCGCCCAGTGAGCTCCAGGTTCAATTTAGAATGTTAAACGCGCGGGGGTTCTCAGGAGCCCCCGCGCGACTCTTCAGACCAATTGCATGTGTGATTCACATGTGTCAGCGTGCGTAACCGGCCACAATGGAAATCACCTGGTTCTTGATATCATTAGGATCATCCCTGCTGTCTATCTTCGTCAAGCCCAGGTTGTAACGAACATCGAAAACGAGCATCCCGCTGCCCATGTCAATGTCGACACCACCGCCGAATATAAGACCGAAGTCAAACGAATTAGTGTCGTCCTTCACGTCTGTTGTGCCGCTGTGGTCGTCACCGTTTGTAAAACCGATTCCGTTATGATCGCTGTACTCCCACTCTTCCTCCGCACTCAGCAGAAAGGCCGGAGCCGGGCCTGCGAAGAGATTCGGCCTTATAGATCCCTCCATAGGAATCTGGTACTTGAACAGAATCGGGATCTCCAGATAGTTGTACTTTCCCGTCCACTTCGAGCCCCCGTGTTCCCACTTATATCCTTTCATCGAAAAAAGAACCTCAGGCTGGACCACCAGCATATTCATGAGGGCGTATGTCAGAAAACCGCCACCGATAAAAGCCGTCCGATTCTTATGGTGTTCGTCGGCGTCCCCGCCACCGTGGGTGGCGAGGTTAATACCCGCCTTGACACCTTTTGCTGTTATCCCGCCTCCGGCATAGGTGACGGCCGAGACAGCAAAGACCAGCAGCATCGCTATCAGCACAACACGTTTGCTCATAATCATTCCTCCTCAGCAATCTTGCATAGCCCAGCCAACCACACCCTTAGGCGTGATTATGTTCAACCGTATGGTTCGCTGTCAAAGGAAAAGTCATTAGGACTAGGGTTGGCTCCCCGGACAAATGTCTGAAAACGCTAGATTGTGGGACGGTTTCCTAGTGGTGACGACCCGGCCCCCGCCGGCAAAACTGATTACTTATACCCAGCCTTAACCTCTCCCCAGCTCCACGTGCTGATACCACCTGGTGTCGACTCATGGGGGTAAAAACCAAGTACCCGGCGTTCATCACCGATAATCACCCTGGCACATGCTGAGTCCATCGCGCTGCCGAACTCGACCGCAAGGCACAGTGTATACACACCCGGTGGTGTTCCCGGGGGAACAGGAAGATCGAGACTCTGCTTTATGGGTCCACCTGCCGGCATACGGACACTGAACTTAGCTGATCCGATAACCCTGGTGCCTACGGAAGCAGTAGCCTTGGCCGTTACTACTCCAGGCTTGCCGCTGCAGTTCTCGGCGTAGAAGTACAGGCTCAGGACGTCACGAGGATCACCAGGGATAACCTCGGCACCGAGTTCAATATCGATGCAGCCCTCGGCCCCCGCGGTTGCACCCCACAAGACCACCACAAGCACCACCAATAGCGTTAGCCATCTCGTCATATCTCACGTACCCCCTTCTCTCCTTAGGTACCTCGCAGGCTCACAGGCTTCCGTAAGGAGTGTATCACAACTCGCCGTGTTAATCAACCTTCTGACGAGAAAAGAAAGAACGGTTGGACAAAAGGTAATTAAGATGATAACCTCTCCCCTAGGCACTCCGGTGCCGAGAGAAGGAAGGGCAGGGCAGATGACCTGGGAACCTGATTCGGATGAACACTCCCCCCGGCCGGGGAAACCCCCCGCAGGGGAAGGATCTTCTCCTTCCCCGTATGACCCCACAAAGGGAAGCGAGGAGCCGCATCAGCAGGCCGGGTTACCCAAGAAGATAGGCGACTTTGTCGTCAAGCGTCTCATCGCCTCCGGCGGAATGGGTAGGGTCTACGAAGGACTGCAGGAGCACCCCCGGCGACCGGTAGCGATCAAGGTAATGAAACACGGTGTGGCATCCGGTTCGGCCCTCCGGCGATTCGAGTACGAATCTCAGATTCTCGCCCGACTTCGCCACCCCCACATCGCCCAGGTCTATGAGGCAGGCACGTACGATGATGGCTCCGGTGATGTCCCCTACTTCGCGATGGAGTACATTCCGAACCCCAGGTCGATCACCAAGTATGTGAACGAGAAGAATCTCAATACCTGTGAGCGGCTTGAGCTGTTTGCGAAGGTATGTGACGCTGTCCACCACGGTCACCAGAAGGGCATCATCCACAGGGATCTCAAACCTGACAACATCCTGATCGATTCGAACGGGCAACCCAAGATCATTGATTTCGGTGTCGCACGGGCAACGGATTCCGACTTAGCTCTTACCACCTTCCAGACCGAGGTGGGACAGCTCGTTGGCACGCTGCAGTACATGAGCCCCGAGCAGATCGAAGCCGATCCTCATGATATCGATACCCGGTCAGATGTATATGCACTGGGCGTGGTCCTCTATGAAGTGCTAACCGGTAGACTTCCCTACGACGTGACTACCACAACTCCCCTGGAAACGGCACGGGTGATCCACGATGAGAGTCCCACGAGAATCAGCACGATCGATCGCACACTCGGTGGCGAGAAGGAGACGATCGTTCTCAAGGCCCTGGAGAAAGACCGGGAGCGACGCTACCAGTCTGCCGGGGAACTTGCAGCTGATATTCGACGCCATCTTCATGACGAGCCCATCTGCGCTCGCCCGCCAAGCGTCAGCTATCAGCTCAGGGTTTTCGCGCGCCGCAACAAGGCTCTTGTCGCAGCGGTGGCAACCGTGTTCGCCGTTGTCGTGGCAGGGGCTGTTATCAGCACATCGCTTTACTTCCAGGCTAAGGCTGAGCGGTTGAAAGCCGAACAGCAAGCAACAAAGGCTATGGCCGCTATTGGTTTTATGCTCGACATGGTCCAGTCCGCCGATCCGGTATCGGTTGGCGAGGAGATCAAAGTTGGGGATCTGCTCGACCGTTATAGCGAGAGGGTGGACAAGGCATTTGCCGGCCAACCGGAGATTGAGTCGGCAGTTCGCGCCACGATAGGGATGACCTATCAGTACCTGCACTTCTTTGAGGCGAGGGGCGAGGCCGACAGGTACCAGACAGCGGCAAGGTCGCACATGGAGACCGCGCTCGATATCCGCAGGCAAGTCCTCGGAGGGGAGCATCCCAAGACACTGGAATTGATGGAGCAGTTCGCCATGCTATTACAGTATCAGGGCAGGCCTGCCGAAACTGAGCGTCTGCTACGGGAGATATGGGAAGTCCGCCGGCGCACCCTGGGTGAGGACGATTCTCTGACCGTCGCCTCGATGGAGAGTCTGGCTCTTGCGTTATGGAAACGGAATCGCCTCGATGAGGTTGAACCACTCATCCGGAAGATACTCGAGATCCGCCTGCGCACCCTCGGCGAGAAGGACCCGGCGACGCTCCTTGCCAAGGTCAATGTGGCCTCAATGCTTCAGGAGCGGGGGGAACTCTCCGAAGCCGAGGACCTTAAGCGCGCTGTTCTCGAGGTCGGCCGCTGCGTTCTCGATGAGGGAACCGACATCAGGCGCACCCTGACGAGAGAGCTGGCCGCCTCGCTTGTCGCTCAGGGTAAGCTGGCCGAGGCTGATTCCCTGTATGGTATGACAAGGATGCCGGAGAACTTCGGAATCGAAAGGTGGCTCCAGGGTGAAACCGACCCGAAGGACGGCGAGGCCATCTTATTTGTTTTCTGGGAGGAGTGGTGCCCGTTTTCGCACACGGCACTTCCCAAGCTACAACATTTCCACCGCAACTATAAGGATCGCATCAAGAAGAATGGGCTGACCTTTCCTATCGCTAAGGGAGGCCGAGAAGCCCGGTTATTCTTCCAGATTCGTGACATCCCGTGGGCGGTGGTGATGGCGGACGGCAGGATGGTCTGGCGTGGAAACCCGAACCATCTTACCAGCCAGCTCCTCGATGGCCTTCTCGGAATACCGGCGGACCGTAGCTAAGAGGTACTACTTCGCTATCACGATCCTCTGGGATTTCTGCTTCCCGCCTGCAGAGAGCGTGACAAAGTAGACTCCGCTGGGCAAACCGTCAGCAGACCACCAGGTCGTGCGGATAATCCCATCGCCCTTTGCAAGTTCGCCTACATGCCTGACAAGTTCCCCTTGCACATTATAGATGTCGAGGCTGACCGGCCCGGGATGCCTCGATGCGAAGCGCAGTGAGGTTTATCGAGGAGCCGGTCGCAACATCGACATCCACCCCACTCAGCGGCGGAATGTCGATCTCCCAGGCACCGCGTCCATGGGTGCCCGCAACCAGCTTCCGCGCGCTTCTCCGAATCTCCAGGTCCAGGACTACGGCATTCGGCAGGCCCACCTCGTGGGGTCCCCAGTTTGCGCCGCCGTTGGTGCTCGACCACACCCCCGCGTCCGTGCCGATGTACCACACGATCGGATCGAGCGGATCGACGATCATAGTATTCACAGGTTGCGGTGGAAGATCTCCGGTTACATCCACCCAGCTGGCACCCATGTCCGTGGTCATAGCGATATGCGCGACCGCCGTGTATCCCGAGAAAGTCACAAAGGCGGTATTCGCATCGGTCGGATGCGCATGGATCTTGGTTTCGGCGCCCACGGGGAATCCATAGGAGGCGGCGCTATACCAGGTCCCGGCATCGTCCGTCGTATACTTCACACCCGTTGAGTTCACCGTCCATACGATATCGCCGTCCACCGGACTGATGGAGATCCAGATGGCCGACTGTGAGCCGACCGGTTCCCAGAGAGTGCCTCCGTTGGTAGTCCGGAAGATTCCGGCACTTGTTGACGTGAAAAGACGCGCCGGATCGTTCTGGTCTTCATCCACAGGGGCAACCCAAGAACCGCTACCGGTTATCCCGTTCATAATGGAAAACCAGCTGTTGCCGCCGTTGTTGCTCTTAACGTGGTTCCCAAATTGCCATTCGCCGTAGATCCGGTTCGCGTTGTTCGGGTCCACATTGCACACCATCCCATCGGCAAGAAGCGTTGATACGGCCCATGTATCGGGATCCACCCTTCCAGGGATCCCGTTGTCCTGGGTCCCCCCCATCATGAAGGTGGGATCCGACTGGGCAACGCAGATATCATAGAACTGGTAGGTGACAAGTCCCTCGCGCCGGGACGACCAGGTCACACCGTCATCGGTAGACCTCCACACACCGCCATCGTTGCAAACCCACACATTGCTTGAGGATCCCGGCTCATAAGCAATGGCGTGATGATCCCAGTGCACATCCGTTTCGTTCCCGAGTATGAATCCCTCACCCGTCTTGGAGAGGTTGACCCCGCCGTTGGTCGAGCGATAGAGACTCACCCCTCCTGCTATCACCGTATTGATATTGTCCGGATCCACCGCCAGGGTGAGGTTGTACCATCCCTGGGAGTTCACCATGTTGAGGCTGGTATTCTGGGGAACCCAGGTCGCGCCGTTGTCGTCGCTTCGGTAGACGCCCAGAGATTGGGAGTTCACCGAGCTCGTATAGTTCGCATAGATCACATTCGGGTTGGCGGGTGAGACAGCAATCTTTGTCTTCCCAACCTCGCCGCCCGGGGGCTGACCGGTTCCGGCCTTGTTCCATGTAAGCCCATCGTCTGTGGATACCTTGACGTTGTTATTCCCCGGACCGAATCCCTTCGCCGCGTATACGCGAAGCGAATCTCCCGGTTTCCACTTAACGTCGTACCACCGGCCGGCTGTCTGTATTTGGGTCCACGTCTCTCCCTCATCCGTCGAACGCCAGAGGCCGTCACGCGCACCGGCCAGGATCGTTCCCGTGTATGGATTCGCTTCAATCACATTAGTGCCCATCCCGTCGCTCAGCGGATAAGAGAGGCTGGTGGTGCTCCAGGTCTCCCCCCCATCGATCGACTTAAGAATACCCACGCCGAAGAGACCGGGATAAGGACCGGTTCCCTCACCCGTGCCGATCAAGACGATGTCCGGGTTCCAGGGAAGAACACACACCGCGCCTATGGCAAGCGTGGGTAGCTCATCGGTAGTGGTGCTCCATGTCTCGCCGCCATCCTCCGATTTCCAGAGTCCGCCGCTCGCCGCCCCCACGTAAACGATGTCCGGATTCGTAGGATGAAAATCGATCGAGATGATACGGCCGGACATGTTCACCGGTCCGATGGCGAACCAGCTGGCCAGTGGGGCCGTCTCGCGCGCGGCTTCGCGTTCAACACGGGCCTGCCATACTTCCCAGCGGGCACCGTAAACCGGGAGCCTGCCGTCCGTCATTCTCTGTTCCAGGAGCCACTTGACACGGTTGTACGGTTTCCAGCCGCTTCCCCTCTCTTCTTTTAGCTCCGGATGTACTTCGTAGAAGCGGGCCATCTCATTGAGCCAGATGAGTTCCGGATCATCGGCCACGGCATCATCGGCCGCCAACGCGCTCAACGTGTGCATGCCGATAACCCCGACGACAAGACTCAGGACAGCAAGATGGATAATGGTTGGGAATACTCCCTGCAGACCAGTGATCCTGGTCATCATGATGGCCTCCCCGGTGAAAATGTGATGAACAGCGATGCTTTCTTATACTCTATTATACCACAGCGGCGGGCTTATGGAAACAGTTGCCCCCGCGAGGAGAGAACCATCTTGAGGTAAGCGAGTGGGATCTATCCAGTGCCCGGTACCCCCACATGGGCCCGCAGGACAGTGGCAATGGTGATGGCTCCCCGGACAAATGTCTCAAAGCCAGGTGGTGACTCAATCCGGGTTCAGTGCGGGAGCCACACGCCATGTATCGTAAGCGTCCTGTTCTCGGGCTCGGAAAAGAACCTTACTTCCATGCGCAATGACCCAACCGTTGGCTACGACCCATACGGTGCCTTCGATCTCCAGGTCTCCGAACCTCACCTGCCCCCTGTACCTCATGGCCCCCCGGAAATCATGGTCGACTCCGGACACACCTTCCCCGATCAACTCGCCCCGTGACCAGAGAAGCCCAGGTTCCCATCCGTGCTCGTAAGCCAGGTCAAGCCAGCTCACAAAGATGTTCGTGACTGTGTCGTCACCCCCCGACAGGTACGGGCTTATCTCTCCACTTGATGCCAGGTTATCGACCAGATCCTCCGATACGACACTGTTCCCGCCAAGGCCGGCGTGACGCTGGTATGCCCTGATGGCACCTACGGTGTTAGGACCTACGATCCCGTCCATCTCGGATATACCGTATCCACGCAGCCAAAGCTGATTCTGGACGAATCTCGTGAGGTCTTCCTCGGTCTCGATGCTCGCCCCCGCAAGTCTCAGGAGCCGGGCTATCCGGGTGTAACCTTGCCTGAGTGCCGACCTCAGCGGAGATTGGCCGTCTTTGTCTCTGGCATCCGGATTCGCTCCCAAAGCCAGCAGAATGCTAACAATGGGGGAATACCCTGAAAGCACGCCGCGGTGTAACGCTGTTAAGCCATCTATATCTTCGGCCTCGATACCGGCTCCCCAGGCCGTCAGGAGCTCCACCGTCTCGACCCTCCCGTTTTCAATCGCCCAGTGTAGAGGTGTCTGCTCATTACTGTTCCTGTGGTCGATACCGGCACCGCTGCGGAGAAGAAGCTTGACGGTTTTGTTCTGACCGGAGCCTGAAGCGAAATGCATCGCGGTATTGCCTTCTTTCGGCGTCTCAATGGCGACATCCGCACTGCTTCGAATAAGAAGACCGACCACATCGACATGTCCCATCCACGCTGCATGGTGAATCGGTGCCATTCCACTGCTATCCCTCTCATTGACATCGGCGCCAATCGTCAGTAGATGCCGGCATGTTGCCAGGTCCCCTCTGTAAGCCGCAGAGTGGAGATGCCCGGCCCTGGCAGGCAGCACAAGCATCAGGCAGCATATCAGGAGGGATGACGCGATAGACCCGCCGACTCTCATTGTTACCTCCTTCCCAGGAGACTATCAGAAGCCGTTTCCTCTGGCCAGCCATAGTCTAGTTTCATTGGCCAACGTCATCTGTTACAATCGTGGCGGAGCATGTGGCAGGATACAGGAAGCAAACTGAGATTCCGACGTGAGCCGATACGATGAGATCCTGACATGAGCCAATACGAAAAGCCGTCGCCTGTGCGCCCCCCTGAACATCCGTCAGGGCAGCGATCTCGCAGACAGCCTAACTTGGTATCTAAGTGCGTCGCCGCTGGCGCCTTGCTGACGCTCGCCCTAGCCCTCAGTGGCTGCTACTCCACCAGCCAGTCTTATGTGTACCGGACGTTGCCCAAATACAACGAGGGTGTTGAGCACCTCGATGCTGGTGAGTACGAGAAGGCCATCTCAGCATTCACTGAGGCCATAAAGCTTAAACCCGATTTCAAGGACGCTTACTATAACCGTGCGATTGCTTATTACAGAATCGATGACTTCGAATTGGCAATTGCTGACTACAACAGGGTGCTCGAGCTGGACTCTACGGATGCAGAGGCCTATAACAACCGCGGTTTGGCTCACTCCCGAATGGGGCTGGATGATCTGGCGATCCGGGATTATCATCACGCCGTGAGCCTGAAGCCCGACTTCGCCGAAGCTTACACAAACCGTGCCGCTGCGTTTCGGAGTCAGGGATATCCGGATTCGACCATCAAGGACTATACCAGGGTGATCGAGCTCACACCCGGGCGGGTCGACCTATTCGTTTCCAGAGCCGCAGCCTTCTGTGAGAAGAACGATTACAAGCAAGCCATTGGCGACTACACCCGGGCCATCGAGATCGAGCCTGACCTGGGCGAGGCCTACTACAGCCGCGCAACTGCCTATCACGGGCTGGGCGAGTATGAGTCTGCAATCGCGGACTACACGTCTGCGCTACGTCTCGACCCGACGGCCACTGCAATCTATGAGATGCGGGGGGATGCATACATAGAGATCGGAGCAGACGAGAAAGCCGTCGCCGATTATGGTGCGAGCATCACCACCAATCCGGATGACGCATCCATATACGGCAAACGTGGACAGGCATACCAGCGTCTTGAGAAACATGATGATGCTCTCGCGGATTACAGCAAAGTCACTCAGATGAACCCAAGCATTGACGTGTACAGCCGGCGTGCGGAGATCTACGTCATGACCGGCCGATATGAGGAGGCTGCCGACGATTTCTCCAGGGTCCTAGAGTTAGACCCAACGGACCCTACATCATTTGTTTGCAGGGGAAATGTGTACGACGAGACTGGTAGGCCCGAGCTCGCCCTCAAGGACTACAGCAGGGCAATAGAGTTGGATCCCGACTACGCTGAAGCTTATAACAACCGTGGTGCGATATATGCTAAGAGGAAGCAATGGGACCCTGCCCTTGCCGACTACGGTCGTGCAGCCCGTCTCGATCCGTTGTATGGAGCAGCCCGTTATAACAGAGGGAATGTGTATTATCACCTCGAGAGGTATGAACAGGCCTTGGCTGATTTCGACAGGACGCTTGAGCTAGACCCCGAGCATGCACGCGCCCGCTATTATAGAGCCCTGGTCCTGGAGAAGCTGGGCCGATATGGCGACGCGGTGGATTCTCTCAGGGACTTCCTGCGTTTTGCCTCTAACGAGGATGATGAGATGGTCAAACGGGCGCAGAAGCGAATAAGCCGACTCTTAGAAAACTGACTGGTGTTGACCCGAGTATCTCCAGGTTCAAATCCTCTCTGGCTCCCCTGCCAAATGTCTGAGAGCACAACATTGTGGGATGGGGTGGCAATCGTGGCAAAGGGGATATCGTGAGGGCACGTACGCAACTTAGGCCAGGCTGGAACACTTGACATCTTGCGGGAAGAACTCTAGAGTGTGATGGGAGGCAGGTTCACCGCAGACTAATAGATGATACCCTCGGGCCTCCGACGGACACCTGGCTTGGCAGCTAGGAGGAGGATATGATGAAAGATCACAATTGGACTTCCCGCGTATTACTGCTCGCTCTCGTCGCGTTTCTGCTTTTCACTATAGGGTGTGCCAAGACCGAGGAGGAAGGCAAGATCCCTATCACGACGACATCTGAGGAGGCACTGGAGTACTACATCCAGGGACGCGATCTCTACGAGAAACTCCGCCTTCAGGAGTCTTTACAGTTCTTCGAAAAGGCTGTTGAAGAGGATCCAGACTTCGCCCTGGGCCATCTGGTCCTATCATTTGTCCAGCCTAGTGCAAAAGGGTTCTTCGAGAGCTTCGGTAGAGCCAGAGCATTAGCTGATCAGGTGAGTGAAGGAGAACGCTTGTGGATTCTGGGAGTTGAGGCAGGGGTTAATGGTTTCCCGATGAAACAGAGGGAGCTATTCATGCAATTGGTCGAGGCCTACTCACAGGATGAACGGGCTCACAACATATTGGGCGGCCATTACTTCGGTCAGCAAGAATACTCTCTGGCGATAGACGCATACGAGAAGGCAACCGCGATCGCTCCAGATTTCTCACCGCCTTACAATATGATGGGGTACTCCCAGAGATTCTTAGAGGACTATGATAACGCTGAAAAGGCCTTCAGGAAATACATCGACTTAATTCCGGACGATCCCAACCCCTACGATTCTTATGCTGAGCTGCTCATGAAGATGGGCAAATACAACAAGTCCATCGAAACCTACCTCAAAGCGCTGTCGCTGCAGCCCGACTTCGTTCCATCGCGTATCGGTATGGCCACGAATCTCAACCTCATGGGAAAGCACGAAGCTGCCCGGAAGGTACTTCAGTCACTGTACGACGACGCCCACAATGACGGCGAACGGCGGGCGGCCCACTTTGCCATGGCGGTTTCGTTCACTGATGAAGGGAGCATAGACCTGGCCCTGGAAGAGTTGGCGAAGCAATATGCGCTAGCGGAGAAGATCAACGATGCAGCGGCAATGTCCGGAGATCTCATCCTGATGGGTAATATCCTCTATGAGCATGCGAAGTATGATGAAGCTCTGGCGAAATACGAAAAGGCAGTTGAGCTTGTTCAGCAATCAGATCTAGCTCAGGAGGTCAAGGACAATACAGACCTCAACTTCCTCTACAATGCTGCAACTATTGCGACGAAAGAGAAGGATTTCACAGCCGCCAAGGCCGGAGCCGCAAAGCATCTTGAGGGAGCTGAAGCTCTAAGTAGCCCGAATCAGATTCGACTGGCTCACCAACTGGGGGGAATGATCGCCCTCGAAGAGGGTGACTATGACAAGGCAATTGAAGAACTCGGGCAAGCCAGTCAGCAGAATTCGTATAATCTTTACAGAATAGCACTAGCCTACAAGGGCAAGGGTGACAATCAGAAGGCCATGGAATTCTGCGCGAAAGCCGCTAGCTTCAATGCGCTCAATAGCCTGAACTATGCTCTCGTGAGAGAGAAAGCCCGGCAATTGCACGATTCGATGTAATGCAATACCATTATAGGCATTTGCCAGGGACCGGATAAGGATTCCTGTGTTTGTGTAGATCCTCCCAAGTAGTCACCTCGGCGAGTGGTTTCGTGGGATGAAGAGGCAAAGCCTCTTGACAGTCGGTTATTTGCATATTACAATTACTGTATGATGCAAGTAACCGACCGGGGGTGGTGATAGTATGAAGTCTAAGAGCTCCGAGTGGGGGGAGTTTTCTACGTTGATTGCGCGCCTAATCAGGAACCTCAGCCTCCTGGAACGAGATGAGAAGGTCTGCTGTGGGACCACCATGTCGCAGTGTTACACGATCGAGACCCTTGCTCAGAAAGGGACTCTGTCAATGAATGAGCTAAGCCAACACATGGGTGTTACCGTAAGCACGATGACAAGGGTTGTCGATGTTCTGGTTCGTGATGAAGTGGTGAGCAGAAGTAGCAGTCCAAGGGACAGAAGAAAGGTCTGCATAGGTTTGACCGACAAGGGAAATGGTCTTGCCCGGCAACTTGAGGGCTGCTCGGATGAATACTCGAAGCAGATTCTGAATCAGGTCCCCTCCGAACACAGGGGCGGTGTGTTGAAGTCACTCAGATTGATTGCGGACGCTATTGATAAGGTTAGGTCCGAGCACGGCAAGTGTTCTTCCTAGAGAGACCGATAGGTGAGAGAGGTGAATGCTGTGGGAATAAGAGATGACAAAGACGAGGACCAGGGAAATTGCTGCAGCGATTCATCATGTTGTCCACCGACCTCCGGCACGGAAGCAGACACATCAAGTTGCTGTGGCCCCGGAGTCGAGCATGGTGGTGGCTCTCGCGGGATGCGTCGCCTGCGGTCAATCATCTTCATCGCAGTTATCGGGGCAGCAATAGCCATCGGAGCGTGGTCGCTTATCAAAGCAAACAAGAGTGAAGCAGACATCCAGGTCGAGGGCCAAGATGGGGAAGTGTTCGATCTTGAGGGTTTGTATCGAGCGGACCTCGACGCATCATACGGTCTCGATGACCTCGCCCCTGACAAGGATTTTGCTTTCGTACTTCTGGCGGGAGCCGATCCGCAGGAGATGACAACCGCAGCCGAAGCCATCAAGCAGACTTCTGGGACTTTGGCCGGAAGAGGAGTCGGGGCGGCAGCCGTCACTATCAGGATAGACGATCCACGTTATGAACGGATGGCAGCCGTCTTCGAGGTTGATGCGTTCCCGGCAGTCGTCTTGCTCGGGGGGAGCTGTGGCCCGAGTGTGATTACGGGCGATATTACTGAGGACGGACTGCTGAGAGGCTATGTGCAAGCAGCATGTGCCCCTGGATGCGGACCGACTGGGTGTGGTCCCGATGCTGCCAAGTCGGGATGTTGCCCAGGTCAGTAAATGTGTGGATTGGAGACACAGTGCAGGAGTGGATAAACCAAGCACTTGAGACGCCGGGAGTGGGTATCACACTACTGGCAGCATTGCTGTTTTTGGGCCTATTGAGCGCAGCGGCCTCGGCCTGCTGCAGTCTTCCGGTGATTGGGGCCATAGCTGGATACGTCGGGGCCAGCGAGAGCAACAGAAAGCGTGATATCAAGGTTGCCGCGTTGAGTTTTGTCGTGGGGTCCGTATTAGCATTAGCAGTGATCGGCGCCGCCATGGGGCTTGCAGGCCAGCTTGTCGGTGAGAGCTTCGGTCGCTACAGCAAGCTGGTGGTTGGCTTGGTATTGGTGCTCTTTGGGCTGATAAGTTTGGGGCTCTTCCCATTCAAGCTGCCATCATTCCGGTTCTCGGGCAAAACGAACGCAAGGGGAGCGCTGGGAGCTGTGATTCTGGGCTCTGCGCTGGGTGGATCAACAGCTACATGTGCCGTGTCATGTTGCAGTCCGGCCCTTCTGGCAATTCTCGGGGTAGTAGCTCTTCGGGGGCAGGTGGCTAAGGGGGCATTGGTAATGGCAGTGTTTGGCTTAGGCTTCAGCATTCCAATGGTTGCGGTGCTCCTGGGGGCCAGTCTCGGAAGTTGGGTGCTGAAAGCGACCAGGATTATGCCTGTAGTAAAGGTTGTGGGAGGTCTGGTGATGCTTGGGGTGGGGTTCTATTTCCTCGTGACAATATAGGCAAGGACAAATCGATGAGTGGCTCATGCTGCGGCCCGGAGTCCAAATGCTGGGATAGCATACCTGACCACCACATATGCAAGATGACACAGCCGGTGGGGAAGTTTGATTTGGCTAAGGTGATCGAGCTGGTTAACAATCCCGAGTACATATGCAGATGCTGTGGTCGTAGCGCAAATGAAGCAGATAACCTGTGCAGCCCCGTACCGTTGAAGGAAACCTAGGAATGAGAACCTCCGGGCTGATTCATACCTTGCTCTTCCGCTACGGATCAGCTTCCCAAGCGTTCAGCCCCTCAGGAAAGTGGTGGCTCCCCGGGCAAATGTCTGAAAGCGCGATTCTGTGGGATATCGTGGTAACTGCGGTGAAGCTGAGCGCCAGAGGGCATGCACCCACTACTGGCGCCTCGTGACCTCCCACTCACCGCGCATTCCCAGAACGTGGAGGGCTACGATCTCTCCGTCGGCGTCACGCTCGAAGCGGATCTTGGCCTGGGGAAGCCTCTTCAACGTGAATGAATCCGGCTCGTCGGCAGCGACCATCTTCAGCTTCGGGCCACCCGTGCGCTGAAGGTAGAGCCCGTCATCTTCCAGTGTGATGGAACGGTATTCGAACGCACCGACGTACTCCACCAGCGCATCTGCGTCCACTACCGGGGGCTCGTCCAGGCGGGTGAGGTCCTCCTCCAGCCCGCGAATCAGGTCGGCCAGCTCCTCGGCACGTTCTTGCTCCACGCCACCGTCATTCAGAATCCGTTCGAGTGCCATCTTGTGGGCGAGAGTCTGCGCCTTCTCCGATGAACAACCGGTCGTCGGGATCACCCCGACGCCTTCCCAGCCACCGCCTGTTCTGGGGTGTACCGGACGGAAGTCGGGGATGAAAGCGCTGAATCCTGCCCCGATGGCATGCACGCCCCCTCCGTGCCCTGCACCACCAGTCGTCTCTCCGATGAGCTCGGCGCGACCGTGATGTTTCAGGTTGTAAGAGAACTCCTCGCACCCTGAACCGGTAAAGGAACTGATCAACAGGTACACCGGGACTTCGGGACGGTGCATTCCCGGAATCTCACCCAGTGTGTACGCAGAATCGGGTTCGGAATGCCCGTGATAGTAAGTGATCAGGTGCATCGGTTCGGGCGGAAAGAGATAACTCGTGACGAAGTGGACCATGTCCGGGGTACCCCCGGCACAGGAGCGGAGGTCGAAGATGAGAGCATCGGCGTCCGAAACGGCCTCCATCGCCCTCACGGCAATCTCTTCTTCACGTTCGCGGGGAAGGAACAGACGAATGTCCAGGTATCCGACATTGCCCGCGAGCACCTTCGCTTCGAGGACTCCCCTGACCCCATCAAAGACCCCGCTGTCAGACCCAGTGCCGCGCTGTTTCTCGTTACGGCCGGCCGATTCTTCGGTCTCCCGGACGACAATCTTCACATCTCCCACACCACCATCCCGCACACGCTTTACGGGGTGGCGTCCCGCGACGGCGCCGTCGGCTCCGAAACTCACGCGAAGGTGCTTATCTCCGGTCAACGCATACATGTCACGTGTGAGCGCCGCCGCGAACGCCGCCGGCGCGATATCCTCGTCGTAATGTCCCGCGGCAAGATTAGCGCGCAACATCTGTTGGACCTCGGTCGCCGTTTCGGGAATGACGTATAGATCGTCCAGTAGCACCGCAATGTCCTCGATCACCTCGGCGCGCACTTCGGGCGTGACTTCCGTCGGTTGAGGTGTGGCGAAAGAGGGGGATACCGCAAGAAGAACCGTGAGGATCAGGAGTGATGTCATCGATCTAGCTCCCGGAAGGTGACCACTGTCAGACGTTCTCCCACGGTGATAGGCAGAGAAGTAGTTATGCATAGTTTCCCTCCTCATTCAGGAATTGAGAATGATCTGGATCGCTTTGCCCCTGAACAGCAACATTGGAGTTCCATCTAACTGCTTGGTGTTCATCCTAAAGGTATGATTCCATTCAGCAAATGGCAACCGGGAGATACGCACATATTCACACTTCGGAAATCTGCATAATCGTCACAAAGATGTAAGATCACTTCAAGAGGGAAACTCAGGCTTTCAGACATTGGAGTGGCTCCCCGGGCTGCCATCCCAAAGCGCGATTCTGTGGGACTGTCTTGCCCTCGGGATCAGGCGAATCGCGAGAGGTCAGACAAAGATCGCTGTATCCGCTTAGATGGCTCTCCGGGCAGATGTCTGAGAGCGTGGTCTTGTGGGTAGGGCCTGTGTGGGATCCCTCGGGGCATAGCCACACTGGTATTCCCCTATCCCAACCACTTTGAGGGGCATCTTGTCTTCTCCGGTCCCCAACTGGATTAGCACTTGCAAGGTACATATCTTTCTGGTATCATACCTTCGCTAGATGGATTGCGAGAAGGACCCTGGTTAAAGGGACGAGACAGATGATGCTTCCCGTGGATCTAGGCCTGCTCCTTGTTGCTGCAGTTACTCTGTTACAGTCCGCCCATCGGCGGTATCGCGATTCCTTTCACACCTTCTACAGTCAAATGGATACCGCACTGAGTGAAAGCGCCGGCCAGGCTCTAGAGTCTGTGGCGTCTGCGTAGTTCCCACTAGGCTGCCCTTCCCGTGGCAGACAGGGGCCCGAGTGCCCAAGCCTGCGAGGTGATCAGCCCAAAGGAGGTGCGTAATCATGAGGTGCGTAATCATGAGGACTATGTCTCTTTGTATCATCTGTACGTCGCTTCTGTGTCTGATGTTTCATGGAGCAACTGAAGCGGCGACATTCACCGTTACTGACACAATCGATGCCGGCCCAGGTAGTCTGAGAGATGCGATTTTCCAGGCCAACTCTACTGTTCCCACAGCTGACACGATCCTCTTCAACATTCCATATGCTGGTGTGCAGAGAATCTTTCTTAGCTCACAACTTCCAGCACTCACGGATACGGCCGGGGTGTTCATTGACGGTCTGAGTCAGCCTGGAGCGAGTGCCGGTAAACAGCCACCCTCATCGGCCAATATTCTTATTGAGATTGATGGGTCGTTGGCCGGGCCGGCGTATGGCCTTCTCATCACGTCTCCCAACAACACCATCCAGGGACTCTCAATAGGCAAGTTCGAGCAGAGTGGAGTCTGCATCCGGGGGATGCCTTACCCCACACGTAGCAATCTCATCTACTGCAACTTCATAGGGACGGATGCAGTCGGTACCGATTCACGTCAGAACGGCTGGAACCAACTAGGCCCTTGGTCCGGGGTTGAGATCGTTGCGCCCAGTGCTCTGGACTATGCTGATCGGAACACGGTCTGGGCCAATCTCATATCCAGTAACTGGGCCAACGGTGTCTGTATCGGCGGCAATTGCCAGGCCTACTGGAATCTTGTGGAGGGCAACTACATAGGCACTGAGGTGACGGGCATGTGGAGCCTCGGAAACACCCGCTGCGGTCTGGTGCTGGACGATGGGGCACACCTGAATACCATACGTTCGAATCTCATATCGTACAATGGGACTGATGGTATCGCTATCCTCGGCAACTCCGCGACAGTACCTCCTCATTATACTCAGAATAACTACGTCCTCGACAACCTAATCGGAGTTGCTCAGGATATGGCCACACCTGCGCCCAATGGGATGGCCGGTGTAAACATCGGAGGATACAGTAACCTGTTCTTCGAGGGGCATGCTGTGAATAACTCGATCGGGCCGACCAACACCATCGCGCATAACGCGTGGGAGGGCATACGAATTGGCGAACACTGGAGCGACACCACCAATGCTGACGGCAACCATATTTGGCGGAACGCGATTTATGACAATGGGTATCTGGGAATCGACCTTAATGTTGATGGGGTTACGCCCAATGATCCTGGGGATACGGTTGATACCGGGGCCAATCAGGAACTGAACTTCCCATGGATAATCATCGCGTATGATAGCGCCGGCCAAACGACGGTAGTCGGAACGGTCGACATCGACTCAGATCCCACGCTGGCGATAGTTGAAGTCTTCAAAGCCAGGTTGGATCCAACAGGGTATGGTGAAGGCGCCGTGTACCTGGGTTCCGCAACCCCAAATGCGAGTGGGACCTGGATGCTCATCGTTACCGGACTGGCAGCGGGAGATTCCCTGACGGCAACCACGACCGATGCAAGCAGCAACACATCAGAATTCTCACCGTGTAGAGAGATTGAAGATGCCCTGGCCAGAGTCAATGGTGAGATCGAACCCTCAGGCCGCATGCTCGTCGCCGGTCCCAATCCGACTCCAGGTGTTGTCTCAGTCAGATATGCTACGTCCACGGCTGCTCATATCAGACTCAGTGTTTACGATGCATCTGGAAGGCTGGTCAGGAACCTGGTCGATGTGCACAAGCCCAGGGGTGAACACACAGTGATTTGGGATGGCAAAGACGGCTTCGGCAATTGGCCCGCAAGTGGCATCTATTTTATAGAGCTAGAATCCGCAGAGCGCACCAGAGCCACAAAGATCGTGCTCATACGATAAGACCAAAGGAGGTTTTACCTTCGATACGAAATGGCTCCCCGGACAAATGTCTGAAAGCGCGGTTTTGTGCGATCGCGCGGCTCGTCGAGGGTGAAGGCTGCTAATCGACGACGGCGTTCATAATACCAGTGAAGAGCTCATCAAAACGAGATGCCAGAGCCCTGCTGTTACTGTACGAATCCGCCGTAATCACGACCACTATGTGTTCTTCCGGGACTATATAGATCAGTTGCCCCCCGTGGCCGCTTGCATAGAAGGTCCCCTGCTCTTCCCATGGATACCAGTAGTATCCATAGGTTTGATGTGATGTCTGCTCTTTCGTGGACTCAGATATCCACTCAGCCGAAACGATCTCCTCACCATCCCACACCCCATCTTGGACCATTAATCTCCCGACCTTGGCCATATCTCTCGGTCTTAACCACAAACCGAAAGCCCCAAATGTAAGACCATCCCGGTGTGTTTCCCATTGGTACCGGGTGATTCCAAGGGGCCCGAAGAGATTCTCTACGGCGAATTCCTCTTCCGACACACCGGCCACTCTCTGAATAACACCGGAGAGAATCTGAGGATTCCCGTCGCCGTAGTACCAGTCGGTCCCGGGGAGAAACACCAGCGGCTTGTGTAAGACATACTTAAGGCTGCTTCCGCCGTAGTTGAAGAGTTTCTCTGTATGTTCATCGTTGTCGAAGTCGAGGCCTGTCTCCATTGTCAAGACATGGTGAAGCGTGATTTCTCGCTTGCGCGTATCATTGTCAAAGTACTCGGGGATGAAGTGATAGACCGTCTGGCCTACCGAGTCAATCAGACCCTTATCGATGGCAATACCCACCAGTATAGAAGTAATGCTTTTGGTGGCCGACTGGATACTGTGAAATGTGTCCCTTTCGTTCTTGTCCCTGCAATATGCCTCAGCCACAAGTTTGCCATTTCTGACAACAAGCAGGCTGTGTATTGTAGGATATAAATCTTCAGAGTAAAACCTCCTGTAAACCCTGGTGATACTGTCCTCATCGAAACCCTGTTCCTCGGGCGTTGATATCTCCCAACCATCACCGATGTCTTCAGGTGCGTAATCATCATATGGCAGTTTTATATCCAGATCGCCCAGACAACCCAGAAACATACTGACAAGAAGAGTCGTAGCCAATACCGAACGCCTGGATCCCATTGTCACTCGTTCCTGTTCACCGGACCTCTCAGAAAACAAAGCCGGCCCCAAAGACATGAGTCAGAATTGTCAGGTCCTTGGAGTACGGGACGCTGTTACTTGTGTAGCTGAATCGCCAGTACAAGCGTTGTGTGAATCTACGACTGTATCTGAAAGTGTATCCCAGGTTGATATTGAACACGAAATGCTCGTGAACAGATGTCAGCCTCAGGTTGCTGTGAAGTTCGTCAACGACCCATGAGAACTTCGGGTTAGCAACTTTATAGAGAAACCGTTCAGGTGGCCTTGAAATCAAGGCTACCACCGGAGTAGCGATTTCAAGAAAAAGTTCGCTGTCGCGAGAGTTCCGATAGGTCAGGATGCCGTCAATTCCAAGATAGTATGCGGTCAGCCAGTAGAGGTGACTATCATCCCAATTATCAAACCACTCATGATGCATATCCAGACCGGTTATGCCGCCTAGGAACAGCGAGAGTTCCTGGTTGATGTTTCTGACCTTCCGCGCATATCTGTAAGTCAGAGATGGGTTGGCGGCAAATGAAGACTTGTCGGGATCGTAACGGCTCTTAAGCGTGCTGAAAATGAGGTAGAACTCGACCTTCTGCCTTGATATCTCTCCAATCCTCTCATAAGAGATGCCACCGGAGGCAAGAGTGCCTCGATGCCTGATGTTGTTCAAAGCATTCTCTCTCATCTGGTATTCAGCAACACCGAGAGAAAATCCGAGGTCCGTGCCACCGGGTTCAACAGTGTCTTGGGAAAAAGCTATGCCTTGGCCAAGAAGTATGATGACCTGTATGCAAACCAGTTCTTTCCTCATTCTGCTATACCCGCCATGACCTCTGCACCGCTTAGCGTCCCATGCTCAAGCCAATACATCTGAACTGACACTCGGTAGCATAAGCCATCTCACGAGCCAGCGCAACGGACTTTCCTCGGGTTGAACTGTTTGAAAGGGACAATAAGGAAGCGCTATAGAGAGTTGGGCTAACGGCACGCGCCAATACGCGCTTTCAGACATTGAAGTGGCTCCCCGGACAAATGTCTGAAAGCGTGGTCTTGTGGGATCTGAAAGCGTGGTCTTGTGGGATAGTGTCCTGGTTGTGATAAGGCGGATTGCGAGAGGGCGCGTGAGGTTATCGGCTTCACCCGCCCCAATCAGCTTCCGAAGTGCAGCTTAGATTATAACCCCTCCGTGTCCGGATTTCGCTCACGGCAAACACATGCCAGAACTTCCTCATCGGTAGACTCCATACGATCCCTACTTCCTTAGGATTTTGATTTGTCCATAAACACACTTATCAGGTCTATAGGGATTGGGAAGAGCGTTGTAGAATTGCTCTCAGCCGCGACTTCAGTAAGTGTTTGCAGATATCTCAGCTGGAGCGCAATTGGGAACTCGCCAATTACCTTGGCAGCCTGCGATAGATTCTCTGCAGCCTGAAACTCGCCGAGTGCCTTAATCACCTTTGCTCTTCTTTCCCTTTCTGCCTCGGCCTGTTTTGCCATCATCCGCTGCATATCCTCAGGTAGGTCAACATGCTTGACCTCTACATTTGATACCTTAATCCCCCACGGATCGGTCTGCTTATCAAGTATCTGCTGAAGTTCGCTGTTTATCTTGTCTCTATTAGTGAGCAAAACATCAAGCTCAGCTTCTCCCAAGACACTTCTCAGCGTTGTCTGAGCCAGCTGGGACGTGGCATACATATAGTCCTCGACCTCGGTAATGGCCTTGTTGGGGTCCATCACCCTGAAGTAGACAACCGCGTTCACCTTCACTGAAACATTGTCCTTGGTGATGACGTCCTGAGGGGGTACATCCATGACGATCATCCTCAGACTGACCTTGACCATACGGTCGACTATGGGAATGAGGATTATGAGGCCCGGTCCCTTGGCCCCTATTAGCCTTCCGAGTCTGAAGATCACACCACGCTCGTACTCCCTGAGTATTCTTATGGCATTGGCAAGTATGAAGATGATGACAATACCTACGGCA
>JALGZP010000111.1 GCA_025774845.1 bacterium
CGAAATGCCCTTTCTTGCCAGGGATGCGCTTGGTGCGCGCTGGATGGCAATGGGTGGAGCCTGTATTGCTGCTGTGGATGACGGCTCAGCCCTGTATATGAATCCTGCGGGTCTTGCCAAGATAAGAAGAATAGAATTACTCACGACTTTTCAGAAGGAATCCTACGATATCGATACGGAGTGGTCTCCAGCCTTCGCGATGCGTGGAGGCACCGCGTCCAGGTCGGTGTCGTCCACCCGGCTGAGGGAACTCGCGCTTTCGTTTCCGCTTCCCACCTATCGTGGGAGCCTGGTTCTTGCAGGATCCGTCTTCAGGACCCACATGCTGGATACCTACAGTGTGAGACAGGTCATGGGATATCACGATCTCGATTGGCGGGATGCAGAGGAAACAGGCGGCGCTCTCACTGCATGGGCAGGGGCAATCGCTGTCCAGGTCTCTCCCCAGGCATTTGTAGGTTTCGAGGCGCACGCATTCACGGGTGACTACGACAGGAACGACGTCTGGTCTCCCTGGAATGAATGTGATGATGCGGTATTCGACTGGGATACCGACTTAGGTGGGTACGGAGCAAGTTTTGGGCTTCAGTATCAGCCTATACCCCTTGCAAGCATGGGGCTTCTCTTACGGAGCCCACAGCGGATAACCCTCAAGGGCGATATCGTCGAACCCTTCGAAACCTGCAGCGGCGACTTCTTCATCGTCGACGACCGGGCAACCCTCCCTTACTCGATGGGAGTTGGTGTTGCCGTGATGCCGGCGACATTTCTGGTTACCTTTGATGCCTTCTACACCAACTGGAATGAACTCGATTACCCGGGCTTCACAAGAGACCCTGACACCGATGAATACCTGTACGAGTCCACGACCGACCTCAGGTTCGGGCTTGAATACACGGTTCCTGCCTATCCTCTAAGATTTAGAGCGGGCTATGCGCACATACCGCTTGAGCTTATCTGGTACGACGTGGTAAAGAATAGAAAGGCGTTTTCCCTTGGCGCCGGTGCCATCATAGAGTCAACGGTGGCTGTTGACTTTGCGTGGCAACGGACCGGGTTCGAGCGGGAGATCCTCGGAGACGTTCAGTACAGCGAGAAGAGAACGATCAGCAGGATCATCCTGACAGTTGCCTACCGTTTTTAGTGCGCCCGTAGCTCAGCTGGATAGAGCGATGGCCTCCGGAGCCATAGGCCGTGGGTTCGAATCCCGCCGGGCGTACCAGCTCCCTCATCGACAGGCATTTCATCAGTCTAATCGAATGCCTGCAGCTCTTTCAGGCGCTCTGCCACCGAAGGGTGCATGGTTCCCACGGCCATCTCCGGCGGGACCAGTCTGTTTACCTCCTCACATAATCTGGTCAGTGGCTCTACATGTGTATTCTTTACTGAAATCCGTTTTTCCTCCCAGCCGAGTGTAAAGTGGAAGAGCCGGTAGAAACCGTCCCATACGTTTCGGTTGACATACTCCGCATCCAGCTCCTGGACCGGGAAGTCGGAGATGAAATCACTCCACCTCTCGCGTTCTTCTGGATCAAGATGGCTGCTGAACAGCTCTGCCGTCCCGGCGCTGGGATGAGGATTTGTCCCGGTTACCACGACCCTGTCGTAGGTCAGGTAGTAACTCAGAGACGCGCCCCCAGGATAGTAGTAATTTGTGATCTCCAGCACGAATGGATAAGGGGGATCCGCCCCGCGATGGCTTTGATTCTTTTCGGCCCGCATCAGGACTGTGTAGCACCCGCATAGTGTGCCTCCCAGCACAAGCAGGCGCAAGAGTCTAAGTCCTGTCATCAATTTCATCATCCGGCTCCGTACACCCAGCAGCGAAGACCACTCTACCCACCCCTATTGTGTCCACGAAACTGCAACCAGTCAAGGCGATATATGGGTGGGACACGAAGATCCAGCGTCATGAGATTGCCACGATGCATCGCGGGACCGCACCTTGCGTCTAATCCTTTCAGGCGCCCCTATGGCTCCCACCCACACGTAGAGCAGGTCAAGTTCCGTATGGTGTATCACCGTATTACAATTGTAGTTGCAAGCCTGCCTCATCCATGGTATAGTACTTCTAGCAGGGAGGTGGGTTATGAGACGTTTGTTATTGATTCTGAGTGTGGTTCTGTCTGCCTCGTTCAGTGTCGCATCGGCGCGTACCTGGTACATAACATCCGACGGTATGGGTGATGCTCCTACGATTCAGGCCGGTGTCGATTCGGCTGGTGCCGGGGACACCGTGCTCGTGGCTTGCGGTACTTACTACGATTGCACTCACTCGACGCCGGATGGGCACCTGGCTAGCGTGATTATGAAATCCGGGGTCACGCTGCTTAGTGAGTCGGGAGAAGCCGACTGCGCGACAATCGATGCTCAGGGGCTGGGGCGCTGTTTCGATTGTGTAGGGGTCGATGCCGATGCCCTGGTTAAAGGCTTTACAATTACCGGTGGATTCATAAGCGGCGGCAGTGGCGGAGGTATGCGTTGCGATGATGCTCCTCTCGGCCTTGCCAATCTTGTCTTCACCTTGAATCAGGCTAACAACGGGGGTGGCTTGGGAGTCGCCGGTTCTTCAGCTCCCGTCGTAGAAGACTGTGTTTTCAGCGAAAACACTGCAACCTCGGGTGGGGGTGGCGTGGATGCTTCGGGCTACGGTGGCGGGCCCCTTTCGTTTCTAAGATGTGATTTCTCTGGCAATCAGGCCAGCTCCGGTGGTGGCGCAGTAGACTGCACGCAGCGAGAAGTGGATTTCGATGATTGTACTCTGACCGATAACAACGGTGGCGGGAGCGGTGGTGCCGTCAGACTCTACCACACAGGAAGTTGCCACTTCATAGGCTGTGTTTTTGCTGCCAATCATGCGACGTATGGTAGCGCTATATATGCAGATGGTGATGTCGCCGCCTTTGCTCTGAATTGCACCTTCTATCGAAACGCCGGGGGGGACGCGGTGTTGGTCTACGACAACATGGCGTATGATTACGCTGGGTTCGCTGTGGTAAGCTCGATTATTGCCTACACCCAAGGGGGGATCGCGCTCTCAACCATGAGCTCCGCAAACGTTGAACCGCAGTGTTGCAACTGGTATGGGAATTCTGGCGGTGACTGGGTTTGGATCTGGGACTGGTATCTCGGCCAATATGGCAATTTCTCCGCCTGCCCTTCATTCTGCTCGGCAGCCACGGGAGACTTCCACCTGTGTGACCAGTCACCCTGCCTTCCGGGAAATCACCCGGACAGCGTCGATTATTGTGGACTGATCGGAGCATTGGGTGAAGGGTGCAGTTGCGGCCCGTCCCGCACAGAAACCACGACTTGGGGAGGCATCAAGTCGATGTACCGGTAGAACGGGCAATGCGCGGTATCACAAGCCTACTGAGAGATCGCCACGCTTCGCTCGCGATGACTCATTCGTGTCGGATTGCCGCACTCCCTTCGGTCGTACGCAATGACGCCGAATTAGGGTTCGAGGAGGTAGGAGAGGTCCTCGCCTTTGCGGCAGGTTCGACTCGGGCATCCACAGGCTTACGTGGGACGGAAAGGACTCCGAAGGCCACTCTGTTTCTCCCGGGGTCTACTTCTGTAGATTCGAGGCTGGCGATCGGGTTGCGAATCAGAAGATCGTGCTGGTGAAGTGACAGGCCACGAGCTTAGCTGTCTGAAGACACTCCTCAGACCTCAGGAAGTTGCGAAACTCGTCCCGTATGGTGTACCACCTGTTCTCTTCTGATCTTCCTAATCGATGTAGCCGAGTCCTTTCAGTTTCTCTCTGACTATCTCAAGATCTTCAGAGGTAAGGTTCCTGTTTACAGGGAGTTCCTCAAGTGGGTGCTTCACCTTCCCCCACGAAACCCGCTCCCAGATCCGCTCATGATAGTAATACAGTATCAGGCGGATACCATGGAAGAGCCCGGTGATCACCGTCATCTGCTTCCAGTCTTTCGTCATCAGCCATGATATCAGACCCAGCAAGACAATACCGAATAACCGCCACGTAAGGGATTTAATCCAGGAACGTCTCTTCGTATCCATGTGCGTGTCTCTCTCTCCGGGCACCAACAGCCCTCAAATGCGCCATGCCGCCGGTAGCAAGAACCCCCGGCTCCCAGCGGGGAACCGGGGGTTCTTGGTTGTGAACGCAGTTATCTGATGACGGTTAGACTCTTCGTCTCCTCAAACCTATCCGTCTCCAGACGGTAGAAGTAGACACCCGGCGCCACAGTGCGACCGTTGTTATCAAGACCGTCCCAGCGGACCGAATGAGGTCCGGCTTTCTGAACCGGGAGATCAACCAGGGTCTTCACCTGCTGGCCGGCAACATCGTAGATCGCCAGATGCACCCGGTCAGATTTTGCCAGCTCATAACGGATCAACGTAGCGCCTTCAACCGGGTTCGGCGAGCTGGGGAGCAACCTGTATACAGGAACATCAATGTCCCCGTCGGTACCTGAGGTGGGACTGCTGCCGATGTAGCCGGCTGCTACCACAGCGAAGTCCGTGTAGGCCGTGTCGCCAATGGACACCGATCTCAGTTCGCCGTTCCAGGTATTGGCATGCAGGTTGATATCGACATAGGGATCACCGGTATAGAGATACGTGGCGTAACCCACCACCACCGGGGGAGACACCGGTACCGGGGAGGCAATCGACATTTGATCCAGGCTGGAGCCGAGCTTGATATTGAACGGACTCGTCACAATGAAATCCGTCATCCAGAATCCGGTGCCCGTTGCGGTCATACCAAACTCCAGGGCATCAATGTCGAAATTTGTAGGTGGGATGATATCGTCAGCCACCACGTAGACATTGACTGGCGTCATCGGCGGAGCTATAGTGCTGTTTTGGATTATGGCCGGGTTGGCACTGAAGCTTACGTGAAGCGACCAGTCAGGCGGCCCTTGCCACATTGCATCATCCGGAAGGCAGTTGGGAACCGTGTGGCCGAAGTGGGCCGCGAAGAGTGACAGATCGATGAGATCCACAAATCCATCGCCATTGATATCTCCGGTCGGGTTTAAGGTCGGGGAGGCGTATGACTCAGCGAACAGGGCGAAATCCACCAGTCCGACCTCGCAGTCGTGGGTAAGGTCGGTGCATTCCTTGTCGTCGTAACAGTCCTTCCCGCACCACTCCCTCGGACCCCATCTCCCATCGCAGCATCTGTCATGCCAGTGGTTGCCTATGAGAAACGCCAGGTCGAGGCTCTCACCTGAATCCGGGCCTGCCGGATACCTGAGATCGGTCCAGGCCGGCAGCGGAAAATCACCCCACACGCCATCGTCCTCAAAGCGCCGCCCGGCATGGTCCCCGGGATACCACTTTATCGCGGCCGTCTTCCAGCCAAGGAGTGAGTCCACAGGCGGTGTTTCCACCGATGTAATCGAGATATCCAGCCAGTAGATTTCGCCTTCGATCTGCTCGAAGGCGTCCCAGATATTCGAAATAGTGCACTCGTATATATGGGTGTGATCATGCGGGATGTAGGTTTCGGTCATCGGGTCGTACCAGCCCTGATCCCCGTCCGCGTAAAACTCCTTGAAGGAGACCCACGGAGAATAAGGCAAGTAGTTTCTCGTCCAGAGCGTATCACCGGGCATGCTGAACAGCGGGCCTTCCGGACCGTCGGGATCCGGGATGTTGTCATGGATGCTCACGTGGATGTTCGAGATCTGAGCCATCAGGTCCCCGTCCACGTCGAACCAATCGTTCTTGGCTGAAAACCAGAAGGTGATCAGCTCAACGGGACCGCTCTCGGTACACAGCCAGTCGTCCGCCAGTACCATTGGAGACGTGAAGTCTATGTCCAGCCCAAAGGTATCGGGGTACTGGGCAAAGTGCATCTTATGGTCATCCGGGGAGTACAGGGTTATCGGAGCATCGAAATAGAACGTCGTCCCAGCGGCCGCCGCGCCGGTCGTGATAACACCTGACATCATACCATTGACTGATTGCAGGATCTCGTATCCGGTCTCATTACTCGTAAACCGGAAGTACGGCTGAAGAACGGTGTGATTGCCCGAACCCATCAGGGAGTCACCGTCCAGCGGAATCACGAAGGCCCTCCACGTTCCCGTGCTCAACGGGTTTAAGGGGCTATCTGTGACCGCATCGGTCATGTCCGAGTCCCAGCCCCACGTCGGGCCCCCATACGACCAGCATACAGGCGCGCCTACGAATGGCGGAATCCCCGGCGGTGCGGGATTGCCCGTTGGATTCCCATGGGCCGCTAG
>JALGZP010000112.1 GCA_025774845.1 bacterium
AGGGATGAGTTTTACGAAAACAGCCCGGATTCCATCGATCTCGCGGAGAGCGCCATAGATCTCTCCGACAACGACCAGGACGGTTTCTTCTCTTCCGGGGATGAGGTCCTTTTCTACGGAAGGGACTTGCGTGACCAGTTCGGTTACCGCGGTAACGAGGACCTGTTCGTTGACTACAATGTCTACTGGCTATCCTGGGGTGCCGGCCCGCACGAGAGGATCGGTTCAAGATCCGGATGGCGGGTGGACTCGGCCCAGTTTACTCCTGAGCATTTCAGGGATATGCTTCATATGGAAGAGGATATCGTCTTCTCGAATTTCCCGCCGCTCAATCCGGCATACGAAGAATTCGATCTCTTCTACTGGGAGCGGTACCTGGCATCGTTCCCGTTCGATCTTCCGGGTGTCCATTCCGATTACCCGTGCTCGCTGGTCGTGAACTTCATCAGCTACTACAACCAGCCGAGTTATCCGAGGACCGGCAGTGTTGACATACTGGGGCAGGGTTGTACGGGTGTGATGGAGGAGATCGCTACACGCACGATGTACGTTCCGAGTAACATCAGGGCCGGCTACGAGGTAGACGCAGGCTTTTTCTGTGACGAGGACAACGTCTTCAGGATCGAGAGCGCGCTGAGCTCGAGCTGGAACCCGGGACACACGGTTGACTGGTTCGAGATCATCTACGAACGCGAGTTTGAAGCCCACGAAGACGTCCTCGCCTTCACGAACGGTGGTTTGACCGGTGAGTTGGAATTCGAGATCATAGGTTTCTCAACTTCGGATATAGCGCTCTATGACATAAGCGATCCCGTTGCGCCGGTCAGACTCGATGTCCCGCCTGAGCATATCGTGGATAATGGCGGATCGTTCAGCATCACCTTCCGTGACAGTCTGGGTGGAGGTGCCGGATACTTCTCACATACCGGGTTCGACTTCGTTGAGATCGGGATGCATCAATTGAGCCTCGTCGATCCGCCATCTCTTAGGGATATCGCGGCCAGTTATGTTGTGATAAGTCACCCCGACTTTGTGGCGGAGCTCGACCCCCTTATAGCGAAGCGCGAGGAGCAGGGTCACACCACCTTGCTTGCAACCACGGAAGAGGTCTATGACGATTTCGGGAACGGAATGAAATCCGATGTGGCCATCCAGCGTTTCATAGAGCACGGTTTCTTTAGTGGCGGCACCGAGTTTGCGCTTCTTGTGGGTGACGCCAATGTTGACCGCAAGGGCAAACTCAACGTGCAGCAACCCGGCCAGGCCAGAAGCGACATCGATTACCTCCCATCGCACAACATGATATTCGTTGACTTACTCACGCCACCCAACTCGGAGATACGACCCAACGATAACTGGTTCGCACAGACGGACGGTCCGGATGATCTCTATCCCGATCTTTACATTGGAAGACTGTCGGTTGGAAGCGCCAACGAGACCGCCGGTGTGGTCACCAAGATACTCAACTTCGAAAACGACCCGGGTGGCGACTCCTGGAAGAAACGTATGGTTCTGATTGCAGACGATGAATTCGGCAAGAACTCTACGAACCCATCCCAGTTTCTATGCTGGACCGGTCAGGACCAGTTCAAAGCCGCCTGTGAGAGCTCGGCGGTGACCGCCAGGGATTTAGGCGCAGTCCCGGTTGATACGGTGAAGCACTATCTCGAACGGTGTCTTGTTGACGATCAGACCAGCGTACGGGAAGCACACGGTTGTCCTGATTACAACACAACGGTTGCATACACCAGCGCCAACTGCACACCGGAGATCGTGCAGGACCTGAATGCCGGAGCGTTTATGGTTAACTTCCAGGGCCATGCCAACCGGTGGCAGTTCACCCATGAGCAGATGATCTACGATTTCAACCCCCGGAAGGATGTTCTCGGTCTTACCAATCGCGAAAGGCCCTTCATATTCATCGGGTTCGGCTGCTGGATAAGCGACTTCCAGTGGTTGGCCGAGCCTATCCTCACCGATGCGATCGGCGAGAAATTCCTGCTCAATCCCAACGGAGCGGCATGCGCATCTTTCGCAAGCGGATGCTCCGAACCCATCACCCACAACCAGAGCTTTAACCGCTATGTGACCCGGGCCTTCCTCACTCACCTACAGGGGAAGGACACACACGGCGCCGACATACCGGCGAGGATCCTTATGGGTGAGGCCGTCATGACCGCCCTCTTAAGATATGGCAGGGTTGACTACATCAAGGCGCACATACTTCTCGGTGATCCGGCAATGGTGGTCGATCTGGGCCCACCACTCATGACCACCAGCGTTGATGACATGGTCATTGACGAATCGTATGTCTACGAAGGTGAAACGCTCGATACGCTCCGCATTGAAACTGAAATCCGGGATGAAGAGGCCATCACCGAGGTCGCAATTGAGATCGTTGAGGATGACGTGGCAACGACCGTTTCTCCCGACGACTATTCCGAAACGGCGCTCCTGGATACGGGCTTCGTTCGAAGCAGAGCCTACATGGTTACATACGATCATGTCCCGGTTCTGGGTGACTACGTCGTAAGGACAAGTGGTACTGACTACGCAGATAAGAGCTCCAGCTTTGACATACACATCACCACCGGGTCCGCGGCCTTCTCTGCTGACGGGAAAGAGCTGGGAGACGGGGGGACGCTGGTCTTCGGGCAGCAGCTCGCAGTTCTCATCACCCGCCCGGTGGCGTTCGGTGAAGATGATATCGAGGTCCGCGTTGACACCGTTTCCGCGGACGAGTACAAAGACTACTCGGTCGAAATGAAGGATGGAGAGGGCAGACAGTGGCAAGTCTCCTTCATACCATCACTCGCGGCCGGTGAACATTACGTTCATGTCTCGGTGCAGGGCTTTAAGACCCGGCACCGGCTTGAATATGTACCGGCCCAGATTGAATTCTTCGTAAACGACAAGCCGCTCTACGACGGTGATTATATCTCGTCACGTGCGGAGTTTGAAATCATGCTGATGGCTGAGACCGATGTCACAGAGGACGATGTTGAAGTTGATCTGGACGGAGGGCCGGTTGACTTCGCCTTTGCCCCCGACTCATCGGGGTGGAGTGTTACCTTCGATCTCGATCTCGATGCGGGGGACCATGAGCTATCGGTGACCCTGTTCAGCGTTAGCGTGGCGGCGACATTCACCGTATCAGCCGAGCTCATGCTCACAGACGTTTCGGCTTTCCCCAATCCCTTCTCGAGTGAGGTGTACTTCTTCTACACCCTCTCTCAGGAAGTCCGTGAAGTGGATCTCTCCATATTCACCGTCTCAGGCAGGCTGATCCGCGAAACCAGGATGACCCCGTTTGTCGGTTACAACGAGTTCATGTGGGATGGCAGGGACGACCGGGGTGACAGGGTCGCAAACGGAACCTATCTCTACAGGGTAATCGCAACATCCAGTTCGGGGGAGAAGGAGTTCACCGGATGGGTGGTAAAACTTGAGTGATAAGCCGCCTTCCATATTCAAAGAGATCTCGTCACTTCCAACGGAGTCCATAAATCCGCATACCAGAAATCTCGATGAGGTATCCACTCTAAGCATTCTTAAGATGATAAGCCGCGAGGATAAGCTGGTTGCTCCCGCAGTCGCACGCGAGCTTAAAACCATCGCCCGGGCGGTCGAGATCGTCGTCGCTGCGATACAGAATGGGGGCAGGGTCTTTTACGTGGGTGCGGGCACGAGCGGAAGGCTCGGTGTGATCGATGCGGCCGAGTGCCCCCCGACCTTCGGCACGCCGCCCGATCTCTTCCAGGGTGTGATGGCGGGTGGCCGGGATGCGGTCTTTGCGGCCAAGGAGGGTTCCGAAGACCGGGAGGCGGAGGCCAGGAGATCGATATCCAGTAAGGGGGTCACCCGTCGTGACGTGGTGATCGGTCTTGCAGCCTGCAGGCGTACCCCCTTTGTAGTGGCCGCGCTCCGGCGCGCGAAGGAGATTGGGGCGACGACCGTTTATGTAACATGTAACCCGGAACCATCAGGAATCGCTGCGGACCTCGTGATAGCCGTTGATGTGGGCCCCGAGGCAATCATGGGTTCGACACGTATGAAATCGGGTACGGCCGAGAAGATGGTGCTCAATATGATTTCCACCGCCTCGATGGTGAGACTCGGCAAGGTCTATAACAACATGATGGTCGATCTCATGGCAACGAGCGAGAAGCTCAAGCAGCGTTCGGTGAGAATCATCATGCTCGCAACGGACTGCACCTACCCGGAAGCGGTTTCGGTCTTGAAGCGTGCCGGCGGAAGTGTGAAGACCGCCATCGTGATGAAGCTTAAGACCGTAACAAAGCGCGAGGCCCGGCGTCTGCTCCGCGCCTCGGATGGGTTCGTCAAGCGCGCGCTCAAGGGGAAACGCCGGTGAGAAGACGCATCCTTTCCGGTCTACTCATCCCCGCTTCAGTTGTCCTGCTCATTGCGCTTGTCGTCGCGTCATGCTCGCAGCGGGACGACGCGGAGATAGTCTTCTGGCAGTTTCAGCGTCCCGACGTAATGGCAGGTCTTATAGAGGAGTTTGAAGCTGAGAATCCGCAGATCAAGGTCCGGGTCGAGACCCTGACGTGGCAGAGCGGATATGAGAAGATAGTCATGGCCTTTTCATCCGGCCACCTGCCCGATCTTCTGGAGGTTGGCTCGACCTGGCTACCCAAGTTTGAAGATCAGGGTGCCGTTGAAGACATCACCGCTCTTACAGAGGATCTCCACGGCGAACTCATGATGTGGGACCTCGCGACATTTGAAGGCCGGCGTTTCGGTATTCCCTGGCTTGTGGGAAGCCGTGTGCTCTTTCTTAACAGGGCTCTTTTCACCGAAGCCGGGCTCTCACCCGATAGTCCACCTGTAACCTGGAGCGAGCTCCTGAGCGCGGCGGAGCGCATCCACGGGCTTCGTGACGATGTCTATGGCTTCGGGATGAATGCGGGCGAGCGTTACGTACTCTATAAGAAATTCATGCCGTTTGCCTGGGGAAACGGCGGCAGGATCCTGAGCAACGATCTTTCGGTGTGTGAGCTTAATTCGGATGAGAATATCCAGGCCCTCGAGTTCTACATTTCGCTTAAATCCCACTCGGTTCTTGAACGCCAGGATATGATCGATGAGATGTTCAAGCAGGGCAGGATCGGTATGATGATTTCGGGCGGATGGAACTTGAAACGCATACCCGAGGATGCACCAGATCTCGACTTTGCGGTTACGTTTGTTCCAAAGCCCGATGAGGGAGGCATACATGCCTCATTTGCCGGTGCGGAGATACTGGTTCTTCCCAAGGGTTCCCGGATGGAGCCCGCCATGAAGCTCGCGCGGTTTCTGATTGCCGCCGACCAGGCTCTCAGGATCTCAAGCGATGTAAAGGGTGTGCAGCCCGCTTCGAGACAGGCGCTCAGTCATCCCTACTATAACGAGAACCCGATGGAACGCCTGCTCCTTAAGCAGTGTGAGACCTCCTTTTCGCCGCCACCATCGCCCTTCTGGGTCGATATCGAGGAGGTGATAAACACAAGGCTCGAGGAATGTCTTTACGGCAATATCTCCCCTCGTGAAGCTCTATCATTGATGGAAGACGAAGTTAATGCAATAATCCGGTGATGAAATCTTCCAGGCAGCGTGCACTTTTTCTTATTCCGTGGGTCGTTTCCTTTGCCCTGTTTTCCGCCTACCCGATCCTGTTCTCACTCGGTGTGAGTTTCGCGGAGTACAATCCCTTTAAGGGTGGTCTGATCGGCTGGACGGGTTTTGAGAATTACAGATCGATCTTTACCGATGGGCTCTTCTGGCAATCGTTCTCAAACACGATCTTCTTTGTCGTGGGGACCGTGCCGGTGACGGCCGCACTTTCGCTCCTCCTTGCACTGCTCGTCGAGAGGTCGGGAAGACTCAAGGGAGTCCTTCGAACCGGCTACTTCATCCCTTCGGTGGTATCGCTTGCCGTGATCTCGCTTGTCTTTAAGTACATCTATTCAAAGCAGGGCCTCCTCAATCTCATCGCGGAGTTTGTGGGGATCGGTGGCCAGGAGTGGCTCCTCAATCCGCGGCTCGCACTCCCCTCGATAATGATAATGGATATCTGGGCAAGCATAGGTTACTACGCGATTTTCTATCTGGCCGCCCT
>JALGZP010000048.1 GCA_025774845.1 bacterium
ATTCCCGTCGTTCAGAATGCAGCCAATCTCGAATACGAACTGACCTCTGCGATTGTCAAAGTCGCAAGCAAGGAACAGAAAACGGTGGGATTCTTAACCGGTCACGGGGAGCCCGATATCGATACGGGCTATGAGGCCGCGAGACGCTCGCTTGAGAAACAGTATACCGTTAAGCGTGTCCCCACTCCCGATGGGCAGATGGTGCCGGAGGACATAAACACGCTCGTCGTAGCGGGTGCGGCCCAGCTCGGTGACTGGGACCGGTTTGCGATCGACCAGTTCTTGATGAGAGGCGGGAGCGTTTTCTTCCTGGTGGATAAGATGACAATTCCCGAGGGTATGCTCACCGCTGCGCCGGCTGAGACCGGGCTGGATTCGCTGCTTGCGCACTACGGTCTTGTTGTAAGACCGGACCTCGTGATCGACCGGAGTGCGGGTAGTGCGACCTTCTCGGCCGGGTTTTTCAGATACACCCTGCCCTATCCGCTCTGGCCCATGATCGTCAAGAGCGGGTTCAGCGAGGAATCTCCCATCACCAACCGGCTCGAGCGGGCGGTTCTGCCGTGGACGAGCAGTATCGAGATCACTGCAAGTGGGGAAGGGGGGCCTGAGGTGGTTGTGCTTGCAAAGAGCTCACCCGAGTCGTGGACGGAGGAGCAGCAGTTCGATCTTAATCCGCAACGCAACTTCACACCGCTTACCGAGGTTGCACCACGGAATCTTGCAGTGCTCTTAAGGGGCAGATTCTCAAGTTTCTTCACAGGCCGTCCGGTACCGGTGGCTGCCGGGGAGCCGTGGGACGGAATCAAACTCGACACGAGTCCCGAGATACAGATCATCCTGGTCGGTAACTCGAGGTTCCCTGCAAACGACTTCCTGGGGCAGTACCCCGAGAACCGGACCTTCTTCCTTAACGCAGTTGACTGGCTCACCCTGGGCGATAGCCTGATAGGCATAAGATCGAGAGGCGTGACAACGAGGCCGCTCAAGCAGATCGGTGAGCGGAGCAAAGCGACCATACGATTCGCGTCGACCTTCGGGATACCTATAGTGCTGATCATCTGGGGCCTGTTCCGGCGTTACCTCAGATCGTCACGCAGGAGAGAAAGCAGGTGGTGATACGGTGAAGGTAAAGACGGGACTCCTGGTTGTGCTTGCGATCCTTGTTGCGATCTTCGCAATACTCAGGTTGGGTGTGGACAGGGCCGGCAGTGAGAAACCGCTTTACCCGGGGTTCCGGCAGGAATCGGTGGCCAGGATAAAGATAGACGGCAAAGAACGGGAAACGGTGATCGAGAAAGAGGAGAGCGGGTGGCTCGTTGTCAGTGAGGACTCCTTCCCTGCCGAGGCGGGTGTGGTCGATGCCATGCTGGAAAAGATCACCGGCTTCTCGCGTAAAGACATCATATCGTCAAACCCTGAGAAGCAGGTACTCTACCAGGTGGATGAGACGGGTATCATGGTCGACGTGGAGACGGCGGACGGAACAACTGCGGCATCATTTGTGATCGGAAAGACAGGACCCGACTACCAGAGTACATATGTAAGGGATGCGGGATCGGACGATGTGATCCTTGCCCCGGGCTACCTGCCACAGGCATTCGAGCGAGGCAACCGGTCCTGGCAGGATAGAACCATGTATGCGCTCGAGGCTGATGACTTCCTGGAGGTTGCGATCAAGCGACCCGGTGAGACGATTGCACTCTCAAAGGACCAGGCAGGTGAGTGGTTCATAAGCAGACCCGAGAGTATTGCCGTCGATCCCAACGCGGTCTCAAGGCTCTTGAGAACCCTTGGGCGGCTCCGGTGCGATGAATTTGCCGGAAGGAGGGCTCTACCCGAATACGGTCTCGCTGTGCCTGATTCTTCCCTGTGGTTTAAGACCGCTGACAGTGAGCATGAACTCGTGTTCGGCAGCGAGGCGGGACCGGATCGTATTTACACCAGGACAACTGCATCGGATGTCATATACCTTCTGGCGTCCCACAAGGTGGGTATGCTGCTACCCCAACTGGATAAGCTACGCGGCCGGACGCCCGACGCGCCCGGGGAAGAGTAGACTTGACCCAGCGGCGCTACCAGGATGACAGCTACGCCACCGAATTTGAAAGCAACGTAGTCTCGGTTTCAAAGCAGGGAGATAAGTACGCTACTATTCTAGAAGGCACCCTCTTCTATCCCGAATCGGGCGGCCAGCCATGCGACACAGGCTCAATCCAGGGATTTGCGATCGCCAGCGTGATTGAGGATGGTGGCGACATCCTCCATCTATCGTCGGGTGAGCCTCCGTTCGCTCCCGGCGATGTCGTAAAGGTGAAGATCGACTGGGCAAGACGATTCACGAACATGCAGCAGCATACCGGGCAACATATCCTTTCCCAGGCGTTCGTTAGCGTGCTCGATGCAAAGACGGTCTCATCCAGACTTGGGATCGAGCACTCGACTGTTGATGTTTCGAAACTCGACCTTACGTGGGATGACATGGAAAAGGTCGAGCAGCTGAGTAACTCTATTGTCTATGAGAACCGCGAGGTCAAGGTTTATCAAGCGAAGGCGAGCGAGGTGAGCGGGCTGCGTGCAAAGAAAGCTCCTGAGAGGGAAGTCTTAAGAGTCGTCGAGGTCGACGGTTTTGACAAATCCCCTTGCGGTGGTACTCACTGCCTTAGGACGGGTGAGGTCGGTCTTATAAAGATCCTCCGGTGGGAGAAGGTCAGGGATACCACCCGGGCCGAATTCGTATGCGGCGCTCTTGCCGAAGCCGACTACTTCTGGAAGAGCCGCTTCATAGTCGAGCTCGCCCAGCAGCAGACCACGAAAGACACCAGCATACCCAGGCAGGTCTTTGATCTGTATGACAGTCACAAGGAGTTGCGCCGTCAGGTCGAGTCCCTGAGGAGCGAACTCCTCACGTATGAGATCGCGGAGATTGAAACGCATGCCCGCGAAATCTCCGGCACACGTGTGATATCGGCCTATCTTGAATCAAGAAGCGCGGCGGATATCAAGGACATAGCTCTCCGGCTCACGGAAAAAGGGAACACTGTTGCACTGTTAGCAGGGGGCACGGAACGGGTGCACATCGTGTTCTCAAGATCGGAGGATGTGCCCGCCGATATGAGGAAACTGATTGCCGCTGCCTGCGAACTTGTGGACGGGAAGGGTGGTGGTAAACCCGCGGTCTGCCAGGGTGGCGGGAAGCACGCCGGGCGTGTCCGCGAAGCCCTCGAGGAGTCCGAACGCCTGCTTGACATTCATCTGCGAGAGCATGATACTTAATTGAGAACCGATAGGATCGGTGTCACCATCTTAATTATCGAGGCTACAGTGGAGGTGTTGATGTGGGAGGTGGAATCGTGAGACGGATGGATGGTAGGGTTGAGGGGATGATGAGGCTGGTTGGGTTTGGGTTGCTTGTTCTTCTGCTTGCGGCCGGTGCCTGGTCCGCACCTACATGCATGCAATTCCTCAGGATATCGACGTTGCCGAGAGTCTCGGCGATGGGTGAGGCGGCAGCGGCTGTGAGGGATGCGACCTGGGCCGAGGCCAATCCAGCACATCTTACGAGCGTAGACGGCACTTTGATAACATTCTCGCACACGGCATGGTTTGAGGACATATCGCTTGAGTCCATGACGATAGGGACATCGAGCGGGAAGCAGGCGTTCGGTATCTCGGTCGTGGGACTCCACACCGATCCGCTGGATGAATACGATGCGGTTGGCAAGTATCTCGGCAGTTTCCGGTACTTCGATTTCTTCGTGAGCGGCTCATACGCCAGAGCACTTACGTCATCGCTGAGTGTCGGCATCACGGGGAAAACCCTCTATGAGAAGATCGGATGGGATGCGGCCACAGGGCTTGCCCTGGATCTGGGTCTCGGGTATACGGTTCCGATGAGGCTTGCAGGCGGTGGCTTTTCTGCGGGTCTTGTGATGAGGAACCTGGGTACCGAGATGGGTTACCATGACGAGGAGTTTCCGCTACCGCTTACCTGGCAGGGTGGCGTGGGCTACGAGCCGATGTGGCTTCCACCATACCTGCAGGCCACTGTTGCTCTGGCCTATGAGAAGACCAGGGACCGTGACGGAGGGATTCTTGCCGGGCTCGAGGTCGGGCTATCCGACATAGTGGCGGTGAGACTCGGTCACAGGGGTACTTATGATAACGGCGACCTCACCTTCGGAATGGGGTTGGCGCTTGCCAGTACATCTGTAGACTACGCTTATGTCGATCTGGGTGAGAAACTGGGTGGCACACACAGGGTTTCGCTCGGGTTCAGGATCGGCGAGATCTTCCCTTCACCGTAGCGACGGGCCAAAACGCTTAATTTCAAGATCTGACCCCAGGTGTGCACCCCAAGTGTGCAATTTTCGAGCTCTGACCCCAGGTATTTGCTAGCTGACTCCAGGAGGCCATTTTTCGAGGGTGAGGGTGCCGTCGGTGAAAAGACCGTAGGTGAAGTGATCGATCCAGTCTCCCACCACCATGCAGCGGGTGCAGCCTACCTCAAACAATTTGGGCCGGTGAAGGTGGCCCAGTATAATGTAGTCGATACCGCGTTTGGCCTGCCGTTTGGCAAATGCCTCCAGATCGGGCTGATCGTTGTTTTTGTCGCTGCGTTTCCTGCTCAGTTTCGAGACCAGGCGTGCGAGCCCCATCCCGAAATCGGGATGAAGCAGCCTGAAGCCTATGGATGCAAGCCTGCTGTGCAGTGCGGCCTTCAAGGCCCGGTATCCGAAATCCCCCGTGGTCGCGATGCCATCACCGTGGGATATGAGGAACCTCTTGCCGTCAATTGTGGTCTCGAGAACGTCGGTACAGGTGGCAAGCCCCACATCGTCGGCCAGGAAACTGCCCACCCAGTAGTCATGATTACCCGCCACATAGGTCACCTCACACCCGTTTTCGACCATGGTATTGAGTCTTGAGAGCAATCTGAACGGCCGCCGGGGCACTACAGCCCTGTATTCGAACCAGAAATCGAGGAAATCCCCTACAATATACAGCCTACCGCTATGCTTCTCGACCATGCTCAGAAAGTCCATCAGCATGGGAATCGAGGACTTCTCCGCCTCCGGATAGGCCCCCAGATGGAGATCTGAGAGGAAATATACGGGGCCTTGCGGTTTTTTTGCGTGCAATCGAACCCCCAACCGACATTCTGCGTCAAAATCGGTGGGGACAATATAGCAGAAAGCCCCTGGGAAGGCAAGAAAACTATTGACACTATTTCGCTCTTCGGGTACAATCGTTGCCGGTCTTGTGAGGATGGGGGAGTGTCCCTTTAGGGTCGTCACTACGGAACTTTTCTTGCGGATCCTGGTTTAATTCTTCGTAAGGCGAGGGCATACACCACCACCTGGAGAGGGGAGACGTATCTTGAGGACGAGTATCTCTAGACTGGTAGCATGCATAATTGGACTCAGCCTTGTGCTGGGTTGCGGCGAGTGGGCAGGTACGCGCGCTGAGGATACTCCGCAGACGGAGAAGCCCCAGCCAACGGTCACCGCACGCGGTTCAGTCTTGAGCGGTGGAATCGAGCCGAGTCCATTTGTTGCGGTTGCCGAAAGGGTGATGCCCGCAGTTGTGAGTATTGATACGAAGAAGACGGTCGAGACCGGGTCGCCTTTCGGGGATAACGAGCCGTTCGGGCGTTTTTTCCACGAGATGATGCCGGATCTCCAGCGGAGAGAGTACGAGGTACCGTCGTTCGCATCAGGATTCATTTTCGATGAGCGTGGCTATGTCGTCACCAATCATCATGTCGTTACGGATGCTGAGGAGATCATAGTCCGGTTGCTCGATGAGACCGAGTACGAAGCCTATGTCGTAGGCAGTGACCCCAACACCGACATCGCTATTCTCAAGGTGGAGGACAGCGGGGGTCTGCCGGCTGTAAATCTCGGCGATTCCGATGCAATCAGGATAGGTGACTGGGCGATTGCCATCGGTAACCCGTTCGGACGGCTGGATGGTACGGTCACAGTCGGTGTGATCAGCGCCAAGGGGCGGTCGGCCTTGAACATCGTCGGTGGTACGCCGGCGCTTCAGGATTTCATACAGACGGATGCATCGATAAACTTCGGTAACAGCGGCGGCCCGCTCGTCAACATCGTGGGTGAGGCTGTCGGAATGAATACGGCCATAAACCCGCTTGGCCAGGGCATCGGGTTTGCGATACCGATCAACCTCGTCAAGCACGTTGCTGATGAGATCATCGCACATGGCAAGGTCTCGTGGGGTTACCTGGGAATACTGCCACAGGAGATAACGAGGGATCTGGCCGAGACTTTCGGTGTCGAGACCAAGAGCGGTATCCTGGTGGGTTCCGTTGTCGAAGACGGTCCTGCCGAGACGGCCGGGATCAGGCGCGGTGACATAATCACGGAGTTCAACGGCGAGCGAGTCGGTGATGTGGATCAATTCCGGCTAAAGGTTGCCGGCGCAGGTGTCGATAAAGAAGTCCCTGTGACTGTTTTGAGAGACGGTGGTCGCAAAACACTCACAATAAAACTAGGCGAACGCCCCACGGAGATAGCACAAGCCGGAAGCAGGAGAACGAGAAAAGAGTGGCTTGGGCTTCAAGTCGATGAGGTAACCGGTGCGGAGGGAAGGCGGGTTGCTCCCGCCGATGTGGAATCGGGTGTCATTATTACTGGTGTTGCCGAGAACAGCCCCGCTTCTGAGGCGGGCTTGCGGGTCGGTGACGTGATTGAAGAGATAAACAAGGAGGACGTCGGAGGTCTGAGTGAGTTTGAGGGGATGATAGAGGAGGCGAAGGAGAAGAAGGGAAAGCCCGTGCTTTTCCTTGTCAAGAGACAGGATGTCAACCGGTATATTGCCGTAAATCCCAGCCAGGAATAGGCGGACCTAACTAGATCCAGACTGGATTGGGCACGTGTGGTCGCGAACCCGGGTTGGATGATGGGGTGAGGAAGATGATTGGTAGCGAGAGAGGTTTTGTAGAAGAGGAGAAGTCGCTTGCGCTGTATCTCAGAGAGATCAGTGACGAGCCGCTCCTGAGGCCGGAGCAGGAAGGCGTTCTGGCCAAACGTATCAGAAACGGTGAGCATGAGGCCCTGGAGGCGCTGGTCAAAGGCAACCTTCGTTTCGTGGTGAGCGTTGCCCGCCAGTACCGTAACAGAGGCTTGAGCCTCTCCGATCTCATCAGTGAAGGTAATGCGGGTCTCGTCAGGGCCGCGAAGACCTTTGATGAGAACAAGGGTTGCAAGTTCATCTCGTATGCGATCTGGTGGATACGGCAGCGTATCCTCCAGGCAATCGCCGAGCAGTCGAGGATCGTCAGGCTGCCGCTTAACAGGGCGGGGACCTTGAGCCGGATAGGGAAGACATCCGGTGAGCTGGGTCACGAACTCGGGCGTGAGCCAACCCCGAGTGAGATCGCCGACCATCTCGACATCAGTGAGAAGGAAGTCACGGATACGCTCAAGGTGTCGATACCTCATCTGTCGATCGACGCTCCGACTTCGGATGAGGATGACAGCTCGCTTCGCGAAGTCATACCTGATGCGGACGCTCCGTCACCGGATACCGAGGTGATAGAGAGATCGCTTCAGGAAGACATAGCGGAAGCGCTGGACACTCTAAGTATACGGGAAGCCAAGATTCTTACGCTCTACTTCGGGATAGGCCGCGAAGAGGCCCTTACACTGGAGGAGATCGGGAGGATTCTGGGGCTTACGAGAGAGCGTGTCAGGCAGATAAAGGAGAAGGCCATCAAGAGGCTGAGACATGCCTCACGCAGTTCCTATCTCCAGGCATATCTGAACTGATCCGGATTTTGACTTGACAAAACGGCTCACACTCTGGTAACTTCCCACATTGTACAAGAGTGTACCAAGGGGTGAGTGTGACCACAGGGAAGATGACGTTCATATTCATGAAATCTCCAAAGACAGAGCCAAGGACATTTTCTGTAAGCAAGCGAACGGCGACCATTGCCGTGACCCTCTTTGCCATCTTCATAGGCTTTTCAGCATTCTGGGGCTTCAGAAGCTTCACGGATGCGGTGAACCGGGCAAGACTGATCGAGCTTGAGCAGGAAAATGAGATCCTGAGGAGTGAGGTTGTCAAACTCAGCGACAAGGTCACGGGTCTTGAAGGTGCTATGGCGGGACACGTCCAGTTCGAGGAGCAGGTCAGGATTCTCGCGGATCTGGATCCCATGGATGAGGATACATGGGAGGTCGGTGTCGGTGGTCCCCAGCTTGTTACGGCGACTGACTTACTTGAGCCGGGGGGCGGGAATCTCACCTCGCTTAACCAGGATGTGGACAGGCTTCTCAGGCAGATAAGACTCCAGCGTCACAGTTACAACGAAATCCTTGAACGACTCAGGGCAAGATCGGATGATCTCGATCACCTGCCATCGATCAGACCGGTCGATGTCGGTTACATAAGCAGCTATTTCGGGAGACGCACGGATCCCTTCACACGCAGGAAGAGTCGCCACGAGGGTGTCGATTTCTCGGCGCGCCAGGGCTCGAATATCTACGCGACCGCCGACGGCGTCGTCTGCCATTCCAAGTATGATCGCGGTTACGGTTACACCATAAAGATCGATCACGGTAACGGCATCATCACGAAGTATGCACACAATGCGAAGTTGCTTGTCAAGAAAGGGAGGAAGGTCAAGCGTGGTGATGTGATCGCCTACCTCGGTAACTCCGGGCGATCGACCGCGCCACATCTACACTATGAGGTAACGGTGAATGGGGTTGCCCAGAATCCTTTGAACTTCATACTTCCGTCCGATGTAGTAGTTGACTGATAAATGCCCTGCCCCAGTCTCTTCTCTTAAAACCACCTTCCATCGTCAGGGGCGATGATGGCATCGGAATCATATCCCAGCTACAGGAAACTTCTGTCCTCGGGCGGGTTCGATGATGTCTTAGCCCGTGCGGACCGAAGACTGGCTGCATGTGACCTGTGTCCAAGGAGATGCGGTGTTGACAGAACGGCCGGTGAACTCGGCTTCTGCAAAGCCGGGATATCGCTCAAGGTGTCCAGCTACGGACCCCACTACGGAGAAGAGAGCCCGCTTGTGGGCCGGCATGGTTCCGGTACGATCTTCCTTGCGGGCTGCAATCTCGGGTGCTGCTTCTGCCAGAACTATGACATAAGCCATCAGGCAGAGGGCCGCGACGTCGGCGTGGAAGACGTCGTGATGATGATGCTCAAGCTTGAGAAGACCGGTTGCCACAATATCAACTTCGTTACCCCGACCCATTTCGTACCTCAGATAATGCGCGCGGTGATGACCGCGGCGGCCAAGGGGCTTTCGGTCCCGATCGTATACAATTGCGGTGGCTACGAGGATGTTGAAACCCTGAAGCTCTTAGAGAACATCGTGGACATCTATATGCCCGATCTCAAGTTCTCAGACCCGGACCTTTCCACGAAATACTGCGAGGCACCCGACTATCCGGATGTCTCAAAGGCGGCGCTGAAGGAGATGCACAGGCAGGTTGGTGATCTTATCGTGAAAAATGGACTTGCTAAGAGAGGGCTCCTTGTGCGACATCTTGTAATGCCGGGTCAGCTTGAAGATTCGAAACGGATCTTTGAGTTTCTGGCAACGGAGATCTCTCCGGAGACATTCGTCAACGTAATGGATCAGTACAGACCGTGCTACAACGCCGGCCGCTTCCCCGAGATTTCGGGGAAACTTGACAGGGGAGAATTCAAAGCGGCACTTGAAGCGGCATGGGAAACGGGATTCAGGAGAATCTACTACTGAGATGACCGGGTTCGAAGACAACAGGACTCATACAGGGGCACTCGAGTTTGCAGCCGTTGAGAAATCAGACGGTCGTATCGCTCTGAGAGTCGCGTTGCTCCTGGTGGGCTCGGGGCTGATCGGGACCGTTGCGGTATACCTCGGGTTCGGTTATGCCGAGGTGGGGATCATACTTGTTCTGGGAGCGGTTCTTTGTGCGCTCACGATCCGGCTTCCATGGCGGGGTCTCTTCTTTCCTTGCGATGCCCTGCTGGTTGCCCTTTGTCTTCTTACCGGGAGAAGTGAAGTTGCCGTGGCCGGTGTCGGCGCCGCGATCGCAACGGCCAGCTTCGGACCGCAGTGGAAACGAACAGCACTTGTCGCGTCGATCAGAAACGCTGTTGCCGTAATCGCCACGGTCGCCATGTGGCGCGCCCTCGTACCAACGCTCAACGTGCTTGCAGTAAACGGCGCCTTGGAGCGGGCGCAACTTGCCGGAAGTGACCTGCGTGTGTGGGCGCTGTCGGGCAGGGCGATTCCTGCGCTTCTCCTTTCGTCACTCGGCTTCGTTGTTGTTGCATCGGTCGTCGAGACGATATTCCGCGAGCGGCGTGAGTATCCCTTCGGAGAATTCTGGTTCCTGAACTTCGGGAAGAGCCTGCACCACATTCTCTTCACGGCTGTTCTGGGGGCCGTGATTTCGATCAGTTACCGCGACATCGGCATGACTGCATTTGTCCTCTTCGCGTTTCCGACCGTTCTGACGCGGGATGCTCTCAAGCGGAATCTCGATCTGCGGGCGTCCCGGGTCGAAGCATTGAGGGCGCTCTCCTCATCGGTCGATGCCAGGGACAAGTACACCTACGACCATTCCAACAGGGTTGCCAGACTCGCGGCGATGCTCGCAAGAGAGATGGGGTTCGCGGAGTCAAAGGTCGAGATAATCGAGGGCGGAGCACTTCTCCATGACATAGGTAAACTCAGTGTCGATATCGAGATACTTTCCAAGCCCGGTCCGCTCGGACCTGAGGAGACGGCATGCGTGAGACAACACCCGCTTTCCAGCGCGGAGGTCGTCTCTCATGTCGAGCTGTTGAAGAAATCGGTGGACATAGTAAGGTACCATCATGAACGCCCGGACGGGCGGGGTTACCCCGACGGACTCAAAGGACACGAGATCCCGGTCGGGGCGAGGATTCTCAATGTGGCGGATGCTTTCGATGCGATGGTATCCGACCGGCCCTACCGGGAGGCCAAGACTCTCGATGAGGCGGTCGAAGAGTTGCGCGTGGGCTCGGGGAGCGAATTCGACCCCGTGGTAGTGGAATACCTCTGCCGGCTGCTCGGCCGGCGGCAGCACGAGATCCTCAGTCTCGATGCAGGATGAATTGTGTTGCCAACCTCCGGATGAATTGGTAGGCTCTTCAATGATGTGATCTTTTTTGGTGTTGAGACCGAGCTGAAAGATATCGACTATAATGAAGAACAGGGCCAGTGCTTATGCCGTGGTGATGACCGCAGTTGCGTTGGCCTTCCTCTATTTCAGTCTTCCTGAGTTCATCTCCACCGTTCGTGCGAATCCCAGTGGGATCGGTATCTGGTTTCTCCTGTTGGTTGCTGCCGGGATCCTTACAAATGTGGCCGTAAAGGGTGGTGGGGGAGTAACCGGTACGGCCGTGGTCGCCTTTGCCATCCTCGTAACCTTCGGCGGCGCGGCTGCCGCCTGGCTTGCCGCCGTTGCCACGCTGATACTGGGCAGGGTGCTCCTCAGGTCCACGACTGTGAGATCGCTTGCAGACATGTCACAGACGGCGGTCTCGCTTGTACTTGCCGGTCTGGTCTACAGAGTAACGGGGGGTACCAGACTTGCTTTGACCGACTGGAGCATGAAACTCAGCTTCGCATGGGTCATGCCCTTCGTTCTCTCTCATCTGACGTGCTTCTTCACCACCACGTGTCTGGAATCAATCCGGTCGAGCGTGGAAGTCAGGAGATCCGCGTTCAGGACGTGGAGAGCAACCTACCTCTGGATGCTGCCACAGTCGTTCGCCGTTCCCGTCGTCGGAGTGGCCATTGCCTATGTGTATCTCAGACTCTCGATTCTCCTGGTCGCGATCTTCTTCCTCTGGCTGATTTACTATGCCAGGAGTTCGAGGATCAATCTCGATCTTGAAAACTCCCAGCGCGGGACGGTTGCCGCCCTGGCGACCGCCGTGGATTCGAGCACACCTTTTCTCGGTGGTGAGTCGGAGCGGGTGGCCGGGCTTGCGGTTGAGCTCGGGCGCAGGATCGGGCTTTCGGGCTGGCGTATGCAGGCCCTTGAGTACGCTGCCCTGCTTCATGACATCGGCTACCTTGCGATCGGTAAGCGCGTGCTCGCCAAGAAGGAATGTCTCACTGCTGATGAGTGGGCTTCGGTCAGGAAACACGCAGAGGTCGGGGCAACGATAATCGGACGAGCGAGGGCGCTTAAGCGGATCGGTGAGATCGTCCGCGCGCATCACGAGAGACCCGACGGCAGGGGATACCCTAAAGGCTTGAGCCTCGATGACATACCGAAGGAGGCGAGCATACTGAAGGTGGCTGATGCGTTTGTCGCGATGACGACCGATCGCCCGTACCGGGAACGGCTGAGCGCGAGAGAGGCGGTCGAGAAGATAAGTGCAGGTACTGGTACACAGTTCGATGCCGATGTGGTCGAGGGCATCGTCGAGCTTCACAGGTATGCCGTTCTGGATCGCTACACCTCGGGAGAATTCGCCGAGGCTGCATAGGGGAAGCCGTGAGTGAGCCGAACGAGATCTATCTGATCTACGGTGATGACGAGTTCCTGGTGGAGGAAGGTCTCGGCAGGGTGCTTGCCACCATACGAGATCAGGGCTATGACGATCTCACGGTTGAGACCATTGACTGCAAGGAGCAGGGGACCTCTGAAGTGATGGCCGAGATCAGTGCCCCCACGCTCTTTTCAACCAACAAGGCCACCATACTCAAACGGTTTCAGCTTACAGGCCGGGGGAAGCTCGCCTCCCAACTTGACGCACGCACCGCGGCCGGTCTTGCACCCGGGCAGTTCATCATCCTTCTGCCGGATAAGGTCGACAAACGGCTGAAAATAGTGAAGGCGATAAAGAAGAAGGGCGGTGTGATTGAACTCAATGCGCTTGCCCACGACGGTCTGGTCACGTGGATAGTCGACAGGTTCAAACAGGAAGGCAAATCGGCTTCTCCCGACATTGCCGAATCACTGCTCGACCTCAAGGGGGAGGAGGATCCCAAGGGACAGACGATGAGGGCGCTTGACTCGGAGATCGAGAAACTCGTGGTCTACTCGGGCGATACCGGGAAGGTCACCCAGGCCGACATCGACGCAGTTGTCGGGAGATCAAGGACGGAGAAGGTTTTCGAGATGGTTGAGCACGTCCTCTTGAGGAAAGTCGGAACTGCCCTCGATACACTCAACGATCTCCTCGATGCAGGTGAATCACCCATCGGAATCGTGCTGAGGCTGTCGAGGGAGATTAGATGGCTCATCCAGATTCATCTCTTTCTCGCCAGTGAAAAGGTGCGGTGGGATAAGTCCATGGGTTTTTCTGCTTTTAACGGCAGTGTGCTTCCGGTTTTCAAGGCATGGGTGGAAGCCGGTGGGATTCCACTCGAAGCGACATGCCTCAGGCAAAGACCGTATGCATCCTATATGAAGTTCCGGAAGGGCGGCGACTTCAGTCTTGATGATCTCATGAAGTTGCTTGGCAAACTGCTTGAAGCCAACACGCAACTCGTGAGCACCTCAATCAAGCCACAGGTCGTACTCGAGCAGTTCGTAACAGCGCTGGGTGTGTAGATATGACTGAACCGGACATTGGGATAATCGGCAATCAAGCGACGGTAGGATTCCTGCTAAAGGCTGCGAAGTCCAACAACCTGGGGCATGCTTATCTCTTCCTCGGTCCCGACGGTGTGGGCAAGCGTCTTGCGAGCTTTGCTTTTGCGCGCGCGATAAACTGCAAGTGTGATGGCGGGACGGTGAAGTGCGAGTCATGCACCTTGATGGATTCGCTGGCGCATCCGGAGTTACTCATCCTCGAGGATGTTCAGAAACCGAGGTGGCTCAAGCGGGAGGCGATCGCCCGGCTGCTCGATGTAGAGACAACCGGCTGGAAGGAACGCTACCGGGGACTGATTGAGGGTCTTGAGGCAAAGGGATATCTTAAGGAGCCCCTGCCCCGGACCGACAGGGATCTTCTCACAGACGGACTCATGCTCAACACCGATGAGCTCTTCGGTAAGGGTAGTGTCCCATCCAAGGAGTGCTATACACCCAAACCGGTCAGTGACAAGATCAGGAAGGACTACGACCGGGGCGATCTTTCCGATGATGAGTACCGGCTGCTGACGTTGCTTTACGAGTACCCGCTTTCGAAGATGCCATACCGGGGCGCGATCCCCATTGCGTACATCACCACAAGGCATGGATGGAAGTTCACACGACCGGTTCAGACGTTTCTCTCGATGACGACCACGATGGACGGCAAGAAGATAGTCATCATCGACGATGCCCACAAACTGACACCCGAGGCGCAGAACTGTCTTTTGAAGACACTTGAAGAACCACCTCCGGACTCGGTGCTGATCCTGATAACATCCGACAGGCATGCGCTCTTTCCCACGATTATCTCGAGGTGCCAGACGGTGAACTTCGGCAGACTGACCCAGACCGAGACAGGTGCCGCCGTGGCCCGTCTCGTGGGGGAGGAGGACGAGGACGTCCGGCTGGCGTCTCTGCTCTCGGAGAACTGCCCGGGGAGACTCCTCGAGCTCAGCATGGAAGACATCAGGGCCAGTCTTGAGGCGGTGCGGGATGTCATTGGCGCAATGTGTAAAGGCCACCCCGAAGCTGTATTCAGGTTCTCAGGTGTTGTGCTGGCGGGGGCCGGGTATCACCGGCGAAAGCAGCGCCAGGCCATACGGCAGACACTGGAGCTCGTGGTCTTCTGGCTCGCCGAAATTGCCCGTGTCCAGCGCGGTCTTCCCGATACAACCGGAGTGGCCGCCTTCAGCACCGCACTTGCCGAACATGCACGGCAGCTTGACGAATCGGCACTGCTCGATGCCACCTGCCTGATAGAAAAAGCTTTCCAACTTGTCCGGTGGAATATCGACATGACGCTTCTCCTGGACACCACCATGCTCGATCTCGCCCTCAGCCTCAGCCGCCGGGGAGTCAGGACCTGAAATCAAGAAAAAACTGCCTGGGGTCAGAGCTCAAAAATTGCGCATGCGCAAAACCCTCGGGGTCAGAGCTCGAAAATTGCGTGAATCTCCCCCTGGATGATACGCCCCTGGTGCTGGATTCATGCCTGTTGACACTCCTTAGAACATATGCTTATACTCCACTTGCATGGATTGGGCCCGGGGTCTGATCGCGCAATTTTTGAGCTCTGACCCCATTACTTAGTTTCAAGACCTGACCCCAGGGGATTTTCGTAGTGAGGATTCCGGCATTTCTAAGACATGACATCGGGCTTAAGGTCGCCGCACTGGCGCTGGCCGTCTTTCTCTGGGTCAATGTGGCCGAGCGCAGACAGGTTGAGGTGATCGCCGATCTTCCACTCAAGTACACCAACATGGCCCCCGACATGATGTTCGCCTCCGAGGTCCCTATGGTTGCACAGGCGCGGATCAGGGGACGCGGTAAGTTCCTCAAGTGGCGAATCGGGGATGTCTATTTTGCGATCGATCTCTCCCCGGCCGGGGCGGGCATCGTCACTCACGTCGTCTCGCCCAGCGAGGTCGTGGTACCGCCGGATAAGGAAATCGAGGTGCTTGAAGTCATCGAACCCAAGGCTATAAGGGTTGAGCTGGACACGCTGGTTACAAGGAAGGTCCCGCCCCAACTGATTTTTGAGGGTGACGTCCCGAGGGATAAGGTGGTGATCGGACAGCCGTCAGCTGAACCGAACGAGATCGTGATCTCAGGCGCCGAAAGCGTGGTCGGCATACTCACTGCGGTTGCAACGGAGCAGATCGATGTCGGTCAGCTCGCGAAGAAGGGTAAGGTCACCGCCAGGATCGATCTGTCCAATCTGCCATTTGTGACAAGTGATGTGGAGGAGATCGTCGTAAGCGTCCGGGTCGAATCCAGAAAGGAACTCGGGATCCCGGGTGTGCCGGTAGAAGCGGTGTCGGGACGGGGAGTCAAAGGCAAGTTCACCCCCGACAGTCTCGACGTCATGATCTCAGGTGCGGAATCCCAGGTTGATTCGCTTGATCCGCATGAGCTTCGGCTTGTTGTGGACGTGACCAATCTCCCCAGCGGGCAGCTTGTCTTCACACCCGTCGTCAGAGAAGGGAACCTGCTCTTTGAAGTCAAGACCGTCGGACCGGACCCTGAAGACGAACAGATATTCGAGATCAAGGCAATACTGGAAGCACCCTACACATTTGAGCTCGTCTCGGCTGCCCCGGATGAGATAAGCTTCGTTCAACGCTAGTGAGAATCTTAGGAATAGAAACATCCTGCGACGAGACCGGTGCAGCAGTCTTCGAAGACGGCCATGTGGTATCGAATATCGTACTCTCCCAGACTATCCACAGCCAGTTCGGCGGCGTAGTACCCGAAGTTGCCTCCCGCGCCCATATCAAAGCGATTGTCCCGATAGTGCGATCGGCGCTGGATGAGGCAGGAGGGGGCCTTGATTCCATCGATTGCGTGGCGGTTACGACCGGTCCAGGACTGATCGGATCGCTGATCGTCGGCGTGGCCTTTGCAAAGAGTCTCTGCTTTTCGCTGGGGATGCCGCTGCTGGGTGTTGACCACATAGAATCCCACATAGCTGCCACATACATAACCTACGGTGAAATGCGTGAACCGTTTGTCTGTCTGGTCGTATCAGGCGGTCATACGCATCTCTTCCTGGTCGAAACGGACCTGTCCCAGAAACTTCTCGGCTGTACGCGTGACGACGCAGCCGGTGAGGCCTTCGACAAGGTCGCACGCATGCTCGGTCTCGAGTATCCCGGAGGCCCGGAGATCGCGATGACGGCACTCGAGGGCGATCCCGAAGCAATAGACTTCCCGAGACCCGTGAGGCTGAGGGCATACGAGTTCTCATTCAGCGGTCTCAAGACGGCCGTCAGGTACTTCATAGACAGGCATCAGGGTGAGATCTCACCGCAGCTTACCGCGGACATCGCCGCGAGTTTTCAGGCCGCGGCCACTGACGTACTCATCGAAAAGACAGTCCAGGCCGCACTTGACAACGGTGTTAAGTCTGTGTCGGCAGTCGGTGGGGTCGCGGCGAACACGGCCCTCAGGGATGGACTCACGGAGAAGGCCGAAGCTTCAGGGCTCAATGTCCTGCTTCCACCTGCGGAGCTCTGCACCGACAACGCCGCCATCGTAGCCGCCGCGGGCTACCTTCGCTTCAGGAACGGGGAGACGTCCGGTCTTTCGATCTCACCTTATTCGACCAGATCCTACGGTTAAGGGGGTATTGCATGATGCATTTCGATTCGCAAATTGCATCAGTCCGCCCCGACTCCCGGCTCCTGTCACATACGCATAATTGAAAAGCCTCTCCTAACCTGTTTAACTATAATGCCTTAGTCACAGCACGGGCGACATCTTCGTGCCGTTGCTTGGCACAATAGTTGCGAGTTCCTGTCTGCCGAGGTGAACAACCCAGGGGGGAAGGCTATCATGGCAGGACCTCTCGGCAAGAATCCGAGAATCCTCGTGGTCGATGACGAGAAGCATATAAGGAAGATTGTCAGGTTCCAGCTTGAGAAGGCCGGCTACACAGTCGAGACCGCTGAAGATGGCGTCCAGGCCTTAAAAGCGGTCGAGGCTTCCCCACCCGATCTCATCCTTCTTGATCTTATGATGCCCAACATGGATGGCCACGAGGTCTGCAGGCATCTCAAGGCCGACTACCAGACGGGTCACATACCGGTGATCATGGTTACGGCCAAAGCCAACCTGGAAAACAAACTCCAGGGACTCGAAGACGGGGCGAATGACTACATTGCCAAACCTTTCGCCATGACCGAGCTGCTGATGAGAGTCAAGAATGTCCTGCACTGGAGTCAATTCCAGAGACAGGCCAATCCTCTTACCGGTCTACCCGGTAACGTGTCCATAGAAAAAGAGGTGGAGAGACGGATCACGAACAACGGCAATTTCGTCTTCATGTACGCTGACATAGACAACTTCAAAGCATTCAACGATTACTATGGTTACCGCCGCGGCGACGATGCGATAAAGCTGACCGCCGAGATAATCACGGAGGCAGTCAAGGTCGCCGGTGGTGGTGACGACTTCGTCGGTCACGTGGGCGGTGATGATTTCGTTATCGTCTCAACACCCGAGAACTCCGATTCGATCGCCTCGACCATCGTCAAGATGTTCGACGAAAGGATCGTCCACCTCCTTGACAAGGAAGATATCGAACGCGGCTACGTCGAGGTGATCAACCGTAAAGGCACGGTTGACAGGTTCCCTCTTCTCACCATGACGATTGCCGTAGTTAAGAATAGCGCCGGAAAGCTCGACCACATAGCCCGTATCAGCGATACCGCGTCAGAGCTGAAGCGATACGGCAAGACGCTCGAAGGCAGTGTCGTGGTCAAGGAAAGGAGGAAAGACGGGCAACCGTTGCCCGTTGGGAGGCTTGAGAAAAGTTGAGGCTGAAAGCAACCATCATTCGTCACTATATCTAAGAGTACGCTTTCCTATCCTGCTGACGATTGCAGCGCTTCTTGGTATTAAGTCATGCGGTGACTTAACAGTGCTGCCGGTCGCGCTCTCAGGCGTGCTTGTTGTGCTTGCATTCCTGGGGAGATGGACCGTCCTTATCTCGGCACAGGGCGGGCGAATCCGTGGTGTCATGCTGGTCGCAGAGGTCGGCACCTGTCTCGTTGCCACCCTCTACTGCGGTCTCTTCGCAGCCCTCGGTGTTCCGTTCGGGATCATCCTGATCTCAAGTTTCCAGAGTCTGACCTCCAGGCTGAAGACTGGCGTTTACACCGCCATCCTGATCTCTCTTACCTTCATGACCGGACATCTCCTTATTGACGGAATCGGCCAGGCGTCCGTTCTGACGCTTGCCGCTGTGATTCTCGCGACCGGTGCGATCGCCATCGTGTTCTCCAGCCGGATTCAACGAATGACCTCGGCCCTTGAGCAGATGCAGGTCGATCTGGCCCGGCAGAAGCTGGAGGGGCAGGCCACATCGGAAAACATAGTCCGTCTCTACGAGGCCAGCCAGGCGACATCCCAGGAGGCGGAACCCGGCGGGATAATGGACACGCTGGTGGAGGATGCAACACGGTTGATTGGCTGCGAGTCGGCGAGTGCCGCGATCTTTATAGAGAAAGACCTCCTGGCCAGTGTGACCAAGGGCATAAGCCAGGAGTTCAAGCGAAACCTCAGGTGGCGGGTCCGCAAAGGTGGAATGACCGACCAGGTACTCTCAACCGGTCACCCGCTCGTTGTAAACGGCGCCCAGACCGATCCGAGATCGCGTGACTCCTCGGCTGTCAAGATCGGAAAACTCCAATCGATAATGGCCGTCCCGCTTGCCACCGGCGATGAAGTGTTCGGGATACTCTATGTCGGCGATACTCACGACAAGAAGTTCGGCGACCGCGATCTGATGCTGCTTACGATCCTTGCCAATCATGCGGCTGCATCTATAAGACAGACACGCCTCCGCCGGGAGCTCAAGAAGAAGCTCGAAGAACTCGAGTCGGCGCACAAGGAGCTGATCGGCGCGGACAGGCTCAAGGCCGAATTCATATCAGCGGTAACCAGCCAGATGCGTGTACCGCTCGATGCAATAAAGACCTACTCCCAGACCGTACTCAACAGGCTGGATGACCAGGCTTTCAGGCTCAAGGAGAAATTCCTCGGTGCGGTGGTTGAAGAAACCGCCAAACTTCTCAACACGGTAAACGGCGTGATAGATCTCTCAAGAATGGAATTCGGGGAAGGTGATCTGAGGGTGGAAGAGACCAACATAGCGGATATCCTGAGGGACGTCTGCACGGTTCTCGAACCATTGTACGTGGATCATCGGGTGGAGGTCGTCGTTGACGCGCCTCCCGATCTCGCGCACGCCCGGGTCGACCGGGGTATGATCTTCCTGCTCTTCAGAAACCTGCTCGAGGCCGCGATCGGGTTTGCGAAGGAGGATACACGACTCCGCATCACGCTTGATGAGGACCAGAGTTTCCTCACGACGAGGATATCGATTGCCCCCTCGCCGGCGAGCCTCGAGGTCGAGTCCGTTGTACGCGCGGTGTCGGGTAGAGAAGCGATCCCGACGGATGCAGGCTCGCTGGGGCTCACGCTCCAGGTTGCCAAGAACATAGTATTCAGACACGGCGGTCGTATCTGGGCGGAAACCCACGATCCTTCATCCTGGAGTCTCGTAGTGCTCTTCGGGAAGGAGAAGCGCGCGATCCTGCCCTCCGACCTGATGCTTGAGATAATGACTTCAAGACCCGAGCTCAAGAGGATGCTTGCTCTGGTCGCCGACATGATCTCGAAGGTGATGGGTGTCGGCAGGTGTCAGCTCTTCCTCGAGGACTCGGCCACGGGCGAACTCGTGCTGGGCGCGAGCGTGAATTAT